>JBCCEK010000018.1:0-37290 GCA_039030295.1 Myxococcota bacterium | reverse complement strand
GCCGCGCCATGTGCGTCCGCCGAGGCCGCCTAGCCCACCGTGGCCGCCGCCACCGCCGCCCGAGTTGTGGCAAACGCCGCCGCCGCCGCCGTTCGCACGGTTGCCGCGACCGGTGCCCCCCGGAGGTCCGCCTCCGACGAAATCGAGGCCGACGATGCTCTCGCCCTTCTCAGCTCCGGTCGGGCTCGGCTCGTCGAGGCCCGTACACCCGTTGGCGCCCGAGTTTCCTCGATCGGTTCCGCCGACAAAGCCCGCGCCGTTCGCTGTCACGAGGCCGTCGACGGTCACTGTCCCGGTCGCGAGGAATGCCGCGATGCCGCCTTCGCCGAGGCTGGGGTCCCAGTCGGCAGCCTGGATCTCATCGGCGACGCCGACGGTGACATCGGTGTACTCCGGAACGAAGATCGCCTGACTGTGCGCCTGTGCAAAGGCGTTCACCATCGGGTCCGCCAAGGTGAGCGTATTGGCCGCAACGCCTTCGACGCGCGCGAACTCGAACTGTCCCACCGGGCCGCTCGAGAGGTCGATCTCGGTCTGGTCGCCCGAGGTCGGCAGCGGCTGGCCGTTGACCTGCCACACGAGCACGAGGTCGCCGGTCGCGAAACGGCTACCGTCGGCGACGGCAATCGTGTCGTCGCCCGCCAGGACATCATTGGCAAGCCGACTGTAGGTGTTGACGACCTCAACCCCGGAGACGACCTTCGTTCCATGGTGTCCGTCGCCAAGTCCGAAGTAATCCTCAGAGGCCGCCGCCGGGGCGGTCGCGCCCAAGACGGCGCCGAGAGCAATACAGAGAGACGTTTGAAGTACAGCGATGCGCATGATCCACCCGGTCCGAGTTCAGACAATGACACACCAATAACGGATTTGTCCACTGATACCACAGGAGGGTGCGCACCGCGCGGGTCCACAAACACCTGAAATCACAAAGAAACGGTGTCTGGCGTCGGGCTCGCCATAGTGCCCGCTCCCTCGCCCTAGTCGGGGTACGGAAGCTCGGAGTGGCCCATCAAATAGGTGTCGACCGCATGGGCGGCGCCGCGTCCCTCCGCGATACCCCAGACGATGAGCGACTGCCCCCGTCGGCAGTCTCCTGCGGTGAAGACCCCTTCCACGTTGGTCGCGTAGTCGCCGTAGGCCGCCTTGAAGTTGCTCCGAGGGTCGCGCTCGAGGCCGAGATGCTCGGCGAGGGTGTCCTCCGGACCCAAGAAACCCATCGCCAGGAAGATGAGGTCGGCTTCGAAGGTCTGCTCGGACCCCGGAACCTCGGCCATCTGCCACTTTCCGGTCGCGTCCTTGTCCCACTGGACACGCACGGTCTCGACGCCCGCGAGATTGCCCTGGCCGTCGTCGATGAACCGCTTGCTGAGCACGCAGTACTCGCGAGGGTCATTGCCAAACTTCGCAGCCGACTCTTCGTGACCGTAGTCGACACGGAAGATGTTGGGCCACTCCGGCCATGGGTTGTCCGGCGCGCGCTCGGCAGGCGGCCGCGGCAGGAGCTCGAAGTTCACGAGTGAAGTGCATCCATGGCGCAACGACGTCCCGATGCAGTCGGTCCCAGTGTCGCCCCCGCCGATGACGATGACGCGCTTCCCCTTGGCATCGATGTAAACGCCGTCTTCGTGCTTCGTGTCGAGCAGGCTCTTGGTGTTCTTCAACAAGAACTCCATGGCGAAGTGCACGCCCCGAAGATCCCGACCGGGGATCGGCAAGTCGCGCGGTCGCGTGGCGCCGGTCGCAACAACCAACGCGTCGTATTCGTCGCGAAGCTGACGGACGTCGATGTTGACACCGACGTGGGCGTTGGTGACGAACTTCACCCCTTCCTCCCGCATGAGGTCTAGCCGTCGGTCGACGATGCCCTTGTCGAGCTTCATGTTGGGAATCCCGTACATGAGCAGGCCGCCGATGCGATCGTCGCGCTCGTAGACCGTCACCGAGTGCCCGGCTCGGTTGAGCTGTTGTGCCGCAGTCAGGCCAGCGGGCCCACTGCCGATGACCGCGACCGTCTTGCCGCTGCGCTCAGTCGGGGGTTCGGCGACGATCCATCCCTCTTCGAAGCCCTTATCGACGATCGCCGCTTCGATGTTCTTGATCGTGACTGCAGGCTCGTTGATGCCGAGGACGCACGCCCCTTCGCAAGGCGCCGGACAGACGCGCCCGGTGAACTCCGGGAAATTGTTGGTTTTGTGGAGGCGATCGAGAGCCTCCCGCCACCGCCCCTGATAGACCAGGTCGTTCCACTCGGGGATCAGGTTGTCGATCGGGCAGCCTGTCGCCGACTGACAGAATGGGACGCCGCAGTCCATGCAGCGTGCGCCCTGAGTTCGCAGGTGCGCCTCGGGAACGTCGACGAGAAACTCGTTCCAATCGTCGACCCGCTTCAGCGGGTTGCTGTAGGGAACCGTCTCCCTCGGAAATTCTTTGAAACCGGTTGGCTTTCCCATGACTCCTACTCCGCCGCCGGGCGTCTCTCGGGCTCCGGGGCGTCGGGCCCCGGCACGCCGAGCGAGAGGTCTCCTGACTGCCGAATCACACGCTTGTAGTCCCTCGGCATGACCTTCACGAAGGTCCCTAGGGTTCCGTCCCAGTCATCCAATACGCGCTTCGCGACCGCCGAACCCGTGTACTCGAGGTGCTCCTCGACGAGGCCCCGCAGGACGGCGATCTCTTCGGCGTGTTGGAGGCGCTCGAGATCGACCATCTCTTGGTTGCAACGGGTGGCGAACTTGCCGTCGACGTCGAGGACGTACGCCACCCCTCCGCTCATGCCGGCGCCGAAGTTACGACCCGTGTCACCGAGGATGACGGTACGCCCACCGGTCATGTACTCGCATGCGTGGTCGCCAACGCCCTCGATCACGGCCCAAGCCCCGGAGTTGCGAACGCAGAAGCGCTCGGCAGCACGCCCTCGGAAGAACGCTTTACCCGTGGTGGCGCCGTAGAGGACGACGTTGCCGACGATCATGTTGTCGGAGGGAACGAACGTGGCCTGCTTCGACGGGTAGACGATGATCTTGCCGCCCGAGAGGCCTTTGCCGACGTAGTCGTTGGCGTCGCCTTCGAGCTCGAGGGTGACCCCCTTGGCCAACCATGCCCCGAAGCTCTGCCCAGCCGAACCCTCGAACTTGAAGTGAATCGTCTCGTCGGGGAGGAGCTCGTGACCCCACGCCTTGGCGATCTCGTGGCTGAGCATCGCGCCGACGGTACGGTTGGTGTTCTTGATCTTGAACTCGCCCGAGACCTTCTTCTTGTCGTTGATCGCCGGCTGAGCGTGCTCGATCAGTTGATTGTCGAGTGCTTTGTCGAGCCCGTGATCTTGCTTCTTGGTGCAGTACACCTCGGTGTCGGGCGTCTTCTTCTTGGCCGGAGTGAGAATCGGCGAAAGGTCGATACCCTGCGCCTTCCAGTGGACGAGCGCGTCCACCATATCGAGCTTGTCCACGCGCCCCACCATCTCGTCGAAGGTGCGAAGGCCGAGTGATGCCATGATCTCACGCGCCTCTTCGGCAACCATGAAGAGGTAGTTGATCACGTGCTCGGGCTTGCCTTTGAACTTCTTTCGGAGCTCCGGATCTTGCGTCGCAATGCCTACCGGGCAGGTGTTGAGGTGGCACTTGCGCATCATGATGCAGCCCATGGCGATGAGCGGCGCGGTGCTCAGTCCGATCTCCTCGGCGCCAAGCAGGGCACCGATGACGACGTCGCGGCCGGTCTTCATCTGGCCATCGGTTTGAAGAACCACGCGGCTACGAAGATCGTTCATCACGAGGGTCTGGTGGGCTTCCGAGATGCCGAGCTCCCACGGCAGGCCTGCGTGCTTGATCGACGTCAGCGGCGACGCACCGGTCCCGCCGTCGTGCCCACTGATCAGGATGTGATCGGCGTGCGCTTTGGACACCCCAGCGGCGATCGTCCCGACGCCCACCTCGCTGACCAGCTTCACGCTGATCCGCGCCGACGGGTTGCTGTTCTTGAGGTCGTGGATCAACTGGGAGAGATCCTCGATCGAATAAATGTCGTGGTGGGGGGGCGGGCTGATCAACCCGACGCCAGGCGTGGAATGACGAACCGCCGCGATCTTCTCGTCGACTTTACGACCTGGAAGCTCTCCGCCTTCACCGGGCTTGGCACCCTGCGCCATCTTGATCTGGATCTCGTCGGCGTTGGTGAGATAGTTGATCGTCACGCCGAAACGTCCCGACGCGACTTGCTTGATCGCCGACCGCATCGGGTTCATCGACCCGTCTTCGAGAGGCTCGTAGCGCTTGCGATCCTCGCCGCCCTCGCCCGTGTTCGACTTGCCGCCAAGCTCGTTCATCGCAATCGCGAGGGTCGAATGAGCTTCCCACGAGATCGAACCGTAGCTCATCGCGCCCGTCGCGAATCGTTTGACGATCTCGCTGGCGGGTTCGACCTCGCTAAGCGGGACGGACTCGTCCGATTTGAAACGCATGAGCCCTCGGAGCGTGCAGCGGCTACGAGCGTCGTCGTTCGCCCGCTTGGCGAACTCCCGATAGGCATCTGCGCTGTTGGCCCTCGCCGCAACTTGAAGATTGGCGATCGTCTCCGGGTTCCACATGTGGCGTTCGCCCTTGGCGCGCCAATGGAACTGCCCGTCGTTCGGAAGCACAGGCAGCCGGACATCGTCGTCCTCGGGATACCCAAGCGCGTGCCGGTCGACGAGCTCTTGCGCGATCACGTTGAAACCAACGCCCTGAATCCGGCTCGCCGTTCCCGCGAAGCACAGATCGATGACCGACTCGTTGAGCCCCACCGCTTCGAAGATCTGAGCGCCCTTGTACGACTGAAGGGTTGAGATACCCATCTTCGCGAACACCTTGAGCATCCCCTTGGCGACCGCCTTGCGGTAGCCTTCGACGATGCTGTCGTCGTCCGGGAACGTCTCGGCATCGAGCTTCTCCCGCCGCCGTTCGTGCCACAGAGCCTCGAATGCGAGGTACGGGTTGATCGCGTCGGCGCCGTAGCCGACCAGGCAACAGTGGTGATGAACCTCGCGGGCCTCGCCAGTCTCGATGACAACCCCGACGCGGGTTCGCTTCTCGGCACGCACCAAGTGGTGGTGAACGGCCCCGGTCGCGAGCAGCGCACTCACCGGAATCCGATCGGGGCCAGCGGCCCGGTCCGTCAAGACGACCAGGCTGTAGCCATCATCGACCGCGGCTTCGGCCTCCGCGACGATCCGCTCGAGTGCCGGTCGGAGGCCGTCTGGCCCCTCGCTACGCGGCCACGTGATGTCGATCACCTGGCTCTTCCAACCCCGCTGATCGATGGTCTTGAGCGCGGCGACTTCCTCGTTGGTGAGGATCGGATGAGGCACGCGGAGCCGGTGGGCGTGCTCCGGAGTCGTATCGAGTAGGTTCGCCTCGGGCCCGATGTAGCACTCCACAGCCATGATCACTTCTTCGCGAATCGAGTCGATCGGCGGATTGGTGACCTGGGCAAAAAGCTGCTTGAAGTAGTCGTAGGCAAGCCGCGGTTGGTCGCTGAGAACGGCAAGCGCCGAGTCGTTGCCCATGGAGCCGACCGGATCGCGCTTCTGCTCGATCATCGGGCGCAACATGAACTGGAGGGTCTCCGACGTGTAACCAAACGACTGCATGCGTGCGAGCAATGTGTCCGGATCGAAGCCGTGCGCCCCCTCGGTGACTGGGAGCTCCGTGAGCTTCAGGCGCTCCTCGTTGAGCCACTGCCCGTACGGTCGTCGCGACGCGATGTCGTTCTTGAGCTCGACGTCCGGAATCATGCGGCCCTGCTGGAAGTCGATCAGGAACATGCGGCCTGGCTTGAGGCGACCCTTCTCCTTCACCGACTCTGGCGGAACCGGAAGGACGCCGACCTCGGACGCCATGATCACTTTGTCGTCGTGGGTGAGGTAGTACCGGCTTGGTCGCAGCCCGTTCCGATCGAGGACCGCGCCGATGACGGTGCCGTCGGTGAACGCGATCGAGGCTGGGCCGTCCCAAGGCTCCATCAGGCACGAGTGGTACTCGTAGAAGTCCCGCTTGACCTGCGGCATCTGCTCGTGCTTCTGCCAGGCCTCCGGGATCATCATCACGGCGGCCTCGGGCATGGTGCGCCCGTTCATGTACAGGAACTCGAGGACGTTATCGAGGGTCCCCGAGTCCGACATCTCGGGCTCGACGACCGGGAAGAGCTTCGAGAGCTCGTCGCCGAAGAGCTCGCTCTTCACGACGCCCTGGCGGGCCTGCATCGCGTTCTTGTTGCCGCGGAGGGTGTTGATCTCGCCGTTGTGGCTCAAGCAACGAAGCGGTTGCGCACGATCCCACGACGGGAACGTGTTGGTCGCGAAACGCGAGTGCACCATCGCGAGGTGCGTCTCGTAGTCGGGGTCGTTGAGGTCCGGGTAGAACGGCAGGACTTGCTCACACGCAAGCATCCCCTTGTAGATGATCGTCCGACTCGACAGGGAGCACGCGTAGAGCATGAGCGCCTGCTCGAGGTTCGGGTCGGCTCGGAGCGGGCTCGCGGCACTCTTTCGAATCGTGTAGAGCTGCCGCTCGAACGCGTCGTCGTCGAGCCCGTCTGCGGCAGCGACGTAAAGCTGCTCGATCCGAGGCATGCTCGCGAGCGCGGTCGGCCCGAGGTCGGCGCCTTCTGGGTCGAGGGGGACCTCGCGCCACCCGAGAAAGGTCTGCCCTTGGGCCTCGATGGCGCGTTCGAAGGCGGCTTTGCAGATCGCACGCTCGTCGTCTTTGGTCGGCAGAAAGATGTTGCCGACCCCGTAACGGCCAGGCGGGGGAAGGTCGACCCCGAGAGCCTCCTTGGCGACGCGCGCGAAGAGCTTGTGCGGCACGGCGGTCAGGATGCCCGCGCCGTCGCCCGTGTTCTTTTCAGACCCACGGGCACCCCGGTGGTCCATGTTGCAGAGGATCCGCCTGGCGTCGGACACGATCTGGTGAGAGGCCTGCCCTTTGATCTGGGCGACGAAGCCGACCCCGCAGGCGTCCTTCTCGTTGGCCGGGTCGTAGAGGCCGTACTTGTCTGGAAATCCGTACTTCATGACGTGGCTTGAGGTGTGTTGGGGTTGGGGGATCGCGGGCTTGGCTTCCCGCGACAAGAAAAGGCTACTGAGCCGGGCGGGACTCGGGTGAATCCCCCTTGCGGCGTGGGCGCTTACGGCGCCGAGGTTCGTCTGTGTGCTCGCCGTCGGGAAGGGCGACGGCACCTCGTTCGGTATGGGTCGAAAGCACCACCATGGTCTCGGTGGTGGCCACCCCCTCCATGGACCGGATTCGGCTGATCAGCCCCTCCAAGTCCTTGGTGTTCTGGGTCTTTACCTTGAGAAGGAGCGTGTGACCACCCGTGACGTGGTGGCACTCCATCACCTGGGAGACGGAATCCACCCATTGCTCGAAAGCGGAGAGTTCCTTGGGCGTCTTGATCGACACCCCGATGAAGGCGGCGATGTCGAGACCGACCTTTCGCGCGTCGAGTAAGGCATGGTAACCTTTGATGATTCCCGCACCCTCGAGCTTGCGAACCCTCTCGAGCACCGAGGGTGCACTCAGCCCGACGCTCGCCCCGATCTCTTTGAGCGATCGCTTCGAATCTCGTTGAAGCTCGTTCAGCAACTGCCGATCGATTCCATCAAGAACGGTTGTTTCTCCTAAATTCATTAGGTCAGACCCTCGAGAAGCCTAATCGATAGGGTGTCCCGCCCCCGAAGTCAAACCGAGAATGCGTTTATGTCCAACCTTTCACAGAATTCGAGTATCTATAGAATCTTGCGGTATCAGCGGCTAGAGTGGGGACGAGTCCATGGAGTCCGCATCACCGAGTGCGCCACCCGAGTCGTCTCCGTTCTCGACGGCTCCACAGCCCACGCCGCCGAAGCGGATCGGCCGGTATCAGCTCTGCTTTGAGCTCGCTTCCGGAGGAATGGCGAGCGTCTATCTAGCGCGGGCCACCGGGGGGGCACCCGGGTTCGAGAAGCTGGTCGCGCTCAAGCGCATTCACCCTCACCTCGCCTCCGAGACGGACTACGTGGAGATGTTCCTCGATGAGGCTCGGATCGCCTCGCGGATAACCCACGCAAACGTCTGCAGCGTCTTCGACTTCGGGGATGCCGATGGCGAGTACTTCATCGCGATGGAGTACTTGGTCGGGGAGCCCTTGTCTCGGGTTCATCGCCGGGTCGTCGCCAACGCCGATCAGCGAAGCTCGAAGCTCCTTCCAGCGCGGATGGCCCGCGTGATCGCAAGCGCATGCGAAGGCCTCCACGCCGCACACGAACTCAAGGACGATACCGGGGAAACCCTGCATGTCGTGCATCGCGATGTCTCGGCGGAGAATCTGTTCGTCACGTATGATGGCGTCGTACAGGTCGTCGACTTTGGCATCGCCCACGCCAAGCAGCGCGTCCATCACACGTCGGCGGGCCAGGTGAAGGGCACGTTCCCGTATATGGCGCCGGAGCAGATGACGGCAGCGGTCGTTGATCGACGGGTCGACGTTTGGGCCCTCGGCGCGGTGCTCTGGGAGCTGCTGACCCTTCGGCGCCTGTTCCTGCGCGACACAGACGTCAACACGATGTACGCGGTTCTCTCCGGCGAGATTCGACCTCCGTCCGACTACCGGAAGGACGTGCCGCAGGAGCTCGACGAAATCGTCCTTCGAGCCCTTCAACGCAACCCTGAGGAACGATGGCAAGACGCCCGCGAGATGGGAAAGGCCCTTAGACGCTTCTTGGCGCGGCAAGCTGAGTTGATCGGTCCGGCAGAACTCGGCGATTGGATGCAGGAGCTCTTTCCGACCGGCGCCCAGCGAAAACGCCAACTCATGGAGATCGCGCGGTCCGGAGAGCAGAGCCGTTCAACCGAAACGGAGCCCCAACGACCGCGCCCGAAGCGCGAAGCCGGTGAGATCCCGGAAACACGACGCCGATCGGCCCCAGGGGCTCCGCCACTTGGGATCAGCCTCCTGGCGCTCGCCCTCGGCGGCGCGGTGATCACGTTGATGCTCGCACTTCAGTGGCTCAACTAGGGACGGCCTAGTCGCCGACGATCGCTGAGTCCGCCGGAATCCGGTCGGACCCGGTCATCAGTCCAAACGCAAAGTAGGGCGGCCCGCCAGCATGTACCAGCCCGCGCATCCGACCATCCTGATCGAGAAGGGGGGCGCCCGAGTTCCCAAGATGGATTGGGCAGGACGAGAGGACGCGCACGGTGGCGGGCACCGAAGGCGCCCACGGCGTCGGTTTGCTGCCCGCATCGACGACGCATCGACGGGACCGTACCTCGTGTTGGTCGTCGTAGAACCGGTCCGGCGTGACCGAGACCATTCTGACGACCTCGCCGACGCCGAGCTCCCCGCGACGAAGGGGCAGCGACGCACGATGGGCTTCGCTCCGAAGCTGGAGAACCGCGTAGTCGGGTACCAAGAGTGAGCCACCGGTGTGCGACACCGCGCGAATGCGATCGCAACCGACCCACTCCGGATCACGGTCACCAGTGCCCGCGAAGCCGAGCCATACGTCCGAGCAGCCTCCCCCACGCGAGAGCTCCCACGAGACGCAGTGGCCAGCGGTCACGGCGGTCCGCGGCCCGATCAACGCGGCCGTGCAGCGAACCGGTTCCTCCGGTGCTGATAGTCCGACCAGGAGCGCGACCGACTCCGGGCAGTCGTGATCATCTGCGCATGCGATCCGGTAGGTGGGTGGTGAATCTAGACTGAGCTGCGGTGTGGTTGAAGAAGCACGCTGACACCCCGTCCACGAGAGGAGTGAGGCCAACAGCAACGCGCGACCCAGCCATGTCACCTTTCCCACCCGACCAACGTACCAAGTCAGGATGGAGACGCCACATCGCTGCGAATCCGCGTGTTTCTTGGTCGCTTCGCCGAAACCCGATAGACGAAATGGTCATGTCCCGACCGCTGGCCCTCGCCTTGTGGTGCGTCCTGTCGTGGACCCCGGTCCAAGCGTTTGCCGAAACGCCGATGGTCGTGGTCCAGCCTGGCGATGCCCTGAGTCTGATCGCCGCGCGCCATGGAGTATCGGTCGACGACATCAAGCGTTGGAACGGGCTCGAAAGCGATCTGATCCGCGCGGGCCAACCCCTCCGGGTAGCGCCCGCCAGGGGAAGCGACGACGAGGGAATCGACTGGACCCCGCCGTTCGACTACGGAAGCGAAGTCGCGACACCGGAGACTCACTCTGCGCCAGTCGCCGCACGAGAGACCGCGGTCGCGGTGGCGAGCACACGCGAGGTGACCCGCGAGCAAAAGCGCGGTCGCTCGTACACAGTTCGGCGAGGAGACACGTTGACTGCGATCGCGGCGCGCAACGACACCACGGTCGCGGAGCTCCTCGAGATCAACCCCGGACTCGATCCGGACCGCATCCGCCCGGGTCAGACGATCGGCGTAGGGCAACCACGGCCGGAGGTGCGGTTCAAACTCGAGCGCGGCGACACGTTGCTCGCGGTGGCCTCACGATACCGTGTCAGCGCCAAAGACCTCGCGCGTTGGAACAAGGGCGTGCGACCGGGGAGGGCGAGGGCGGGATCCGAGGTCCGTGTGTACACCCACGTCCCAGTGAGTCCGTCGCAGGCCGTTGGTCCCACGAACCGCGGCAAGCTCATCGCGGCCGTCCAACTCCCGAACCACGCCGGTTACGTCGTTCGAGACCCTCGCCGTGCTTACGGGACTGAGGAAACGACCCGATGGTTGGTCGATGCGTTCGATTCGGTGAACCGCAAGTTCAAACATCCAAAGAAGGTGCGGGTCCACGACATCAGCGATCGGAACGGAGGGCCGCTCCGAGGTCACAAGAGCCATCAGAACGGCCGAGACGCGGACATCAGCTACTACCAAGACGACTGTGGACGGCAGGGTTGCGCCTTCAAGAAGGTGAAGCCGTCACAACTCGACGTCGCCCGACAATGGGCACTCCTGTCGCACTGGCTGCGGAACGAGCAGGCATCGATGATCTTCATCGACTACCGGCTTCAGGCGAAGCTCTACCGTTACGCGCGCAAGAGAGGGGTACCGGAGGCGGACCTCCGACGGTGGTTTCAATACCCGCGCGGGAAGTACGAGCCGGTGGGCGTGATCCGGCATTTTCGCAATCACGAAGACCACCTTCATGTCCGGTTCGTGTGTCCCTACTCGGACCTCAAGTGTCGAAGGTAGCCAGCGCCTCTGAGAGCTGTCGCATCGCCATCGCGCGAGCGTTCACTCGGCCGCGTTGCTGCGCCGACATCTCCGAATAGGTGATCGCGTAGCCGTTGGGTACGAACATCGGTTCGAAGCCCGCACCCTCGTCCGGGCGAATCGGCCACACCAAGGTGCCATCCGCCGATCCCCGAAAAGTGTGTGCCTGGCCGTCCAGCGTCGCCAGCGCCAAGACCGTCACCCAAGTGGCGCCACGGTCGACGTCTGGACCGTGGGCCGCGAGCGCATCCTGCACTCGCTGTCGCGCTAATCCGAAGTCCCGCCCGGGCCCTGCCCAGTCCGCGGTGCGAACGCCCGGGTCCCCCCCGAGGGCGTGCACTTGCACCCCGGAGTCATCCGCGAGCGCCACCAGGCCCGTGGCTTTCATCGCGGTCACCGCCTTGTGGGCTGCGTTCTCCTCGAATGTGACGCCGGTCTCGTCTGGGACGGCCAGCTCGAGGTCGGGCGCCGCGACGACATCGACGGGGAGGTGATGGAGCAAGACGCGAAGCTCGGTGAGCTTGCCTGGGTTGTGGCTCGCGAGCACCCAGCGAGCACGGGCAGGGCCCTGGCTCACAAGCCGCGTACCTTCAGACGTGGGGGCGGCTGGTCGGGGTAACTCGGGTAGGGCCGCCGCTTGTCGATCTGCTTGGCAAACACGCGTGGGTCGGACGTCGGCAGGTCGCAGAGCCCACGCTCGCATACGTAGGCCGTGGCCCTTCCCTCAATCGCGCGTTTGCCTTCGAGCCACGGGATCTGCTGGACCTGCTCGAGCGCTTGGGCGTCGGTAAGAACGCCGAAGACTTTGTTCGGTACGAAGGCGTCGCGAAGCGTGTTCGATAGCGCGTCGGCCGTCACGACCTCGGTCGTGGCGACAATCGCCACCTCGCGAGGGACGTCGTAGTAGTAGTCGAGTGCGGCGAGCAGCCGAGGAAAGGCAGTCGGCGCGCGATTCACCGACACGGCAAGCGCTCGAAAGAGGGATTCGGCCTGGGCGCGCCACCGTTCGTCGCCGGTGAAGTCGTGGAGTCGGAGAAGGTTGAGCGCAGCGACCGAGTTGCCGGATGGAACGGCATTGTCATAGGTCGGTTTCTCGCGAACGAGGAGCTCTTCGCCGTCGTTGCCGACCATGAAGTAACCGCCCTCCCGCTCGTCGAGGTACGCGCGGTCTTGGCCGTTCTGCAGGGTCAAGGCGGCGCCAAGCCATCGCGCCGCGCCGGTCGCCTCGTAGAGATCGAGGCACGCGGCGATCATGAACGCGGAGTCATCGAGAAACCCGTCCTTCGATCGCTGACCACCTTTGGAGGTCCGCCGGAGAGTCCCTCCCTCGGCGGACATGTGTTCGAGAACGAAGGTGGCAGCCCGGGCCGCCGCATCACGGTACCGGGCTTCGTCGAAGGCCCATCCTCCGCGCGCAAACGCGGAGATCATCAACCCGTTCCAGGCCGCGATGACCTTCTCATCTCGAATTGGGGGCGGGCGTTGTGATCGAGCCGCGTACAGCACGGGGCGCGCCCTTGCGAGGGCCTCACGTACCTTGGCGGGCGAGATCCCAAGCGTCGTTGCAACGGCCCGGTCGTCTGACGGGCGATGCAAGATGTTTCGCCCTTCGAAGTTGCCTCGCGCGGTCACGCCATACGCCTGCCCGACCACCCGTGCGTCGTCCGAGCCCAGGAGCGCCTCGAGCTCCGAGGGAGTCCAAGTGAAGAACCAGCCCTCCTCGTCGTGCCCCTCGGGCGTAGGGCTGTCGGCATCGGTAGCCGAGTAGAAACCGCCCGAGGGCGAGGTCATCTCCTTGGAAACGTAATCGAGGATGTCGGCGGCGACCTCCCGGTAGCGTGTTCGCCCCGTCAGCTGCCATGCAGCGATGTAGACGACCGCGAGTTGCGCATTGTCGTACAACATCTTCTCGAAGTGCGGCACAAGCCAGCGTGCATCGGTGGAGTAGCGGTGAAAGCCTCCTCCGACCTGATCGTACATGCCTCCGTCGGCCATCTTGTCGAGGGTCGTGGTCACCATGTGAAGGGCCCCGGGATCGCGGGTCCGCCGCGCATATCGCAGCAGAAGCCCAAGCCGCGCTGGCTGCGGAAACTTGGGCGCTCGGCCAAAACCGCCGTCCGCGGGGTCAAAGCTCGCCGCCAGCGCCTCGACCGCGTTGACGATCACCCGGTCGCTCGGAACTCCAGGACCACGGAACGTCGTCGTCGCGCGTGCGATCTGCTGGCTGAGCGCCTGCGCTTGCTGAAGCGCCTGGGTGGGGTCGTCGCGATAGAGTTCCGACATCTGGGCGAGGATGTCGATCAGGCCAGCCCGACCCCCCCGAACCCCTGCGCGCGGAGGAAAGTAAGTGCCCCCGAAGAACGGGTCTTTGTCGGGCGTCATGATGACCGTCATCGGCCAACCGCCTCGGCCAGCCAAGAGCTGGACGGCGGTCATGTACACGCTGTCGATGTCGGGCCGCTCTTCGCGGTCGACTTTGATGGCGACGAAGTGACGGTTCAGGAACGCAGCGATCTCCTCGTCTTCGAAGGACTCGCGCTCCATCACGTGACACCAGTGGCAGGTCGAGTAGCCAACCGACAGGAAGACGGGTTTGTTCTCACGCCTCGCGCGCGCGAACGCGTCTGGCCCCCAGGGGTACCAGTTCACTGGATTGTGGGCGTGCTGGAGGAGATAAGGGCTCGACTCTCGGATGAGCCGGTTGGTGAACTTGGGGGACCCGTCTTCGCCCAGATGGTGGGTCCGGGGCACGTAGTCCGCGCCCTGCGCCGCCAGCGACTGGGCAAGCGCTAGCTGAAGACCGTCGTCCGCATGGACGATCCCCGGCAACGCTGGATCGGGCTCCGACCCGGGTTGAGCCTCGCCGTGGGCTTCGCCGGGCGCAGCAGCCTTTGGGGAAGAGCACGCTGCGACGATCGCCGCGACCGCGGCGGCGAGGAAGACCGTCCGTCGGAGGGCGCTAGAGCGGAGCGTCATGGCAACAAAACCTCAACAAAAACAAATGCTTCTGATGGCGGTGCAGGCTCGATCGTGCGAGCGGTAGCCGAAGAGATGCAAGCATGGCAGGTCCGTGTTACACACGCTCCTCGTTTTTCCCGCCTGATTGGTGGGTCTAGCCGTTTTTAGAGGGACTGTAACTGATGGCCGAGACTACCCCTTCCGTTCCGCCTCGCGTGTTCGAGCACATCTCCCGCAAAGATTGGGGCCGTTCCGTGCTCCTCCAAGAGATTCCGGACAAGCGAACGTTCCTGTTCGAAGACGGCGCCGAGCGTAGCTTCCGGCCTGACTACTGGCACAAGATGGAGCTCGTCGACGTCCAGGTGAACGAGGCTGTCCGCATCGACCGGATCGCACGGCGTAACCAAACGCCAGCCGCCGGGTCGGGACGCAAATCCAAGGCGCCGCCCAAGAAGCCTGAAATCAGCTTCGAGCAACAGGTGGCGTACTTCATGAAGCTCTACCCGGTGGGCTTCGAAGACGAGTCCTACATCAAGGCAGAGCGCGGCGAGCCCGGCACCAAGTCGTGGGAGAAGCTGAAAGACGCCGCCCTCGAGCGAGCCGAAGAACACCTTTCGCAGAAGACCCTCGACACGATGGTCGACGGCGCGCAGACCGACGAGCTGCATGAGCAGCTTTACCAGCTGCTGATCGTGACCAAGGGGACCATCCAAAAGGCCGAGGCCACGCGCTTCCAAGGGCTCCCCGCCGACACGCGGATTGGGATCGGTGAGTCGCTTCGAGAGCTGCTCTACGGGGATCGATCGTACGCGATCCGTTTCGATTCCTTCGTGGCCGCGCTCGACGTCGAAGGGGGCCCGACCTGGCCGCTCGCGACGCTGTATCAGGCACTGGTCTACCCGGCCGATCACATCCTCGTGAAGCCAACCTTCATGAAGAAGCAGGCCCTGATCCTCGACATCGACCCCAAGTACGACACGACGCCGAACGCGACGACTTACGATCAGTTCGTCAAGGCGGCCAAGAAGACGATGGAGCTCTTGCAGCAAGCGGGGCAGCGTCCTCGCGACATGTGGGACGTTCATACCTTCATCAACAAGACGCTGAGCCCGAAAGCGATCAAGGAAGCCACCGGCGTCGCCGAATAAGGCGCGCATGCGGGTCGAGGTCCGAGCGGAGTCCTGGCCGATCGCAGGCGGGTTTCGGATCGCGCGCGGCGCCAGAGCGAATGCGGAAGTCCTCGTCGTCGAGCTTCAAGAGGGCGACCTCATCGGGAGGGGCGAATGTGTGCCCTATGCGCGGTACGGCGAGACGACCGCATCGGTGGAGGAGCAGATTCGGTCGGCCTTCCACAACGTGGATGATGAACCGACACTGGCCTCGCTAGCCGATCGCCTGCCCGCCGGAGCCGCACGGAACGCAGTCGACTGCGCGCTTTGGGACCTCGAGGCGCGACGTGCGGGGCGGCCCGTGTCGACCATGCTCGGAAGCGTGTCGGCTGTCGACGAGGTGGTCACGATGCGTACGATCAGCATCGGCACGCCTCAGGCCATGGCGGATGCCGCAAAGGCGTTTCCGGAGGGGTCCGTCCTCAAGGTCAAGGTCGACGGCGACGACAGCCTCGGTCGATTGAGCGCCGTCCATGAGGCCGTCCCCTCGGCTCGACTGGTCGTCGACGCCAATGAGTCTTGGTCGAGCACGCAGCTCGAGCGATGGCTCCCTCGACTCCCTGAACTTGGCGTCGTCGTGTTGGAACAGCCCCTGCCCGCGCAACAAGACGAATCTCTGGCATCGTTCCGCGGCGGCCTTCCGTTCTGCGCGGACGAGTCGTTTCACGATCGGGCCTCGTTCGACGCGATCGCGGATCGCTATGACATGGTCAACCTCAAGCTCGATAAGGCCGGCGGGCTCACCGAAGCGTGGGCCGCGCTCGAAGAAGCGCGTCGGCGCGGGCTCAAGACGATGGTCGGTTGCATGGTGAGCACGTCGCTCGCGATCGCGCCCGCGCTGGTGCTTGCACCTCGCGTTGACTTCGTGGACCTCGACGGCCCGTTGCTCCTCGAGCGGGACCGACGTGGAACCCGCCATGACGCGTCGCGGAGCCTGCTTCGCGCTTCAAGCGAGGTCTGGGGAGGCTAAGAACGACACGGTGCGAAGGATCGCCTCGGGATGGTTCATCACGAACGTGTGAACCGCCGGCACCACATGGTGGGCGGCCATGCCGTCGAGTTTGGTTTCGGCAACGGTGACGAGGCCGTCGGTCCCGGTGTTCCCGATCTCCCCGGCGACGATGGAGGTCGGCACCTCTGGGACGGGCAGCGATTGCGGAATCCCGCCTGCGATCTGCTTGAATGAGGGCCCCATGACGAGGCGAAGCGCCGCGTTGTCGAGCGTTCGCGCGAGCGAAGCGGCCTGATTGGGCGGAGCGAACATCACGATACGAAAGAGGCTTTCTCTCCAGGGCGCGTCTTGTTCGAGAAGCTTGCGTACGACCAGGCCTCCGAGGCTGTGCGTGACGAACGATAGACGGCTGGGCATCGCCATGTGGTTCAGGAGTTGGCCTACCCTATGCGCGTGGTTGTCGATGGTGTCGCGGGTGCTCGGATAGTCGAGACGGGCGGTAGAGAGCCCGGCACCGGCGAGGGCGCGGTCCACTTTGCGCATCGAACGCCTGGTGCGGCCGAGGCCGTGAAGCAGGACGACCAGGTGCTCAGGCGGAGGTGTTGGGGGTACGAGTTTCGCGAGGGCGCCTTCGCAAGCCTCGATCGATCCATGCGTGTGCGCGCGATCCGAAGGGTCGAGCAACCGGCTGAGCGGGAACTCGGAGTGTGTCTGGACACGCCAGCCGTTTCGCCATCGCACGTCGGCCCAGAGCTGGCCTCCTGGGTGCGGGATCATCCGCCTAGGTCTTGCCGAAGGCGGTCTTGGATCTTGTCATCGCTCGGATAGATCTCCTCGACGTGCTCAGAGTCGACCAGAGTCGACGTGAGCTTCTTCAGCATGTGCTTGACCGAACGGGCATCGGAGCCTGCCGTCACGAGTTCGATCAACAGGGCGTCCTTGCGGTCCGGGTCGAGTTCGAGCTCGCCTTCGGTGACCATGTTGTCGAGGGACAGTGAAAGCGCCTGCATGAGCTTGCGCGTAAACGGGGTGTGCTGGAATGGCGGTGGTTCGTCTGGGTCTTCTTCTTCCGGGGAGGGGACGCTCGCCGCGGTTCGCCAAGCGTCATGCCGCTCGACCCACTGCTCCGCGAGAGCGGCGAGCTTGGCATCCTGCCCATGGAGCGCCGCATCGACGATACCTGGAACTTCTCCGCTGTGAATCCCTTGTTCGAAGTCGATCAAGTGCTCGACCAGGTTCCGGTGAACGGCATCCATGTCGGGCACGGCGACGTCCGGCGGCAAGTCGAGATGACGCGTCTCCACGAACCGACGAGTGCACCAGAGCGAAAGTCGGCGTTGCCAGCCGTCCTCACGATCGACAGGTGGGTCGCCTTCGGTAGGATCCACCATGGGCCACTGCCCACGTGAGATCGCGCCCCAAGCGTCGAACAGCGGAGAGTCGACCAGCTCTTCGAAGATGTAGAGCCCGGACGTCGGTCCTCCCTCCCAACCATCGTCGAGGAGTGACGAGACTTCGCTTTGCACTTCTTGAAGCTCGGCGGCGTCGAGCTCTCCGCGCGCATGCCGCACCTGGGCGGCCATCCACTGAAGCGCACCTGCGAGGTCTGAGAACTCGAGATCGCCGCGTAGCTGATCTCTGATGGTGTAGACCCGATGACATCCATTCGGATCGGCGATCGTGTCTGCGAGGAACACAACGCCTTCGAGGTCGGGCGCCACGAAGGGCTCGAGCTCGCCGACTTGGATGGCCCAGTGCATGCGCCAAGGTCTCGACTGATCGCCGACGGCGATCCCGGGGTAGGGATCCGACAGAACTTCCAGCAGCCGGAACCCATGCTCGGCGGAGGCCGTGAGGTGCAGAAGGTCGACGAACGCGTCGACGCGCGACTCGCCGAAATCGGGCGGGTCGCCCGGTTGCCCGAGCGCCGCCCAGTACGCCTGAATACCCTTGAGAAACGCCTGCTGCGGCATAGAGGCAGGTAACTAGTACAATTTCGCGGCTGTGACAGCCCGGAATCCGACTTGAAACACGTTCTATTTCTGCCTAAACCGAAAGCGCATGGTCGCCCTCAGTCCACCCGCGCTCCCCGCCGCAAGGCCGCTGACGTTCGAGCTACCGGAGGGGATCGTCATCGCGGCCGATGGCTACGGAGATCCCGCCGCACAGCCGGTTGTGCTGATGCACGGTGGAGGCCAGACGCGGCACGCCTGGGGAACGACCGCGGCGACCTTGGGTAGCCTTGGGTTCTACGCGATCGCGATGGACCACCGTGGTCACGGCGATAGTAGCTGGGCCCAAGACGGGGACTATGCCCTCGACGCGTTCGTTCGGGATCTGCTCGGTGTGATCGATCTGCTGCGGCGCCCTCCCGTGCTCGTTGGTGCCTCCCTCGGAGGGATGACCGCACTCACCGCGGAAGCCCGCGGCGCGGAGTCCATTGCGCGCGGCATCGTCCTGGTCGACATCACGCCGCGCGTCGAAACAGACGGGGTTCTACGAATCCTCGATTTCATGAAGGGGAGCTCCGATGGGTTCGCGACCATCGACGAAGCAGCCGACGCGATCGCGAGCTACCTTCCGCACCGCAGGCGACGAAAAGACCTGGGGGGCCTGAGCAAGAACCTCCGGCTCGGGACCGACGGGCGCTATCGGTGGCACTGGGACCCGAAGGTCCTCGACGTGTGGGACCCCGATTCGTTCACCCCTGAACAGGGTGAAGAGATGGTCCTCGAGAGAACCCGCGCGGCTGAGCGGCTCACGATTCCGACCCTTCTCGTTCGCGGCAGGATGAGCGACGTCGTCACGGAGGAACGGGCACAAGAGTTCCTTCGGATGGTGCCCCACGCCGAGTACGTCGATCTCGAGGGGGCCGCCCACATGGTCGCCGGCGACAAGAACGATGCCTTCAGCGACTCGGTTGGCGAGTTCATCCAGCGCCACTTCGGGAAGGCGGACTGACGGATGGCGGTCGACCATCAAGCCTTCAGAGACGTCCTCCGCAACTGGGCGAGCGGCGTGACCGTGGTCACGACTCGTGCGGGCGACAAGATGCATGGAATGACCGTGTCGGCCTTCTCGAGCGTGTCGGCGGACCCGCCGTTGGTGTTGGTCTGCGCCAACAAGTCCTCGATCACCCACGAAGTGATCGACAAAGGGGGCCTTTTCACGGTCAACATCCTTGCTTCACATCAGGCAGAGATCTCCAACGTATTCGCGTCGTCAGAGCACGAGGACACCCGGCTCGAGACTGTCGCCTGGTCCGTCGGCGAGACCGGCGCCCCGCTCATCGACGAAGCGCTCGCGTGCCTTGAATGTCGCGTTCACAACGCGCACCAAGAGGGCAGTCATACGATCTATGTGGGGAAGGTCGAAGCCGTTCACGCCCGTGCCGCCGAACCCCTGCTCTACTACGACGGGGGCTATCGAGCCCTGCATCAGCCCGACTCGTAAGGCCCGCGCGCCTGTCAGTCACCGACAAACTTGCGCCAGAGGGTCTCGAGGGAAGTCTCGAACATTCCCTGCTTGGTCTCGTTGTAGGGCGTGAAGTTGATCATCCGGACGTACGCGACATTCGCATCGTCTCCGTGACCCTCGATGTCCAGGACGTTGACGCAGCCAGAGTCCTGCTCGATGCGTCGATAGATCTCGGGTCCCGCGTCGAGTGCGTACGCGAGGAGGGTCCGATTCACGACACCGTGACAGGCGAGGAGGGCACATCGCCAATCGCTGCGACGCATGAGCGCCCGGAGTGCCTCGGTGGCTCGTGCTTGAACCCCTGCGAAGGTCTCGCCCGTGAGAAAAGCCGCGCCAGGCTCCGCGGCGCCGCGGAACGCACCGATGACGAGCGCTTCCATTTCCTCTTGGGTTTCAATGGTTTCGAATAAGCCCGACTTCGCCTCGGAAAAGCCTCGGTGGACCTCGATCGGGAGGTCGCGGTCGCCGAGTGCGAGTTCGGCGGTCTGCTGCGTCCGCCGCAGCCCGGTCGTAATGGCCAGGTCGATCGGGACGTCCGCGAGGAGCCGCCCGAGGGCGCGCGCTTCGGTGACCCCTTGGTCGCTCAGCGCGGGATCATCCGTCGCCTCACCATCTTGAGTGCCCATGTACGCGGCGTCGCCGTGACGCAGCAAGTAGATCCGACGCCTGCCAGACATGCGTCGCCGAGTGTAGCAGTGGCTCCCCATCTTGGCTTCGTGGTAGCGTTTGCGCATGACGCACATGTCTCGAATCACTCTGCTGTGTGCCGCGCTCTGCGTGGCGTCTTGTACCAAGAAGGCTGAACAACAGCAGGAGCCCCCGGCCGCCACCGAAATCGACATGGCCGAGGAGAAGGTCGTGGCCGCCTCCGAGCCGGTGAAACCACTTCCCGCGGTCGCCAACCTCGACATGGCGAAGGTGACCCTTGGGAGGAAGCTCTTCCACGACAAGGCGCTCTCGGGCGACGGCACCGTCGCGTGCGTCACTTGCCACAGTCTCGATCATGGTGGAGCGGAGCCGCGCAAGACGTCGACGGGGATTCGCGGTCAAGTCGGGCCGATCAACTCGCCCACCGTGCTCAACTCGAGCCACAACTTCGCCCAGTTCTGGGACGGGCGAGCCAAGGACCTCCGTGAACAAGCCGAGGGACCGGTCGCCAACCCGATCGAGATGGGCGCGACCTGGGAAGGCGTGGTGAAGCGGCTCGGCGCCGACAAAGAGTACGTCGCCGAGTTCGCCGCCCTATACGAAGACGGCATCTCCAAGGACAACGTCACGGATGCCATCGCGGTCTACGAGGAAGCGTTGATCACGCCAGCACGGTTTGACGCGTACCTTGGCGGCGACGCGGGCGCGATCACCGAGCAAGAGAAACGGGGCTACGAGACCTTCAAGGAAGTTGGCTGCACCGCGTGCCACAATGGGGTGCTGGTTGGCGGAGGGATGTTCCAGAAGATGGGACTCGTCGGGGACTACTTCAAAGATCGCGGTACCGAGATCACCGAAGCCGACCTCGGGCGCTTCAACGTCAGCAAGAATCCCGCAGAGAAGCACTTCTTCAAGGTACCGACGCTCCGAAACGTGGAGCTGACCGCGCCGTACTTCCACGACGGTTCGCGCCAAACCCTCGAAGAAGCCGTGACGATCATGGGGAAGTATCAGCTCGGCCGGGACCTCACCAAGGCGCAGGTCGACGACATCGTCGCCTTCCTGAAGAGCCTCACGGGAGAGCTTCCGCCTTACGCGAACATGCCCGGCTCGTAAGCCGAGCCGCCCAATCCTAGCCGACGACCTGGAGCTGTCGGTCGGTTTGCGGTTCGGCACGCGGGGTCGGCGGCTTGATATACTCGAAGCTCGTCGGGACTTCGGGCCCCTCTTCGGCCTTGGGGACCACCCGCGCCATGAGTTCGGTCCACGCTTGTTTCGGCGCGGGGATCTTCTCCCTCGCTTCCGTGTAGACCAACCTGCCGAGCGACGGGATGTAGGGAGCCATCTTGTCGAAAGTCTCTTTGGCGTGGGCGAGGTCCTTCGTGAAGAACGCTCGTGTCCGTGCGACGGCGCGACTCGCGTGCACCTTGGCGCGCCCGACGCGGCCCTTGCCGATCAACGGCCCCACTTGGTGGATGACGTCGGCGCTTGTGCCTGCCCTCACGTGAGGTGCCTTGTAGAAGGCATGTGCGTACTTTGAACCGGAGAGGTAGTTCCGCACCTGCTCCTCGGTCACACCGTAGGCGTCGAGCGCCTCTTGGTGCTCTTTGCGGGCGCGATCGCGCGCCTTGAACATGTACATCTGAACCCGCGAGTAGAAGTTCACCGCGCCATCGCCGCTGGTTTCGACTGGGCAGAAGATCGCGTCTGGGTGGAGCTCGGTAATGACCGACTGCACGCCGTCAGACACGCCCGAGCTCGGCATACAACCGAAGGGCTTCACACTGAGCGTCATGTTGGCCTTCTGTTTGGCCACGTTGAGCACGAGTTTGGCCACCTCCATGTGACCTTCACCGCCGCGAAGCTCATTGTTGTAGAAGCTGTGCCCGACCTTGGCGATCTCGTCCATATCGGGAAGCTTGTGGCCCTTGAGTCCAGCTGCGGCGCAGAACGTTGCGAAGGTCGCTCGTAACGCGAGCTCCCCCAGCCAGACGCCCGCCATCTTGTAACCTACATCCGAGCCTTTGAGGCCGTAGTACGACTCGTCCTCGTCGCGCAACGTCATGCGGAGCTCGGTGTCGTGACGCATCTCCCACAGGGTGTAGAGAAGCCAGTTCACCAAGGTCTGGATGTCGTTTTCGCCCCCCTCCGACTCGATGAAGCGCTGAAGGTGATAGTTGCCGTCGCCCTCGGTGGTCATGGCCCAGAACTCACCGATGATCGCGACCTTGGGCTTGGCCCGAAGCCGGTCGACCTCAATCGCCGCGAACTCGCGGCGACCACGCCACAGCGCTTTGAGAACACTCTTGTTGCCCTCGAGCGCTTGGCACACTTCCTTCTTCACGGCAGCGATCGCTCGGTCGGTGGCGCCCTCTTCCACCTCGTAGGGGCGGATTCGGTAGCTGATCACGTTCAAGACGTCGCCAGCGAACAAGCCGCGCGCCAGAGCCATGAAGAACTCCGGGTTGAGGACGAGGCCAACCTCTTCGCCCGTGGCCTGTTTGAACCCAGACTGCTGCTGGAAAAGCACGACCCGAAAGCCGTCGAAGCCCGCGTCTCGAAGCGCTTTTCGATACTCGGTCACATACATGCCGAACCGGCAAGGGCCGCAGGCCCCGGCCGTCAGAAACACGTAGCTGTCGATGATCTCTTGGGCGGTCATGCCTTCTTCGTCGCGAAGGCGGCAAAGCTCCTTCACGAGGTTGCCGACCGTGAAATAGGTCGGGTTGCACTGAGCCTTGTTCCCAAACTCTTTTCCGAAGCGAAGCGAGTCGGTGTCCGCGCACTCCATCATGCGAGTGTTGTAGCCAATCCCCTTGAGGGCAGCGGCCACGAACTCGTCGTGTGCCATCGTCAACCCACCATTGAGGATTGTCGTGCGAGGTCGCTCCTCGGCGGAGAAAAAGGGATCGATCATGGAGTCGGTCCACTGCTCCACGTTGCCCTCGAGCCCGAGCCTCTCGCGCTCTTTCGACTCGAACGCCGCTAGCTCTTTATCAATGTCGATTTCAAAACCGTCAGCCATTGTTCTGCCCCTCAGACTCGGACGATGTTACCGTCCTTGGTTTTCTTACCAAGACGAATCAAACTCTTAGACGCCTCAGCTGCCAGCTCTTCTGCTTCTGCCTTGGCAGCCTCGACGCGATAACTCATGACCTTCTCCGCAAGCGCATTGATTTGCCGCTGGAGCTGAAGGTCCGCTCCTTTTTGTTTGACCAACTGCGCCTGCTTCATCCGCATGAGCTCGAGGCGCTTCTCGTCGATGCGCCTCCCGAGCTCGGCCTTGCGCGCAGCGACGTCTTCGAGGTGCTCCTCTCGGAGCTTGAGCGAGTGGGCGTAGGTCTTGACGCGAATCTTGATCGAACCGCCAGGCCTGTTGGCATCGATGTCGTGCAGAGAGGAGCTTGGCACGCCGCTCTTCGATACGATGCTGTCGATGATGCCGTAGGTCGGCGCGTCGTGGCCGCACTTGAAACTGCTCAGGTCGAGAATCGCGACGTTCGGGTGACGCGCGGCGAACTTGACGGCCCAAACCTTCTGCGCGGAGTTCGCCGAGTAGTTTTCAGGCCATACATCGCCGATGCTGAGCGTGTCCTCGCCCTCTTCATAAAACCTGCCGAGCCATTCCGGGTCCTTCGGGATGGACCGAATGCTCAGGATCGGATAGCCGAGGACCTGGAACTCGTCTGGGATCCCGTGATGGAGGCCTGGGTCGAGGTGATACGGGCGGCCCACCACGAGAATTGCGACCTTGTTGTCGTACTCGACCTGATCGAGGATCGCCTTGCCTTTGGCTTGGATGTCCGCGTCGAAGCGATCGAGCGCCGCGAGACCTTCGGCCGTCGCGAAGTCGCTCTCGTCTTCGGTGATCTCGAGCTCGGCGCGGAACGCCTCAAACATGGCGCGCTTGAGGAGGGTCGGCTCCGTGAAGCTGAAGGCGGGCGCCATGTAGGTGATGCCCCGGGAGCCGAAGTAGTCCTGCTCCTTGGTGAACGCGGCCTTCATCACGTCAGGGGTACCGGCGACGATCGGGCAGCTGGCGTAGTCGACGGCGTCGTGAACGAACGACGGGACGTGCGTCAATATCGGAAAGAAGATCGCGTCGAAAGGGGCTTTTTCGTGCTTGTGGAAGAAGAGCTGATGAAAATGAGCCTGAGCAACCTTGGATGGATAGCAGGGATCGACCGACCCGTACTTGCCACCTTCGGCGAACATCTCTTCGGAGCTCGGATCGCTGAAGACGATGTTCTTGGGCCGGACCCCGAGGACTTCGAGGTAGGTCCGGAAGAACGGGGCCGTCGAGTACATGTTGAGTACGCGCGGGATGCCGACGCGCCACTTGGCTCGTTTCTCGGCCGCGGCTTCGGATGACCTTTGGAAGAGCCGCTTGTACGACGTTCGTTCGATCGACCCGAAGAACTTCCGCTCGACCTTGATGTCCTCGATCTCGGTTTGGGCGGAGGGAAGCGGCTTGACGCCTGAGATCCGCTTGAATGCCTTGAGCCCCTCGTATGTGACGAGGTTCGGAAACTCCTTCATGACCTTCCGGCGTTCTTTGACGAGCTCCTCCATCGCGTCCTTCGACTCGACCATGCCCTTCTCACACGAGAACCCGCTGATGTAGCGGCTCGTCGTCCCGTCCGGGCGGAACGCATCGATGAACGTTCGGGAGCATTCGTTGGCGCAGAAATGGCAGGTCGTACTCTCGTCGTTCTTGCTTTCGTAGCGAAGGTCGATCGCCGCATCGAGGCCGATGAACGTGGAGTGCCCTCGGCGCTTCACGACGCGCAGTGTTTCCATGGCCGCGCCGATGGCCCCGGCTTCGCCGCTATGCGGGTGAACGTAGACCTCGGCGTTCGGAACGCGCTCTTTGATGTAGTCCACCTGCGCCTTGACGGCCGCCAGGTTGTACTGGGTACCGCCCTGCAAAACGAACTTTCGCCCGAGCGCGGCCATCCGCGGAACCCCAACGACATACTGCCACACGTTCTTCGGAAGGACCTGCGCCAACCCGGCGAGGAGTTCCTCTTTGCCGAAACCCTCTTTTTGGAAGTTGACGCGATCAGTGTCGAGGAAGACGGCGCAGCCGTAGCTGAACACCGGTGCAAGCTCTGCCTTGAAAGCGTTGTCGGCGTACTCCTGGACCGGCAAGTCGAACTGGTCAGCCATCGCCTGGAGCAGCATTCCGTTGCCTGCTGAACACTGGTTCGACAGCTTGAAAGTCTTGATGTCCCCGTTCTCCATGAAGAGAACCTTGATGTCCTGACCGCCGATGTCGCAGATGACATCGATGTCTCCGAAGTAGTGGGTGGCGCTCATCATGTGAGCCACCGTTTCGACCACGTTCACATCCGCTCGGACGCACTCTTCGAGGACGTCGGCAGCGTATCCGGTGGCGCCGAAGCCCAAGATGTCGAGCTCCGCCCCCTTGTCACGGACTCGGGTTCGCAAGTCTGCGAGAAGCTCCTTGGCGTCCTGGATAGGATTGCCCTTGGAGAGCGCATACGACTTCATGAGGACTTCGCCGTCCTCTCCGAGGAGCACCGCCTTTGACGACGTGCTTCCGCCGTCGAGGCCGATCACGGCCTTGACGGTGCCACCTGCGGGCAGCTCAGGTTCGACGAACTTCGGAATTCGGTAGGCGTCGAGGAACTGGTCGAGTTCGCCCTCTTGAGTGACTAGGGGGGGACCGGCGCTCTCGCCAAGGCGTTCTTTGCGACCCTCGGTGATGTATCGTTTGAGTCCATCGAGGCCTGCGAAGACGCCAACGTCAGGCGCCTCGTGCATGCCGTACATGACGGCACCGTAAGCCGCGTAGAGCGCAGCGTTGTCGGGCACCGGGATCAGCTCCTCGATCGGAACGTCTTTCGGGTAGTCGTATCCTCTCTCGTCCCAGGTCTCGGGAATCCGTTTGCGCCAACACTCCTGCAAGAAGGGAAGAAAGGTGTTGGGGCCCCCTAGCAGGACGACCTTGTGCCGCAGCGTGTTGCCACGTGTGAGCACCGAGAGGTTTTGCATCACGATCGCGTCTGCCAGCGAGCACATGATCTCGTCGCCAGGAATCCCCGTCTTGACCAGATTGACGATGTCGGTCTCGGCGAAGACACCACACTTCGCGGCGACATGATGCAGGCTGTCTCCGTTGAAGTGGAGCCCGAGGGTCTCTTCGGGAGGCATGCCGACCTTGATCATGCACTTGTCGATCGTGGCGCCGGTACCGGACGCACACTTGTCGTTCATCGAAGCGATCGCGGTCTTATCACCCGTCTTCTCGTTCTCCTTGAAGATGATGATCTTCGCGTCTTGACCGCCCAGCTCAACAACAGACCCTGCGTCTGGATGTAGGGTCTCGACGGCAAGCGTGACCGAGTTGACCTCTTGCACGAACTTCGCGCCAAGCGGGCCTTCGAGGGGTGCGGCGCCCGAGCCCGTGACGAACACGCGGACATCGTCACAGCCCCGCTGCTGCAAGACCTCCGTGATGCGGACCATGAAGTCGAGGACGCACTCCGCTTGCTTCGTGTGGTGCCGTTGGTAGTCGTCCCAAATGATGTCTTTGGTCGACGGGTCGACGATCACCGCCTTCACTGTCGTCGAACCTACGTCTAACCCCACGATCGCTTTGTGCATCTGAACGACGGCGCCCCTTCCGAAATCGATGGTGCAGGTAACCACAGCCTTCCGCGAAAGTCACGCGACATGAACAGCTGAAACGCGACCAAAAAGTCACGCCTCGCGCGCCGAAGACGAACATCGTATATCGCGCGCTCGGAGGTTCGCTTGAGCAGAGTCTTGATCATTGGCGCGGGAGGCGTCGGGGGCGTGGTCACACACAAATGTTCGGACGACGTGAACACGTTTTCTTCGATCGTGTTGGCGAGCCGAGCGATCTCCCGGTGCGAAAAGATCCAGAAACAAGTCGCGGAGTTGCGTGGGCGCGAGATCGAGATCGCGGAGGTAGACGCGGATGACGTCGGACAGACCGTCGCGCTGATTCGACGCGTCGACCCCGCCCTCGTGATCAATGTCGCGCTCCCGTACCAGGACTTGGCGATCATGGATGCCTGCCTCGAGACCGGCGTCGACTATCTGGACACGGCCAACTACGAACCGCCCGACGAGGCGAAGTTCGAGTACCACTGGCAGTGGGCCTATCGCGAGCGTTTCGAGAAGCGTGGGATCATGGCACTACTCGGCTCCGGGTTCGATCCCGGGGTGACCAACGCGTTCTGCGCCTACGCACAGTCCGAGCTCTTCGACGAGATCGACACGATCGACATCCTCGACTGCAACGGCGGGGATCACGGACACCCCTTCGCCACCAACTTCAACCCCGAGATCAACATCCGGGAAATCACGCAACCGGGTCGCTATTGGGAGGCCGGGCAGTGGGTCGAAATCGAGCCGATGTCGGAGTCGCGGGTTTTCGACTTTCCGGAGGTCGGTGAACGACAGGCCTACCTGCTGTACCACGAGGAGCTCGAGTCCTTGGTAGAGAACATCCGCGGCCTGAAACGGATTCGGTTCTGGATGACCTTCGGCGAGGAGTACCTCACCCATCTGAGGGTGCTGCAGAATGTGGGCATGACCTCGATCTCGCCCGTTTCGTTCGAGGGACGGGAAGTCGTTCCCATTCAGTTCCTGAAGGCCTTGTTGCCTGACCCGTCGACACTTGGGGAGAACTACACCGGGAAGACGAGCATCGGTTGCCTCGTCGAGGGCCGGAAAGACGGTCGGGCACGCCGGGCGTTCATCTACAACGTCTGCGACCACCAAGCTTCGTGGGCCGAAGTGCGCGCTCAGGCGGTATCGTACACGACCGGCGTACCGACGATGGTCGGCGCCAAGATGATGCTCACGGACACCTGGCGGAGGGACGGCGTCTTCAACGTCGAAGAATTCGACCCGCGTCCGTTTCTCGCGGAGCTCAGCGAGCGAGGTCTCCCATGGCACGTGAAGGAGATGTAGTGCTGCCGTGCCGCGACTTCGATCCATGCCGCGTCGAGACCCCGGCCTTCGTGATCGACCTCGAGGCCCTCGAGAGTAACCTCATCCGGCTCGCCGAGGTCCAAGAGGCGGCAGGCTGCGAGGTTTTGCTGGCGCTCAAGGGTTTCGCCGCGTGGTCAACGTTTCCGATGGTCGGCAAATACCTCGCCGGAGTCTCGGCAAGCGGGCCGGACGAAGCCCGGCTTGGCCGCGACGAGCTGGGGAAGCAGGTGCACACGTACTGCCCGGCGTTCGACGAATCGTCACTCGAGGAGGTGCTCGCTCATTCGGACCACGTCATTTTCAACTCCGTTTCGCAGGTCGCGAGGTTTCGCGAGGAGATCACCCGCCGCCACCCGCAAACGAGCTTCGGTCTCCGGATCAATCCGGAGCACTCTGAGGTCGACGTCGCCATCTACGACCCCTGCGCGCCTCACTCAAGGCTCGGCGCCACCGAGGCTTCGCTTCGTGATGCAAGCCTCGAGGGGATCGACGGGCTCCACTTCCACACGCTTTGCGAGCTCGGCGCTGACGCCCTCGGTCGTACGCTTGCCGTCATCGAGGACCGATTCGGGCCCTGGCTCGCGAGAGCCAAATGGGTGAACTTCGGAGGAGGTCACCACATCACGAAGCCCGACTACGACGTGCCCATGCTCGTCGAGTTGATTCGGAACTTCCGCGAGCGCCACCGGGTCGAGGTATTTCTCGAGCCCGGCGAGGCGGTTGGGATCAACACGGGCATCCTCGTCGCGACGGTGCTCGACATCGTCGACAACGACGGCCCGATCGCAATTCTCGATACGTCGGCAACCGCACACATGCCTGACGTGCTCGAGATGCCCTATCGACCGGGTGTGCGCGGTGCTGGACGCCCTGGCACTCTTCCGCATTCGATTCGACTCGGTGGCCTGACATGCCTCGCCGGCGATGTCATCGGGGAGTACGCGTTCGAGAAACCGCTCGAGGTGGGGGATCGCGTCATCTTCGAGGACATGGCGCACTACACGATGGTGAAAACCACGACTTTCAACGGTGTTCGACTTCCGTCGATCGTGTTGCTCGACCCGAGAGACAACTCGCTCAGGGTGCAACGCCGGTTTGGCTACGAAGACTACCGAGGCCGTCTTTCCTGAAGCCTTGAACTTCCCTACAAAGCGGTAAGACTCGCGACATGGGATCGCTGTCCGAGTTCACGCGGTACGCGTCGGAGGTGGGGGGACGCCTCAGCAACCAACCGCTGCAGATGACCTACACGGCTCACCTCGGGCTCCCGCAATCGGAGTTGTTCGCCTATGTGTCCGACACCGATCGGCTCCACGAATGGATCCCCGGTGCGCGAAAGACTTGGTCGGACGACACTCACGCCGAACAGCCCAAGCAGGTCGGTTCTGTTCGCATGATCGACGCCGGAGTCGGCAAACCTACCCAAGAGATCGTCAAGGCATACGAGGCGCCTCGGCTAATCGCCTACTCGGCCACCGACGAGTCGCTCTTTGGGCTCCTGACGGACCACCTGGGAGTGGTGGCGTGCGAACCACACCCGTCCGGCGGCACGGTCTTCTGTTGGTTGGCCTTCGGGCGACTCGCCGACAACCGCGTCAAGAGCTGGGCGGGAACACGGTTGTTTCGGTTTGCGCTTGGCGGAGGAACCAAAGCCCTCAAGCGGCGCTTCCCGTCGCCCTGACCGCATGAGGGTCGTTCGCAGCAATCGGACCGAAGTCCTGGCAGATGCGCTCGGGGATCGTGTGCGAGCGACGCCACTCGGCCCCTTCGCCGAGGAGACCGTCGTCGTCCAGAGCCGTGGCATGGAGCGCTGGCTCACCCTCCAACTCGCGGAACGCCTGGGGGTTTGGGCGAACCCTTCGTTTCCGTTCCCGCGGACTGCAATCGAATGTGTGCTCGAAGACCTGTCCGAAGGCGCATCCGCAGAGACGAAGGCGTACGATCCCGCGCGCATCAAGTGGGCGCTCGCACGGATCCTCGACGAAGACCCCCCGGTCGAACTCGAGGCGTACTTGGGCGAAACGCGGCAAAGCGACCGATCGCTAAACCTCGCGCAGACGCTCGCGTCGGTCTTCGATCGGTACGTCGTCTACCGACCGCAGATGCTCGGAGGGTGGGCCCGAGGTCGAGGCGATCATTGGCAGGCGGCCCTTTGGCGTCGGCTCCGCGAGCGCCTCGGTCCGCACGACCTCGCGTCGAGAATCGAGCGCGCACTGCCGTTGCTCCGAACGGCAAAGGCGTCGTCGATACGCTTCGAACGCCTCCACCTGTTCTCGCTCGAAACCCTTCCGCCTGCGTTCGTTCGGTTCTTCGGCGCACTCTCGACGGTGGTGCCGACAGACCTCTACCTGCTGACTCCGAGCACAGAGTACTTGTCGGACCTCGATGACCGAGGGCAACTATCGCTTGGTATCGAGTCTGGGCCGCCCGAAGGTCACCCGCTGCTGACGTCGCTAGGGAGCCTGTCGCGCGATTTTCAAGAGATGCTCCTCGACGAAGGCGCCAACCTCGGGACGGAGCACGACGCGTTCTCGCAGTCGGATCGAACCACACTGTTGCGTGCCATCCAGAGTGACATCGTAGAGTTCCGCGGCCGCCCGGACCCCTCGGATCGAACGACGATCGACGCTCTCGACGACTCTATCTCGATTCACGCATGCGCGAGCCCCATGCGTGAGGTGATGGTGATGCACGACGTCGTCCGAGATGCCCTCGAACGCGACGAAACGCTCGCGCCTGAAGACATCGTCGTGATGACCCCCGATCTCGAGGCCCATGCTCCCGCGTTCCGGGCGGTGTTCGGTGAAGCCAGCGATCGTCCGATCCCGTTCGAGGTCCACGACCGTCGGACTCGTGACGACTCGGGGTTCTACGATGACTTCTTGGCCGTCCTCGAGGTTCTCGAATCGAGGTTCTCGGTACTGGACATCGTGCGGTTGATGGACGCACAATCGTGGCGCCACGATTTTCGGTTCAGCCCCGAGGAACGCACGCGCCTCACCGAGTTGCTCGAGGCGACCGGGATACGTTGGGGAATCGACGCCGCGCACCGCGAGAGGCTCGGCTTTCCAAGCGAAGACCTTCACACGTGGAGGGCCGGGCTCGGGCGCCTGTTTCTGGGCTTCACCTCGACCCCGGGAACGGCCAACGTCTTTGCGGGGCTACTGCCCCGGGGCGATCTCGATCTCGGCGATGCCGGGCTCGTCGCCCGCCTCTCCCATCTCTGCTCGCTCCTGTTCGACTTCTGCGAACGGTGGCCCGCTCACAACCCGGTCACGAGCTGGACGACTGCACTCGGACAACTCTCGACGGCGTTGTTCGCGGAGGAAGACGATCAGAGTGGCGCGGTCCGCACCCTACGGGGGGCGCTCGAGACGATCGGCGAGATGGCGCGCACTTCAGGGCACGATACGCCGGTAACGCTCGGAACCGTGCGACGCGAGCTGGCCGCGGTGCTGGCGCGGGAAACGCCTGCTGCGGGGTTTCTTCGTCGTGGCGTCACGCTCAGCGAACTCGTTCCGCTTCGATCGATTCCCTTCCGGATGATCTGCCTGCTCGGCATGAACGAAGACGCGTTTCCCCGAGGCGACGACAGGCCAAGCTTCGACCTGACGCGAGACCAGCACTCGATCGGGGATCGAAGCAAGCGACAGGACGATCGGCACTCGTTCCTGCAGACGATCCTTTGCGCCCGCGACCGCCTTGCGATCACGTTCAGCGCGTCCGGCAGGAACGATCAAGCATCGCCCGCGCCGCCGGTCGCCGAACTTCTCGAGAGTGTGGGAGAGTACGCGACGCGAACGGAGGCGGAGGTTCCGCTCGAAGCACGGACGCACCCGCTGCACGCCTTCGATGCGTCGTACTACGACGGAACAGGGCCGCTTTCGAGCTTCTCCACGCGGTACCTCAGAGTCGCCGAACAGATGCGGCGCCCACCCGAGGAGGCCCCAGTGAGAGTCCTTCGCGCAGACGCGGCACAGGATCCGAGCGAGCCGACGAGGGTTTCGATCGCAGAGCTCGCGCAATGGATTTGGCATCCGGCCCGGGCGTTCATCGAACATCAGTTGGGAACCCGTTTGGAGCGGTCCACGTTGTACGAACCTACGGGTTCGCTGACTGAACTTGGGAAGCTCGAATCGTTCCGCGTGGGAAACGAAGCACTCGACCGCGACCTTCGCGACGCGCGCCTCACCGCGTTTCTGGACGCCGCACCCGAGTTTCCGGACGGAAGCTGGGGGAAGGCCGACCGGGCTGCACTTGCTCGGGAGATCGACGCGCTCGGGAGCGCCCACCCAAGCTTCGCGGAGGCCGACTCGCAAACCGTCGTTGCGCAGGTCGGCGACGTCGTGCTCGAAGGTCATCTCGACGGTCTCGCAGGCGACAAGCGGCTCAAGCGACGCTTCAATCGCGCGGAGACCAAGACCGAACTAACCACCTGGCTCGAACACCTGTTGATGCAGGCCTCGAGCCAGCCCGACCTTCCGACGACGACCGAGTTGTTCCTTCGGTCTTCGGTGATTGACGCAGACCACGTGACGCTAGCTCCGGTGGAAGACGCCCGGTCGCTCCTCGCGTCCCTGCTGAACCTCTACCGCGATTCTATGCGGACCCCTGCGGCACTGCTGAACCGCCCATCGTGGACGTTCGCGACCCTGGTCGTCGACGGGAAGGCCGATGAAGCGCTTGAACGCGCGACCGAGCTGCAACGAAGGGAGCAGCGGTGGGACCGATACGCCACGTTTGCCTGGGGCGCAGAGGGGCCGTTCGTGAACCGCGAGTGGGCCGAAGCCTTCCAGGAGACAACGCTCGCAGTGTACGAGCCCCTCCTCGCGCATCGGACGGTTCGATGACGTTGGCTGGCCAGAGCCTCTCGACGCTGCCGATGCTGGTCGAGGCGAGCGCAGGAACCGGCAAGACCCACGCGATCACCACGTACTTCGTACAAGCCCTCCTCGAGCTCGACCTCAGGGCGGAGCAGATCCTCGTCGTCACCTATACGAAAGCCGCCACCGCCGAGCTTCGGATTCGAACTCGTCAACGAATCGCGGAGGCGTTCACACTCGCGGACAGCGGGGCCAAGACGAAGGACGACTTAGAGCCCGCGATCAGCCAAGCAGTCACTCGGCTCGGAAGAGACGAGGTGCGCGCGCGGTTGAGGCAAGCGCTCTACGACCTCGATAGAGCACCGATCTTCACGATTCACGGATTCTGCCAACGACTGCTGCAGGATCACCCCCTGCTCTTCGGAGTCGAGGTGGACTTCGAGGTCGCCGAAGACTCGTTCTCAGTCTTCTACGACCTGGCGATCGACTTCTGGACGACCGAGCTCCACGAAAGCCCCTTGTGGTTCATCGACGCGCTTCGCAAACGCCGGATCGACCCGGAGTTCCTGGGACGGCTCGCGGGCGCGACGCTGGATCCGACCGTCGAGCTCCTCGGCCCCGCCTACGCAGAGCTCGACGCGGGGTCGTTGGAAGAGGCGACGACCGCACTGCGCGAGACCGGGCTGGTTTGGGAAGCTGGCCGTGACGCGATCTCCCAAGCCCTCCTCGACCACGCGGGGCTCAACCGAAACCGATACCCTCGCGGCTCGATCCAAAGCAAGTGGCTCCCCGAGCTTGATTCTATCTTCGCGAAGGGCTCGCTCGAACTCCCCGATTGGTTCGAGAAGCTCGGTGCACGCCGAATGGTGGTGAAGAAGGGACATGGGCCGCCAAGGCACGCTTTCTTCGAAGCATGTGACCGGCTGATCGACCACGTCGAACGCGTTCGACTCGCCGTCGACTCCGCGGTGTTTCGGTTCCTCGAGCGTTTCGTCGAGCGGGCTCGATCGGAAGCAACGCGGCGCGCACACGTAGATGCGGTGCTCACGTACGACGACCTACTGACGACGGTCTACAAAGGGCTCGACGCGAAGGCCGCCGCGAAGGTGCAACAAACGTTCCCGTTCGCGCTCGTCGACGAGTTCCAAGACACCGATTCGGTTCAGTACGGCATCTTCAGGCGCATCTACGGTGAGCACGCCGCGGTCTACGTCGGCGATCCGAAGCAGGCGATCTACTCTTTCCGGGGCGCAGACGTGTTCTCGTATCTGGCGGCGTCTGACGACATCCAAGAGCGAAGGCGTGAACTGACCGTGAACCGGAGGTCCGACCCAGGGATGATCGCCGCCGTCGAAGCCCTCTTCACCAACTCACCGTCCCCTTTCGCGATCGACGGGATCAAGTTTCCGCAAGTCACAGCCCATCATGCCTCGAGAAGCAGTCTGGACCCCTCGATCGAGGTCGTGATGCTCGACCGAGAGGTCGCCAAGGCACGAGCGGTCGAAGAGTCTGTTCCCCCGATCGTCGCCAACGAGGTTGCCCTCCTCCTCGAGAGCGGCGAGACCATCGGCGGGCGGCCGATCACCCCAAGCGATATCGCAATCCTGTGCCGAACCAACCGTCAGGCGCTGCGCGTCACCGAGGCCCTCCGGAGACTCGAGCTGCCAGTATCGCTCGATGGCGACGCGAGCGTCCTCGGCACGTTCACCGCAGACGACGTCGAGACCGTCCTTCAGGCCGCACTCACGCCGGCAGACGCCTCGGCGATACGGCGGGCACTGCTGACCGACCTCGTCGGGATGCTCCCCGAGCAGCTCCAAGGACTCGGAAACGACGAGTGGTCGACGTGGATCTCACGCTTCCGGAGTTGGCACGACGCCTGGCACGAAGCAGGCGTGACACGGTTCTTCGAGGACTTCCTTCGAACGACCGAGGCCGAGAAGCGGTTGGCGACACGGTCGACCGCGACAAGGCGGTTGACGGACCTTCTTCACATTCAAGAGCTCTTGCTGCGCGGCGAGAGGGCACGTGGCCGGGATCCCGTGGCGTTGGTGCTTTGGTTCCGGCGTCTGCGACAAGGTAGCCCTGAAGACAAGAGCGTTGCGTACGAGGATCTGCAACAGCGGCCGGACGCAGACGGGAATACGATTCGCGTCACCACCGTCCACAAGAGCAAAGGCCTCGAGTACGGTGTGGTCTATTGTCCGTTTCTTTGGCGCGACGCGATGTTGTTCGACTTCGACCGGCGCGTGGTGAAGTTTCACGACCCGGAAGATGGTCACCGCGCCAAGTGCGACCTCGGGTCCGAGCGGTTGAACCAGCACCTTGAGCTTCGCCGTGACGAAGCACTCTCGGAAGCGCTTCGACTCTTGTACGTCGGTGTGACCCGGGCCAAGCATCGGTGCACGCTCTTCTGGGGCCTCGCGCGAGAGTGGCGCAAGTCGTCGTTCGCCTACTTACTGCATGGAGCCACCCTCCCGAAGACCATCACCGACGAAGAGGTGCACGCGTCGCTCGAGGCCCTGGCCGCATCTTCGCAGGGCACCCTCGGCTGGACAAAGCCTGCGCGCAACCGCGCGTGGTCAAAGCCGGCACCTCCGCCCGATCGGAATCTCGAGGCGAGTGAGGCGCGAAGGGTCTTCGATCCGAGTCATCGGATCGCGAGTTTCACCAGCCTGACCGGACACCATGCGAAGACGACGGCTCGTCGAAGCGACGAAGCCTCGACCGAGTCGACGCGGGCGCTGTTTGGGGAGCTCCCAGGGGGTGCCCGAACGGGTCTCTTGCTCCACAGTCTGCTCGAGCGAGCTCCGTTGGACGCGCTCCAGTCGGCTGACGCGTTGCGGGTGGTCGAGGCCGAGCTTCGCGCATACGGCTATGAGCCGAGCGTGGGGGACCGGGTGCTCGAGGACTTGCGCACCGTAGTGCAAAGCCCACTCTTCGAGGCCAGGCAGAGCCCGACGCTATCTGCCATCCCGAGGGACCGGCAGCTCCGCGAGCTGGCATTCACCCTCGATTCGGGGCGCCCAGACTTTGGCGAGCTCGCAGCACTCCTCGAGTCGCATCGGGCCCCCGCAAGCACGGCGGACTACCCAGACCTTCTCAGACGAGAGCCCCCACGCATTCTTCGGAAGTTCCTGCGCGGCTTCATCGACCTGGTGTTCGAGTGGGAGGGTCGTTGGTACGTTGCGGACTACAAATCGAACGTGCTGCCTCGCTACGACCAAGCATCGATGGCAGACGCAGCGGCGCAGTCGCACTACGTGCTCCAGGTACTTCTCTACTCGGTAGCCACACACCGCTATCTCGGGCAGCGCCTGCCAGGCTACGACCCGGAGACGAATTGGGGTGGGGCGATGCTCCTGTTCGTTCGCGGTATGCATGGCGACGGCGGCGGTGTCTACTTCGACCCCATGAGCCCCGCACTGATCACCGCGGCCGACCGATGGCTCGGGGGTATCGCATGACCCGCAACATCATCGGCGATCTGTCGAGACAAGGCTGGCTCGACCCATTCGACTCGGAGCTCGCTCGGACGCTCTGCGCGATGGTCGGCGGCACCGATGGCGCCGTCGAACTCGCGATCGCGTTGACGAGTCGCCACGTACGTCTTGGCCACGCGTGCATGCCGCTCGACCCCGACGCGGTACTCCCCTCCTTCCCCGAACAAAGCGAACGGTCGGAGCTCCCCGCGGGAGCCGCGTGGACAGAAGCGGTTCGTCATAGCGCCCTCGCGGTCGACGGGCCGCTCGTCGTCGACCCCGGAGGGAGGCTCTACCTTCGACGCTACTTCGAGTTCGAGCGCGACATCGCACGAGCGCTCGCCGAGCGATCCGCGGTCGGACGACGCGAGCGGGCCCCCGAGGGGGACGCGGTCGAAGAATCCCTGAACCGCCTCCTTGGGAAAGACCCCGGACCACGTCGTCAGGCCGCAGAGAACGCACTCGAACACCGGGTGTCGGTCCTGTGCGGGGGGCCGGGCACGGGCAAGACGACGACGGTCGCCGCCATCGCGGCCTTCTTGGTCGAGAGCCACCGACGAGGTGGCCGGTTCGATCCCAAGGTCTTGCTCCTC
>JBCCEK010000017.1:0-37564 GCA_039030295.1 Myxococcota bacterium | reverse complement strand
AGGATCTGGTTGCCGCTCTGGGTGGCGAACACGATGTCGAAACCACCGCCGATGAGAAGCTTGTCGTTCCCTTTCTTCCAGGCCACCGCGGAGCTGACATGGTAGACCGACCGCGTTTGCTCGACCGCGGCGAAGAAGTCACTCTCGGGCTGCTGACCGGGTTCGGCGCTCACGCTGTCCTGAAGGAAGCGGTCACTCACGCGCGAGAAAAAGAACCCAAGCCCCCAGCGAAGATCAGCCCGCGGCGATGCGACGAAGGTCAGCGCCCGCGGAATGGCAACAAACGTGGAGAAGTCGCCCGCGCTTCGCGGGCCCGATTCGAGCGTCAGCGCACCGGGCGCCTTCACGAGGTTGTAGCTAAGCACGGACCCAGTGAGGTCCACCGACCTGGCATCCAGGCGAGCCACGCCTGCCGGATTGAACCACATGGCGCCGCCGGTGTGCACGTTCGCCACGACGGCGCCCCCGGTCAGCGCCACGTCCGTGCCAGCCACGACGTCGTCACCATTCTGGGCGGTGGCTGAGCTCGCGACCAACACGCCCGCCGCGGCAACCAACGCTGCAAGCCAGACCATCGGGCGCATACTACAGCCGCCAACCGAGACTCGGAAATCCTAGACGGGAACGGGGAAGAAGCCCGGACGTGGTTTGCGCCCCCGACCGAAGGCGTCGCTCGAAAAAAAGTGGAGCGCGCATGCCACACATCAGGTGGGTGGTGCGTATGGGGGCGGTAGGGTCGCGATCTCATGCGCCCTGGAGGTATGCTTGATGGCGCGCTCGTCTTGGCTTTTCTTTGTGATTCCCCTCTCTTTCCTCGTCACTGTGATCGGGTGCGGCGACTCTGGGGGCGCCGCCCCCGCTCCGGGGGGCCCGTCGCCGGCCGATCCGGCGGAGCCCACGACAGCCGGGGTCGGATCGACTGGCGAGCAGCTCTATCTGCTGCCGCATGACGACGGCAACACGTTCGCCTGTGCGACGTGCCACGCGCTCGAGGAACCGCCGGCGAACGGAATTCGGCGGGCCGCAAACCAGATCGGTAACGCGGCGCTTCGGGCGACCTACAAGAACGGACAGACCACGGAGTTTCGCGAAGCGGTGAATACCTGTCGCGTCGAGTGGATGCGATCCACGCCCTTCGAGGCGGACGACGTCCGTTGGGCGGCGCTTTCCGAGTTCCTCACGGACGAAGCCGGAGCGCAAGAAGCCCCTGACCTGAGCTTTCAGATCGTGACGCCCCCGACCGAGCTCGACGGCGGCGACCCGCTCGCGGGACAAGAACTCTTCAACAGCTCGTGCGTGGGCTGCCACGGCGTCGACGGCGTGGGAACCGTCCGGGCGCCTTCATTGACGGGGGCGTTCCTCGACGCCGAGACGATCGCGCGACGCATCCGAACCAGCGGAAGCGTCAACAGCAGTGTCTACGTTGGGCTCACGGGCGGGACGATGCCGTTTTGGGCGGCGGAACGGCTCACGGACGATGAGTTGATCGACTTGGTCGCCTTCGTCCTCCAGAACGACCCGCAAGCCGGGGGCCCCGGGGGCGATGTGCCGGCCGACCTTCGCCAGTGCGACGCGACGCATCCCAACATCGGTCAGATCGCTGAGCTTGATGGCATCGGCGGGCGACCTGGGACGTTTCATCAGATCTCTGGGATCGCGACCATCGTCGACGACTGCACGATTCGCGTCGATGAGTTCTTCTTCGATGGCGCCGGGATCGACGTTCGATTCTACAGCGGGCTCGGCGGTGACTACCTAGGAGGCTTCTCGATGAGCGAGAACGACCTTCGACGCCCTCCCCCCGGGGATGGAACCCTGGCCTACAACGGCGAGACCGTATACGCGCAGCTCCCCGAGGGCCAAACGCTCGACGACCTCGACGGGATCAGCGTCTGGTGCGTTCCGGTGGACACCAGCTTCGCCGACGGGCTCTTCCGCAACCCCTAGGGGTTCGCGACTGGAGCAGAATCTCTTGGAATCGACGAATCAGGCGAAACCGTGAGCCGTAGTGGACATACGGTCCTCGACGAATGACACATCCGACTGCCGATAGCGACGGCTTGCGCTGGCAGCAGTCGATGACGCGTTCGCTTCTGGGCGACTCGGTGGAGTACCACGCGCTGCTCGATGAGCTCTACGGGGTTGTGGGTGCGTACCTACGGAGGATGCTCGGCGACTCCCCGTTCCTCGAGGATTGTGTTCAGGAGTGCCTCGAGACCTTGCACCGAAACCGGCACACCTACGACGTGAGACGTCCGTTTCGGCCCTGGTTCCTCACCTTGGTGCGTCACAAGGCGATCGACTTCATGCGTCGAGACCGCAGTCGAACGACGTCGCCCCTGGACGAGTCGCCTGCGACGAAAGCGCATCCGACACCCACGCCTGAGCACGGACTGGATGCGGCGACGCTGTTGTCTCAGCTCGATCCGATGTACCGAGAGGCCATCGTCCTCACCAAACTCAACGGGTACACGACCGCAGAAGCGGCCGCCTTGGTGGGTGTGACCGGGACGGCGCTTCGGACCCGGGTACACCGTGGACTCCGCGAACTCTCGCATCTTCTAGAACAGGAGGCGGCGTTGTGAAACGGCAGCACGCCTGCAACGGTTCGCGGCCTGTGTTCGTATGGGAAGAACGAGGCCATGAATAGGAAGCAGTTCATCGACCAGCTCGCCGCAGAGCCGAGCCCGGCCAAGCGTCTTTCGACGGGGGTCGCGATCGCTCTTTGGCTCGCGGCCTCCTGCACGTTCGTCGTTGGAGCCACGCTGGCGACCGGGGACCTCAGGCCGGGCGTCGGCGAGCAGCTTCGGGACTTCCCTCGCTTCGCCATGGAATGCGCGTTGGGACTGGTCGCAGGCATCGTCGTGTTCAGAACGGGGCTCCTTCTTTCGGTGCCCGGAAGGCTCCGCTGGCGCCGCGCGGTTCCACTCGCTTTGGCGCTGATCACCATCTGGATCGGCGCCTACATCTATGGATTGTGGAGCCCCGCGCTCGAACCCTCGATGGTCGGAAAGCGGCCCAACTGCTTCGGTGAGACCTTCCTGTTCTCGAGCTTTCCGTTGGCACTTGGATTGCTCCTCGTGGCGAGGCGTGCGCCACTGCAGCGTGCGTGGGTCGGGGCACTCGTCGGGGCAGCTTCGACGTCATTGCCGGCCCTGATGATGCAGCTCGCGTGCATGTACGACCCGCGACACATTCTGCAGTTTCACTTGCTGCCAGTCCTGATCGTCGGTCTCGTCGGCGGTGCGATAGGCTCGCTGGTGCTTCGCCGCGTGTAACGGCTTTTGTTCCGACTCGCTGCCACAACTCGTCGCTCGGAACCGTAGGGGTAGATCGACGGGGATTGGCCCCGTCTGGAATAGACAGGAGACCCACCCATGCCCTTACGCACGTTCCCCGGCGTCGCACTTGGCGCCGTCTTGCTTTCGATGATCGCGTTCTCTCCCCGTCCCGTCGCTGCAGACGCAACGCGAGTCGTGGTGACGATTGAAAACCTCGCCCCACAGTTCGGCACCTCCCAGACCCCGTTCTGGGTCGGCTTCCATGACGGCGTGTTCGACACCTATGACGGCAATACCCCTGCCAGTTCCAATCCGCGACCCGGATCGGTCGCCATGGAGCGCCTATGCGAAGACGGAAACAACGGCCCGATCAGCGAAGACTTCGCCGCGCTGTCGAACGGCATCGACGCGACGATCCCTGGCCCCAACGGACCGATTGGACCAGGGGAAGTGGCTGCCCAGACGTTTGTGCTCGAGAGCACCAGCGCGGACAACCGGTACTTCAGCTATGCCTCGATGACACTTCCGAGCAACGACTTCTGCATCTCGAACGGGAACCCATTGGCGCACCCGTTGTTCGACGAAGACGGTAACTTCACTGCCTCGGATTTCTTCGTGACGGGTGCCGAGACTCTCGATGCCGGAACGGAAGTCGGCGACGAGATCCCGGAGAACACCGCGTTCTTCGGCCAGTCATCTCCCAACACCGGCGTCGACGAGAACGGCCTTATCGGAACCCTCGGGAGCGACCGACCCGCGGTCGGGTTCCTGCCGAAGGGCAGCGGCGGCATCCTCGACGATCCGAGGTTTCGGATGGGCGACTTCCTCGTTCCGGGCTACCCGTTCGTCAAGGTCAGTTTCGCAGCAGCGCCCGCCGTCCTCGAAGACCTGGAGTTCAAGTCGCGACTCGGAGGACGCGACGTCGTTCCCGCGGTGCGTACGAGCGGACGAGCGATCGCGATCTACACGCTACGCGAACAGGGAAGCATCCTTCGTTTCAAGCACTTCTGGCTCGGTCTTCGCGACGTGATCGCAGTTGAGCTACGGCTCGGCGTCGAGGGGGAGAACGGCCCCGTCGTCGCCTCGCTCTTGAGCGAGACCGAAGGCTCTGACGCGACCACGCGTTCGAAGCGCCGCTTCGGTGTCGCGGGTAGCCTCACGGCATCGGACCTCGAGGGTCCACTCTCGGGTCAACCTCTCGATGCGTTGATCGGAGAGATCCAAGACGGGAACGTCCACGTGGTCATCGGGACCGGACGAGCTCCCGAAGGCGAAGTCCGGGGTCAGCTCGACGAACTCTACTGACCACTCGCACGCGGTGCCCCACGCCCCTTGTCTCTCCCGACTCCTCTCCACCCAGGCGCGTGGGGCGCCGCTCGCTGCGATAGTTCCGGTGATTGCGCGAGCTGGTGTGTCGACGTGGAGGAACCCTCGCCGACGGAGGCAAGACTCCTTCGATCAGGACGAGGACCCCGTTGCGTCCTGCCTCAAGAACTCGAGAATGGCGGCGTTGGTGGCTTCGGGCCTCTCGAGATGAAAGAAGTGGCCGGCATCGATGAACTGAACTCGACCGGTCGGGACGGTCTCACTGACTCGCTCGTACTCCGACGGACGCTGGCCCGGGTCGTCCGTGCCTTGCAGGAAGAGCACAGGCATCGTCATATACTTGAACAAGCGTTTGTGGCGATCGTGCAACTCGATCTCGAAATTCGTGGTTGCAAAGTACTTGCTGACGGCCTCGGCGGTTCCTTCAAACTTGAACTCGTACTCGAGCCTCCGGAGCACATCCTCATCGATGGGGTACTTGACGTAGTCCCCGGTGAACACGAGTCGCGGAACCGAGTTGCTGCGGAACGCCATGCGACCAAACCGAGTCGCAAATAGATGATGAGGCGGGACCGGCGGGCTGTGAGGCTCCACCGCCGTCTGCTGCATGCGGACGTATCGTAGCACCCGGCCCTTCATGCTCTGCACCGCGAGGAGATGGTCCGCGAGGACGGCGCCACGATCATGACCCGCAAGATTGAACCGTTCGATGCCTAGCTTGTCGATCAGGTCGGCGAGCTCTTGTGCCATGGTCTCGTGGCGGTAGTCGAGCTCCAAGCGTTTGTCGGTTTGGCCATAGCCCTTCGTGTCGGGCGCCACCACGTAGAAGTGCTTCGAGAGCGCTGCTATCTGCCGATGCCAGGCGTACCAGGACTCAGGCAAGCCGTGCAGGAGGACGACGCACTCGCGCGTGGGATCACCCGCAGTCACGAAGTGCCAGTTCATGCCGGACGCCTCGACAAACCAGTGAATCGCGTCGACACCTCCGGGGAGGACCTCAACTTCTCCGTGCTGGTTGGCCGCGACGGGTGAGCGGGAACCCGGCGGGTATCTCTCTTCTGGGGTCAAGATGGGATTCGGGGTTGGGATACCGCGATGAATCGCCGATTTGGCGAAGGCAGAGCCCAACACGGCTTCGACCATCTTCTTCACCAAGTAGAGCTGAGGCATTGCATGTTCAGGCATATGCCATTACTTATACATATATAAGTTTGTCTCTGCAAGTCAAAAGACGTCCGAGTGCGAGTCCCTACCCACATGCATTGGAAGACCTCGGCGCTCGAAGGTAAGGCGATGGGCAACGACCCGCGTGCTACGGTTCCGAGCATCACTCGCACGCAGTGGGAGAACGCAACAGATGGCGAAGGCAGCGAAGACCCAACGACCTGATCGAGGGACAGGACGCGACGCCCTTCTCGAGGCCGCGGCCCGGGAGTTCGCGGAGAACGGGTTTCGAGGCGCGTCGGTTTCGCGAATCGCGAAACGAACCGGTGTCACCCAACCCCTGATCAACCACCATTTCGGTTCGAAAGAGGGGCTCTGGCGCGCCGTGCTCGACTGGACGTTTGCGGATATGCAGGAGGCCTTCGGCGACGCGATGGATCCGTCCCTCTCCACGCGGGACCAGCTCTTCGAGATCGTTCGCCAGACGGTCTACTTTTTCGCACGCAGGCCGGAGCTGGCCCGCATCGTCAAGACCGAGACCAACCATCCGAGCGAGGCCTTCGACCATCTTTTCAACAGCTACCTCAAGCCGATGGTGATGATGACGCAAGCGCTCATCAAGAAGTTGAAGAAAGAGGGACGCGACCCGGAGGTTGATCCGCGGCTCCTGCACTTCATCGTCGTCGGCGCTGCCATGCAGCCGTTCACCGAGCCGGAAATCGCACGTCGCGCGTTCCGCATGGAGCCGTTCTCCGACAAGTACATCGAGTCGTACGCAGAGGCGCTTTGCGAGGTGCTCGAGCGAGGAATCAACCCTCCCGAATAGACCGCGCCAAGGCGCTGCGCGTCCTCGAAACCACTCGGCCCCAGGCGGGCGCGGTCTAAACGGGCGCGGCAGCCCGGCGCCCAACGGCACGCGCCAGCCTCTCCGTCGGAAAGTACCGGGAGATCAGCAGGCGCCCGATCCGTTCAGACCCATCGAGTAGGTCGCGATCGACGTCTGCGAGATGCACGAGCTGTTTGCCTTGGTTCCGTCCCTCGAGCATCCGAAAGAACGCGGCGGGCACTTGGTCGATGCCTTCGAGAACGTCTTCTTGGAGCTTGATCTTGCCTTGTCGGACCCATTTCGCGAGCTGCAGGGTCGCTTCGGGCATACGACTCTTGTAGTCGAGCAGGACGAAGCCTTGTTTGCGGATCCGCTTCGTCAGGATCGCGTTCTGGTCACGCCGCCCGCGGTCGAGCTTTGTGTCGGAAAGGTGTGACGTGGCCACCCGCCCACAGACGATGATGCGAGCGTAGTCGTTGTAGAGATCGAGGAGCGCCTCGGAGATGTCACCACCGGTGTTGTCGAAATAAACGTCCACGCCTCCCGGACATGCATCGCGCAGTGTCGCCGTGAGTGCCTCGACGCTCTTCTCGCGGTAGCTCACCACCGCGTCGTACCCGAACTCCCGCTGCGTGCGAGCTGCCTTCTCGTCCGTGCTGACGATCGCGACGGTGCGGCACCCTTCGAGCTTGGCGAGCTGGGCCGCCGTCGCACCGACCGAACTGGCACCAGATGAGATGACCACCGTTTCCCCGCGTTTCGGTCGCCCAATGTCGAAAAGGCCGAAATAGGCCGTGGCGCCCGTCACGCCTACGGTCCCCAGGTACCAGCTGGGCTTGGCAAGACCGACGTTGACCTTGGTGCGAACGGTCGCTTCGTCGCAAAGGGCGTACTCCTGCATGTCGAGCCGTCCCAGGAGAACATCCCCGCGTGAAACACCGTCAAGCTTGGACTCGATGACCTGGCCGATGCCATAGGCGTGCATCACGTCCCCAACCGCAACGGATTCCGCGTAGTTGTCTTCCTCTCGCATTCGCGCCACCAAGGCCGGGTCCATCGAAAGGTAAAGGTTGCGAACGAGGAACTGCCCCGCGCTCACCTGGGGCACTTCGCGCTCGTGCGGTGTGAACACGTCGGGAGTGGGCGTCCCCGCGGGCCGCTTGGCGAAGAGGAACTGCCGGTTGCGCGTCATCGCCGCGCCCCGGGAGCTTCAACCCGATTCCGAAGGCTGCCGAGATCAACCGAGCCGTCGTCCGAGACGATTGAGCATTCGACGGTGTCTCCGCGCTCGAGAAAGCGACCGGATTTCTTTTGCCCCTTCACGAAGAGCTTCCACTTCGTCGCGTCAGGAAGGAGTTGGAGAACCTTCACCAGAACCGGCGAGGGGATCTGCATCGCGACGCCAGCCGGCGTCCCGGTGGCGATCAGGTCGCCCGCCCGGATCGATTGCAGCTGCGTCATCTCGGTCAACGTTTCGGCGGGCCCGAAGACCATATTTTTGGCGAGGTCTTCTTGCCGGGCTTGGCCGTTGACGGCGAGGCGCAATCGAAGGTCGCCCCAGCTGCGACGCAGCGAATCATCGACAAAGGTGAGGAAGGGACCAGTCGGGCCGAAAGTTCGATAGCTCTTGCCTTTGTAGAACTGCATCTGCGGAACTTGGACATCTCGCGCGCTGATGTCGTTGTGGACCGACAATGCCACCACCGCGTCGGGCAGCCCGTCGCCATTGAAGTGGACCGGCTCGGTGATGTCGTGCCCGAGGACGAGCCCGAGCTCCACCTCGTAGTCGAGCAACTGCACGTGAGCGGGCTTGACAATAGTGTCGCGAGCGCCGCACAGACAGGAGGACGCCTTACGGAAGAACATATTGAAGTGCTTCGCGTCGGGATTCATGCCCGCCTCAATCATGTGTTGGCGATAGTTCGCACCCTGGCACAGCACCTGCTGGTTCTCCGTGATCGGGGAGAGGAGCTCGACCGTGTCTAAAGACACACGCTCCGTCGCGCCATCGAGCCGCGTCCCGTGGATCTCATCGAGCCCCGACGTGACCAGTTCGCCGGTAGTTTCGTAGCTCCCATGGAGTGGGACGCAATCTCCGCCGTCGACCAATCCCCAGTGGGTCCGGCCGTGATTTTGGAATCGAGCTACCTGCCGCATGCATGCTTCCTTTCTACGCGAGAGCCAGGCGAGTTCTCGCAAAATCGCGAAGTGCAGTCCCGCGAGCGCGCCGATACGCTCCGTACACTCCGATCACGAGGCCCATCGGTTGGCCTGGGTTCACCTGTGCCGTGAACGACTCTCGACCAAGAAGACCGGCATAGTGTTCGGCCAGGTTCGGATGGATCTCGATCGGATACCCGGCGATCGCCAGACGGTGCACCGAAATGAACCACGCCACCTCGAGGACCGAGATCCGGTTGCCGATCAGCCACGGCCGAGTCGCCAGTCGGCGGTCGAGGTCTTGGAACGCGTCATGGAACCGTTGAACCGAGCGTTCGAGCGCGGCGTTGGTCACACCTCCGTCGCGCGCAAAGGCTCGCCACCACGCGACCTCTTTGTTTCGCGCCTCGTTGGGTGCGCCAGCACTCTCGTAGACATCGAGGGTCTTTCGCGACTTCTTGGCGGCGGAACCAGGAAACAGAAACCCCATCGTGATGTTTCGGAGATCGATGTGGAGATCGTTCTCGAGGGCGAGAGAGGCATCGACGAACGAGCGTTCCTCATCATCTTGCGGGAAGAACGAAGGCACGCGCGACGGCAGGCTGTCTGCGTACGCCATGATGTCGTTGCTCTCTACGTGGACGATGCCGTCGTGCACCAGGACCGGAACGACGCCTCTCGGGTTGATGCCGAGGAACCACGGGTTCACATGCTCGTGGCGCGGGAGGTTCACGTGGCGCGACACGTACGTCACCCCCTTTTCGGACAGGAACGTACGAACCTTCTGGGAACAGGATGAGCTTCGAAAATGAAGCAGGTGCACGCCTCGCCAAGACTTGACCTCGTCGGTGGTGACTTCGTCCTCAGCGAGTCGCATGCCTTCGTTCCCCTTCCGCAGCGCCTTCGATACGTCGCTCCGAGAACTTGGCCGCTTTGATGAGGCTGACCAGGCGCGCCAGGGGGAACCTCCCAGATGCAGCGAACCGGACCAAGTCGACGAGGATCCTCGGGGATGGGGGTCCGCCGACGAAGTTGGCGGGCATGGGCGGCCCCCACTGCGCCAGGTGCGATGGGCCGAATGGCGACGACCCCGTCGGATACGACGCGGTGACGACATCGCCGTCCGCGTAGTGCTCATGCTTGGCACCGTATGGGTCGTACCAGTAGTCGAAAACCTGCGAGCCCATGATGTGCCGCCCGACCCCCCAACTGTGTTTCCATCCGGCTTCGCGCAAGCGATGCTGACCACGGGTCACGGCTTCGATGTTCTCCACCTCGAACGCCGCGTGTTCGAACCCAGCACGAAAGCCTTGACCGAGCGCGACGGTGTGATGGTCGGTCGGTTGGTCCCCGAGGTCGCAACGACAGAAGGCGACAACCGGCGTACCGTCTGGCAGGACCTGAACGTCGCTGACCAAGAGTCCGAACACGCGTTGGTACCAACGGATCGCTTCGAGGAGATCCAGGGTTTCCATGACAGCGTGTCCGAGCCGCACAACCCGAGGAACGCCCTGTGGAGGGGCGACGGGACTGTCGACCCGAGGGAAGCTGTCCGGGGAGTTGACGAGTGGACTCTGTGGGGACGACGGCGAGCTCGCTTTGGCCGCTGTGGCGCCCCGAACGACCGCGTACACTTCGAAGCCACTGGGATCGGTCATGCGCACGCAGGGGTGACCATTGGGGGCTGCTTTCGGTTCGATCTCGCTCGCGAAACCCGCTCGGATCAGGGCGCGAAGATCGGACTCGCCATCGACGTACATCGCGAGCCCCACAAACCGCGCCTTGTGTTCCCGACGGACGACGTAGAAGGTCTCGTCGCGGGAGACCGAGCCGTAGTGTGCCTCGCCCTCCCCTTCCGACAAGAGCTCGATCCCGAAATCGCCCAAGAAGGCGGTTGTCTTGTCGATCGATGGACGCGCAAACACGACGTACGCGATCCCGACGGATCGCGTGACCGGCGTTTCGCAAGCTTTAGGGACGGTCGGTGTCATGGTGCGACTCTCGCTAGCAAGGGTTTCGGCGCATGCCCCGGATCGCCGAGAGCCAGCAATGACCCAAGTTCGCTGGCGGCTGCGGCACGCGTATGACCATTCTCCGCGGCCATCACGAACCGGTCGGGTCGAACCAACAAGTCCGCGTTGGACCGAAAGCAGGCTTGTCGGAACACCCCCGTGTCATCATACACATCGATGGTCGGGCCTGTTCCGGTGCGCGATCCGGCCGTACTCGTGTGGATACATACCGACCGGGCACCTAGCCGCTTGGCGGTTCGAGCCCAGTCGTCGTCAGCACGAAGCGGATCCGCATCGATCCCGACCACGGCGAACCCATCTCCCAAGACCTCATCAAGAGGTTTCCTGGCCCCATCGACGAGTTGAACTTCGGTCTGAGGGAGCATCTGCCCGGCGGTCTTGCACGTCGAGGCTCGGAACGTGCCGCGGCGACCGAGAGCGGGCGCCGGCCGTATCTGGCCGCTATTCAGAACGCGCCGAGTTGGCGAAAAGGCGTTGAACAGCCAGAACAACAGGTCTCGACTCTTGGTCGCTAGCGCCCCCGTGGGCATGACGACCCAACCGAGGGAAACCGCAAGTTGAGTCATGCGGCGGACGTGCCACCGCCTTTCACGTTCATACGAATCAAGAAGCGACTCGTGGGCGACACCGGAAGTCACGAGCCAGAGCTTCCACCCGAGGTTGAATGCATCACGAATGCCGCTGTTCATTCCCTGACCGGCGAACGGCGGCATGACGTGCGCGGCATCGCCGGCAAGCAGTGCGCGCCCCACGCGGAACCTCTTGGCCGCCCGCGCATGAAACGTGTACACGGTGCGACGCTCGATCTCCGCGAGCGCGGGATCGTGGTACGCCGACAACAGCTTCGCGACGGAGCTGTCGCGGGCCATCTCTTCTTCAGACTCGCCGTCGAATAGAAGAAACTCCCATCGTCGACGCCCTCCGGGCACTGGCATGGTCACCGTGGGCCTTCCTGTGTCGCAGAGGAAACCCGCCTCCTGTCTCCCAAACGCGTCGTTCGCGCAGTCGACGACCAGCCAGCGCTGCGCATACGTCGACCCCTCGAACGGGACCCCTAGCGCCTGCCGCAACGTGCTCCTCCCGCCGTCGCAGCCAACCAGCCATCGCGCCCGAACCTTTGTTCGATTGCCCTCGATGTCACTCAGCGAGGCATCGACGTGCGAACCATGGTCTCGAAACGAAACGAGCTCCGTCTGAAACGAGAGTTCGACCGAGTCGTAGCGGCTCGTCCCCTCCGCTAGGATGCGCTCGAGCGCGGGTTGGTAGAAAGTGCCGAACCAGGGATGACCGTACTTCCGATCGGTCACGCGGACTCGGATGAGCGGCTTGTTCCTGCGGTTCCGCACCGACACCGGAATGTCTGCCACCACATGGTCCGCGAATGGTCGGTCGAGACCCACGCTCTGGAGCGCGCGACAAGTCTCGTCGTCGAAGCCGACTGCGCGAGGCTCGTGGACCGTACTCGCGTTCTTCTCCACGATGAGGGTGCGGACGCCTCGAAGCCCAAGTTGGTTCGCCAGCATGAGCCCGACTGGCCCGGCCCCCACGATCAAAACATCGAACTGCGTGTCCATGGTTACTCCGATTGCGCGACGGTCTCGAAATAAGCGCTTGCGCTAGAACTTATGTGGTTATAAGTTCGCGGCCCAGGAGAGTCAAGTGCGAAAATTCCAAACGCAGATCGCCAGGTTTCTTGTGGTCTTCGCGGGCCTGGCCCTCGGTTCACCGATGGCCAAGGCCGGGGGCTACGATGTCCCGATCCTTTACACGGCGCGGTACGCAGGGATGGCGGGAACCGGGATCTCGTTCGTCGACGGGGGCGCGGGGCTCTACCTCAATCCAGCGGGCCTCGGGCAGATCGGCAAAGGCAACATCGACCTTTCGGTGTCCATCGTCGACGGACAGCTCCGAGGAACGCCAACGTTCCTTCAGCCTGATGTCAACGTGAAATCCGAGCGCACACAGATCCCGTTTCCGTTCATTGCCGGTGGTGGTCGTCTGACCCGGTTCATGTCCGTCGGCGCGGGTGCCTTCGTCGTCGGCGGGGCCGGGGGCGAGTACGAGATCCCGCTCAACAACGGAGAGATCATCGTGGACAAGACCGACGTCGTCTTCTTCGAGACGGCAGCTGGTGTCGCGTTCAACATTGATAAGATCGGTCTTCGACTCGGGGCGAGCTACCGCATCACCATCGGAAGGCTGCGACGCGATCGACCCGACCCGATCACCAATCTCAGCCTCAGCCTCAACGGCGTGAACTTTACTGGTTTTCGAGTCGGCCTACAGTGGCAACCGAACGACGTCTTCTCGCTCGGCGTGACCTACAGAAACAAGCTGAAGGTCGACATGTCGGGCTCGAGCGGCACAGCCCTAGCGTTCGAGTTCGACGAAGTGTTCACCGAGTTGGTCTTCCCCGCGCGCCTCGGCGGAGGCATGAGGTTCGACATCAAAGACTTCGCAGTCGCCACGGATGTCGAATGGATCTTCAACTCACAGAACCAAGCCGCCGAGTTCACGGCGGTCCCCGAGATACCTTTCGACATCAGCAACACGTTCGACTGGTCCGACCAGCTTCTGGTCCGCCTCGGGTTCGAATACCGATTCCTCGACGACATGCTTCCCGTCCGAGCCGGCTTCATCTTCGAGTCGACGACGACGAGCGCACAGTTCCCGAACGCATTTCAGCCGCCGCCCGCCCCTGCCTACCTCTTCACCCTAGGCCTCGGCTACAATCACGGCCCCTGGCGCGTCGATGCTGCGTACGGCCGCGGATTCTCGAAAGCCATCGTCGAAGTCGATACGAGCGGTTTCCTGGCCGACTGCCCGAACTGCGGAGGCCCTGGCCCCTACAAGTTCATCACCGCGAACCACTTTGTGTTCGACTTTTCTTACAACTGGAGGTGAGGTCTGCGGCCTTGCGACTGGCGGCGGCACCCTCAGAACTCGATCGAGAACTTCACGCCCGTCGGTGACACCACCAGGTCGATATCTACGGGTTCCGCGCCGCGATCATAGTACTTCTCGCTACAGGCCAACCCCCGATATCCCTCCCAGTCTTTGTGAAGGTTCTTAGGGGCGCTGAGCATTGCGCCCGTGCCGATGATCGGCGGAAGAATGAAGAGCAACGCCGTGTTCCCCGGAGTCTTCCCGGTCCACTTCACCGCCTTCGCTGTGCCCCCTGCAACGCCAAACATGACGGCCGCCCCGATGAGCGCTTCACTTCCGAGCACCCCCTGGAGGTTCGCTCCCCGCTCGAACAGCCGGGTTGCGTACCGGAGCTTGTCGCGACGCTCCTCGGGGGTGGAGTCCGGTTGCTGCCGAATCCGTTTGCGACCCCAGACGTCGGGCATCGGAACCACGGCGAGCCCCACCGCAAGGGCCGCGGACCCAGCGGCTTGATACGCGAACGCAAACCGATCCCACGGCTCGTCGTCGCGGTGCGCATCAAAGGCGAGCACCGTTTGTACGCCGGCCATTGCCAAGAAACCGCTCACCCAACCTACCCGCCACCCGAGCGCCTTGTGTTTGCCGCGAGAAAAGCTCGCGTCGATGCGCTCGAGACGTTGGCTTACGGCGTCATCCGAAAGGGAGTCGATGCAGTGATAGGGATCCTGCGCGCCGGCAGAGATCGATGGAACCCACGTGGCGCACGCAACCGAAGCCCAAAGGACCGCGCCCCGAAGGAGATACGACTGAGCAGATTCGCCGGCCATGCAATACTTATATACTTATAAGCACGAAGAGCAAGCCCCTTGTGGCGCGTCATGGATCGTGAAGTCCGCGACCTGCAATATGCTACGGTCGAGTCGCTCGATGACACCCCTCGTTCGCAAGTTGCGCTGGGCGCTGATCGCTGCAGCGCTCGCTGTCCTCGTCGTCGCGTCCCTGGCGCCTACCTCGTTCGCATCCGGCGGGGGGTATGAGGTGGCTTCCGCGATCGAATTCCCCCGTAACCTTCAGAGCTACGACGACCACGAGCTACCGGTCTTGGACCGGCTCGCGCACCGGGTGGAGGTCTTCCCCTTCAACCTCGTGGGAACTTTGCTCTTTTTGCTGGCCATCGTTCACACGTTCCTGACACCTCGCTTTCGGGTGCTGTCGCATCGGATGGAGCACGCACACGAAGAGAGAGTCGCGGCCGGCGAAGCGCCTCGAAACTCGGTGTCCCATGCGGCTCGGTTCTTTCACTTCCTCGGCGAAGTCGAGGTGGTATTCGGGTTGTGGTGCGTCCCGCTCCTTTGGGCGATCGTCTTCTCGTTCGATTGGTCGACTGCCGTTGGATACGTCTCGTACGAGGTGAACTACACCGAGGCCATGTTCGTCGTGGTGATCATGACGTTGGCGTCGACGCGGCCGATCTTGCGGTTGTCCGAGGCAGTGATGGCACGCATCGCCCGCCTGTTCGGTGGCACGCTCACGGCGTGGTGGCTCACGATTCTGACCCTCGGTCCACTGCTCGGCTCTCTCATTACAGAGCCCGCGACGATGACGATCTGCGCGTTGCTGCTCGCGAATAAGTTCTACGAGCTCAACCCGAGCCGTCGACTCAAGTACGCGACGCTGGGGCTCCTCTTCGTGAACATCTCGGTCGGAGGGACGCTCACCCACTTCGCCGCCCCACCCGTGTTGATGGTCGCCGAACCCTGGGGTTGGGGGCTGTCCCATCTCTTTCTTCATTTCGGGTGGAAGGCTGCGCTCGGCATCACGATCTCGAACGGGATTTACTGGTTCGTCTTTCGAAAAGAGCTCGCAGAACTGCAGAGGTCATTCCTCGTGCGCTCCGTCGAGGAAGACGTGCTCGCCGTACACTTCCCGAGGGAGCACGCGGAGCGCGCACTCGCAGCAAGAGCGCTGACGGCAGAGACCGGCGGCGGCGCACTTCAGGCCGAGATCAACGTCCGAATCGAAGCGTTCACGATCGAGTTGAAAGAGCACCTTTGGGAAGACGTCAGGGGCGACGTCAGCGAACTGGACGTCGACCCTGAGGTGGTGCGCAGAGCGTTCGATCGGCGCTTTGAGCAGATCAAGCTCGCTCGGCTACGGGAGGAGTACCCGCACATGCTCCCGAAGAAACAGCGTGCCCCGTTTCTCGACCCGGCTTGGGACGAACGAGAGGACCCAGTTCCGGCGTGGGTCGTTCTGTCGCACGTGGTGTTCATGGTGTGGACCATCGTCAACTCCCACAACCCCGCGCTCTTCATCGCCGGGCTACTCTTCTTTCTCGGCTTCGCAAGCGTGACCGCGGACTACCAGAACCGCATCGACCTGAAAGCGCCGCTCCTGGTGGGTTTCTTCCTGGGCGGGCTCGTCACCCTAGGGGGACTGCAAGGCTGGTGGATTGCGCCCGTGCTCGGCAGCCTGAACCCCATGCCTCTCGCAGTCGCATCGACGATCCTCACCGCATTCAACGACAACGCGGCGATCACCTACCTAAGCACGCTCGTGCCGAACTTCACAGACGCGCTCAAATACGCGGTCGTTGCGGGGGCGGTGACGGGCGGCGGGCTCACGGTCATCGCCAACGCCCCCAACCCCGCCGGCCAATCGATCCTCAACAGGCACTTTGACAACGGGATCGCGCCCTTAGGTCTACTGAAGGCAGCCTTGGTTCCGACGGTCGTCATGTTCGGCGCCTTCATGCTGCTCGCTTGATCGCGGGCGAGATGACCGCCTTCGTCGCCGCGCAGCTTCACCCCTTGCGAATCGTGCCAGCAATGTACTTCTGGGCGGTCTCGAGGGCTTCGGGATCGTTGAGCGCTTCGAGGAGCGCGTCGGCGTCTCGACGCGCATCAAACGACCCCTCCCGAACGGCCCGCAGCTGCTGCTTGGTGAACCGCAGAACCCCAAGAGGCTTCCGCGCAAGCGCATCGACGAGTCCCTCGACTTCGCCACGCCATTGGGCCGTCGGCACCACACGACTGACGAAGCCGACACGCAGGGCCTCCTCCGGTGTGATCGGTCGGCAGCTGAGAATCCAATCCGCAGCCACCGTTTCGCCGACGAGCCTCACCAAGTTCTCGGTCCCTCCCCACGCGAGCGGGATTCCGGCGTCGAGCTCCGGAACGACGAAGCGGGCGCCCTCCTTGGCGATGCGAATGTCACAAGCCCCGGCCAGCACGACCCCACCTCCAACACAATGGCCATCGATCACGGCTACGGTCACTTGTGGAAGCTCGGCTAGTGCCAATGCGCTCCGCCGGCCTAGGTCGGCAGTCTCGGCGCGATCAGAGCCCGTGAGCTTGCTGAAGAACGCCGGAAGGTCGGCCCCAGCGGAGAATGAACCGTTCGCCCCCTCGACCACGACCACGCTAACCGACGCGTTGGCGGAGAGCTCTTGGCAGCGTGCGATGAGCTCGATGAGGAGCGAGGGCGATAACGCGTTGAGGACTGCAGGACGGTTGAACAGAAGTCGGGCAACACGCCCTTCGATCGACAGCTCGAGGTCGGCCATGCCACGGACTCTACGCGCGATTCTTGGACGGTTCCATCGAACACCCCTCTCGACAAAGGGGCCCATAGACATCATCAGAAAGAGACGCGCTTTCTATGTCCGACCAGCTGACAGAGCCGCCCTCACCCGATCAAGGGCTCGTGGCGGAGGGCATCGCACGCTTCGTCCCACCGGGCTTCCCCGCCGAGGCACTTCGACCATCGTTCGCGACCGTGGGGCAGGTTCGAGCGTCGGAGGCGCTTCCGGACGGTTGGCACGTTCACCCTTCCTGGAGTCGCTCTTCTGACGCCTTCGAGGCCTACATCTCGATCGAGTCCGACACGAGCTTGTACGGGACGGGAGAGGTTGCCGGCCGCCTCTTGCGAAACGGAACCGTCACCGAGGTATGGGCGAAGCAGCCGTTTCGCATCGAGGCTGACGGAACCGTCGTGCCCAACTATGACGACCGCTCACCGAGTCTCTACCAAGCGCACCCATGGGTGCTGGTGGTTCGCGCGGACGGAACCGCGTTTGGGGTGATCGGAGACACGACGCACCGGCTCACCATCGACTTGAGACAGGGGATCACGCTGCGGTCGTCCGTGCCGTTCGCCGTGCTCATCATCGAAGGTGACTCGCCACAACACGTGCTATCGCGGCTCGGCGACCTCACCGGGACGATGGAGCTTCCCCCGGTCTGGTCGCTCGGGTACCAACAGTCTCGCTTCTCTTACTATCCCGACGAGCGAGTGAGAGAACTCGCCCGCGAACTGCGATCTCGGCGGATCCCCTGCGACGTCATCTGGATCGACATCCATTACATGGATGCGTACAAGGTCTTCACCTTTGATTCGGAGCGGTTCCCCGACCCGAAAGCCACCAACCGATTCTTGCATGACCACGGGTTCCGCTCGGTGTGGATTCTCGATCCGGCGGTCAAGGCTGAACCCGGGTATTCGGTCTATGACGACGGGGTCCAAGGCGGGCACTTCGTTCGTGATCACGAAGGACAGGAGTACCGTGCCGCAACGTGGCCCGGAGACGCCGCTTTCCCTGACTACACGCGGCCGGCGACGCGTACATGGTGGAAGGACAGGTCGGTCGAGTTCTTGGACAACGAGATGGACGGCCTGTGGATCGACCTCAACGAACCGTCACCCATCCTCCCACCCGGCTCGGAAGTCCCGGAGACGGTGCAGCACGAAGGCGGCGGGGGCATCCCAGCCGGCTCTCACGCGCGATACCACAACGTCTACGGCATGCTAATGGCGCAAGCCACCCACGAAGCCATGAAGGAAGCGCGCCCTGACCGGCGACCGTTCGTCCTTACGCGCTCGAACTACCTCGGTGGTCAGCGGTTCGCAGCCACCTGGACCGGGGACAACGTCGCGTCGTGGGACCACCTCAAGTGGTCGGTGCCCATGGTCCTGAACTTGGGGCTTTCCGGGCAGCCTTTCTCCGGCCCGGATATCGGAGGCTTCGCCGGCCTCCCGTCCCCGGAGCTCTTCGCCCATTGGATTGGCGTCGGCGCGTTCTTCCCGTTCAGCCGTACGCACACGTCGCTCAAGGAGTCGCAGGAGCCATGGTCTTTCGGTCCGCAAGTCGAAGCCATCGCACGCGCATCGCTCGGCCGACGCTACAAGCTGCTTCCGTACCTCTACACCGTCTTCCGCGAAGCCGCCTCGAGCGGGCTCCCGGTGATGCGGCCGGTGTTCTTTGCGGATCCGACCGACCTCCGGCTTCGCAGCGAGGACCGAGCCTTCCTGCTTGGCGACGACCTCCTCGTGTTGCCCCAGCTCTCCAAAGAAGAAGCCCACGACTTCTGCCTCCCGAAAGGACGCTGGCGGCCCGTGACGCTACCCGGCGAGGACCTGGACGCGAGTCCGGCGCATCCGGCATTGCGCATTCGCGAGGGTTCGATCATCCCGGTCGGGCCGGGAGGGCAGACGGCCGACGAGGCGATGACCGGCCCGCTCACACTGTTAGTCTCCCTCGACCGGGAAGGCCATGCCGGCGGCACGGTGTACGAAGACGGTGGCGACGGCTACGGCTACCAGGGCGGCGACTACCTGCTCACTCGGTATTCGGCCGAGGTCACGGAAGGACGTTTGGTCATCTCGATCGAAGCAGAGGAAGGCGCACGCTCCCGGCCGGAGCGAGAAGTCCGCGTCGAATGGATCACCGACCCGGAATGAGGACTACGACTCGCTTGCGAGAACGTTCTTGGCCAACGGCCGCAGCATCAGGCCGTAGAACATCTCCAGGTACCGACGGGTCTCAGCCCGATCGAGGGAGGAAATGTACTTCCAAAACCCGTAGATGCGGCTGAGCTTTAGGAGTGTGTCTGCGTATAGAGTCCAGTTGTATCGCTCCTGGACTCGCTGGAGGCCTCCGCGCGAGATCTCTTCCCAAGCCTCCGGTCGCTTCTGACACTCGCGAAAGAAGTCGGCCATCTTGTTGGCTGCTGTTTCGCCCAGGGTGGGGTCGATATGGAAGCCCGACTTGCCTCCCTCGATGATCTCGAGTGGGCCACCGTACTTCGTCGCGAAGGTGGGAAGGCCAGAGCTCATCGCTTCGACGACGGTCAGCCCGAATGCCTCGAAGAGCGCCGGCTGGACGAACGCACCACGCCGGTCTGCAACGAACCGATAGAGTTCTCCCACGCGAGTCTTGTCGGTCTGCATCTCGAGCCAACGCGCGCTGCCGTCGAGTTGATGCTCTTCGAACAGATGGTGCATTCGCTCGATCTGCTCGCGTTCGTCGGGGTCGGTCGATTGGTCCGGGTCCATGCGCCCCCCGACGACCAGCAAGTTGGTCAGCTCTCGGAGTTCGGGGTGCCGGGCATACCACTCGACGAACCCCGCCATGTTCTTGATTCGGTCCAGCCGAGACATCGCGAACAGCAAGGGCTTGTCTGAATCGTCGAAGTGGCCGCGACTCGGTTCGTCGTCCGAGCCACACACCAGCGCCTCGACCTTATCTCGAAGGGGCGCAGGGCGATGGTCCCCATCCGAGTAGGGGAAGAACACATGTGGATCGGCGCCCGGCGAGACGATGTTGAACTTGGGATCGAAGCAATCGATCCCGGAGACGACTCGATAGAGGTTCGGTAGTGTGAACGAACTATAGCTCTCGTACTGACCGACGCTGTAGGCGGTACCGGCTATCTCTTGGTAGGTGCTCGTGATGATGAAGTCCGCGGTGTTCATCGTGATGAGGTCCGCGGTGTATTGAGCTGCGAAATGATGATCGTGCTCGTGGTTCTTCCAGTGCAAGTCGGAGTGTAGGTACTTGGTCTTTTCGAGGGCGTGCGCGATGTTGCACTGAGTCACCCCGAGCCGGGTTGCGAGAATGCTCGCGACATAGTTTCCGTCCGAGTAGTTTCCGATGATGAAGTCGGGACGCGTGCCGAGCTCCGCCAATATCTCTCGCTCGGAATCGACCGAGTACCGCTCCAGGTACGGCCACACCTTGAACCGCGAGATCCAGTGCGGGATGACCTCGCCGCCCTCGTACGTCCGAAAAGGCACCCGAAGGATGCGTGCGTTCTCCGTCCCGAGGATGGGCTCGATACGCTGGTCACACGTCGTGTCGCCAGCCTCGGGAATCAAGCGGGTGAGCACGACGATTTGAGGTTCGATGTCGAGCCCTTGCTCGTAGATCGATTCGCGCATGGCGCGTTCGAGCGCCCGAACTTGGTCGAGGATGTAGACGACCTGACCACCGGTATCGGGCTTGCCCAACACGTTCGATTGGCCGAAGAAACCGTGCGGCGACACGATCACGAGGGAGAAGATCATCGGAATGCGGCTGAGGAACCGCTCGAGGTTGGCCGCAGAAGGCGCCTCGAGGATATCGAGCAGGAGTTCCATCGTCTCGCGCGTTCGCCGAGGGGTCCGGCCCCAACCCGGCTCGAAACCGAGTCGGCGCAACTCACGGTGGAACCCTTCATCGTCCTCATCGACCCCCTCCAAGAGTTCTACCGCGTCCGCTAAGGCCGCACGCAGTTCGTCGGGGTTCTCGAGGGTCCCGTTCAACATGAGCGGCCGACCTCGTACATGGTGGACCTGAAGGAACGAGAACAGAAGCTGCTGGCCCTGCCCGCCGTTCAGGAACATCTGCCCGGACAGATGCCGGTTGAGATACTCGACGCCCTTCCCGATCGAGCGGGACTCCTGCAGCTTCGGGAACTTTCGCTCAAACGGGCTCATGTCGACTTCGAGGACATACCTCGGGCCCGCCGGGATATTCGACGTGAGGCGCTCTTTGATCTCGAGGAACTCGGAGACGGTGAGGTCTCGATGGTGCAGGTCCTCGGAGTGAACCTGAACGTAGCGCCAACGCCCGACGCGCGTTCGAATGGCCAAGCAGACGAAAGGCTCATCGATGACGGCTTCCTGCGTTTGCCGAACGAGGCGGGTCATCTCGGTTTCGACCAGTGGTGCCCCCACCTCCGTCTCACCGAACTCTTCGTACTCGTGCACGACGTCCGACCGTAGAAGGAACTGCCTCCCGAGCGCTTTGAGCCGCAAGAAGAAGAGGTAGATGGGCTCACGATGGTTGGCGAGAAGCGTATCGAGCTTGTCTGTCATTTGGGGTCCTCAGGGGGCACGCGAATCTTTCCGAGGAAATCATACCAGTCGATCCCGTCGAGGACCCCCCAAGCATGCCTTTGCTTCGAAAAATAAACGCGAGGCCGGCCCCTGAGACGCTCCAGCTCCGATGTGTGATTGCCCACGACAACGCCCAGGGTGTCCCCCGAAAGCATGTCCCAGTCGTTCCCGGAATCCCCCGCGACGAGCAAACGCTCGGGCTCGAGGCTCCACTTGAAGCAGAAAAACCGAATCGCCATGCCGAGGGACGCTCTCACCGGCACGACATCGACGTAGATGTCTCGGTCGAACACCGCACTCACCCGTAGCCCACGCTGTCGAATCAATCGGCGAATCTCCCGTGGTGTAGGTGCCTGGGATGGGTCCATTTCGTAGCGGATTCGGTACTGGGTCTGCGCGTCGGCGAGGCGGCTGAGTCCCGGGATCGACCCGACTTCGCGCTGTACGAGCTCCGGCTCCCAACGGTAGCGAATTTGCCGCTCCCAGGACCTGTCCTTGATCAGCCTCGACCCGTAGTGGAGCTCCGTGCCGGATGCCGTGATCAGGACGTCGGGGACGCGCACGTCGAGCTCCTCAAAAAGACTCAGTGCTCGTTCGAGGGTCCGCCCCGTGGCGATGCCGAACCCCACGTTCGCCGATGCTTCCTCCAGGCGTCGAAAGAGGGTTGCTTGCGCTTCGTCATCGCCGGTAAGGGTGTCATCCACGTCGGTCACCAACAGACGGTCCACCCCGACCAGCTTGGTCCGGTGGCGCGACACGGGCACCGCACGCGCGCCCTCGACGATCTGCGCAACCTCGCGTGCATAGTGCTCGGCGTGACTATCCCACGAGTAGTTCTTGTGCACGGCATCGAGACCGTGCTGAGACCACCGCTCCCATCGAGGCTCGTCGGAGATCGCATCGCGAATCGCTTCGCCCATGGCGCGAGAATCGTTCACGTCCACGAGAAGCCCGTTCTGGCAAGTCCCGAGGATGTCCTGCGGTCCGCCGTCGTCGGTCGCGACGACGGGCAGGCCCGTGGCGGTCGCCTCGAGTAGCGTCAGGCCGAACGGCTCGGTCAGCGCAGGATTCACAAAGACGCCTTTCGACTGCGCCGCCAAGCGGTAGAGGTCCGGGACGTCGGACGGTTCGTGATGCTTCGGGTACGCGACGGAGCCATACAGGTCGTAGCGATCGATCAGGAGAAGAATCTGTGTGAGGACTCTTCGTGAGCCAGCCGCCATATCTGTGATGTCGTCCCGGTTGCCGGCGATGACCACCAAGTTGCCCAACGCACGCAACCCTGGGGTCTCGGCGTACGCGCGTACCAAGCCGTCGAAGTTCTTTCGCTCGTCCGGACGAGCAAGGGCCAAGATCATGGGCTTCGAAGGGTCAGCAAGGAAGCGGGACAACTCGCGGTGAATCGCGGGGGCCTTGGACTGCGACACCGGAGAGAAGCGCGAGAGATCAACCCCTGGCGGGATCACCTTCATCCGATCGGGTTGATAGTGGTCGTAGGCCTCGTACTGCTCGTGGACCTCCTGATGCGTGCTCGCGATCACGAGCGCCGCGGTCTCGAGCGCGCGTTCCTCGGCCTCGATTCGCTGGGTGAAACGGTACGTCTTCTCGTCGGCCGCTTCTTCGGGAGCGAGCCGCGCCTGTTTGACCCGCCCCAACGAATGCCCTGTGAACACGAAAGGCAAGCCGAGCAGCTTCGCGAGCTGCGCCCCCACGTAGCCGGCATCGGCGTAGTGCCCGTGGATCACGTCCGGCACTCGCTTCTGTGTGCGAACGTAACGCGTGAGCTGGTCGAGGAGGCTGTCGAGGTGCGGCCAGAGTGTTTCTTTGCGTAGGTAGCGCTTCGGGCCGAATGGAATCCGCACGATTCGAGCCCCGTCGCTGATCTCTTCGAATGGCTGCGCGTAAACGTCGTCGACGCGCCGATCCTGGACCATGCGGGTCACGACGTCGACGCGTTCGACACTGGGATGTTCCGCCAACGCGCGCGCTTGGTCGACCACGTACGAGACCTGGCCTCCCGTGTCGGGGTCGCGTCCGAGTTCAATGTCGGTGGCGCGCACGAGCCCGTGGACGCTCAGCGAAAGCACGTGAAGGCCGGTCGCTGGGGCAGCACGCGCGGCGCCGGGGTCCTCGTCTTCGGACCACTGGCTGACGTGGCGCTCGTAGAGGCCGAAGTCTGTGCCCGTGGCCCCGCGAATCCGGCACACGTCGGCTGCAAACGCGGCGGCACGCCGGAGCGTCTTCTCATGAGGCCACTTCTGCAGAACGCCGATACATGAGACCGAGCTGAAAGCATCGCCCGCGCCAACGCTGTCCACGAAGTCCGTGACCGGCGGCGCGGCTGCCTGGAACACCTCGCCGCCAGCGCTCACCAGGATGGCGCCCTTCGCGCCGCGGGTCACGATCAAGCCAGCACCCGAGTACTTCGACACGAGCGCGAGGGCGGCATCTCGGCAATCCTCGAACGACGCCGTCGGCTGCGAAGTGAAGACGCGCAGTTCGTGTTCGTTGAGCTTGATCCAGGAGGCGGTCTCGAGGCACCACTCCACGGTCTCCCGCGTCCACCATGGATCCCGCAGGTTGATGTCGACGAAAGCCGGGGCGTCGAGCGTGTTCGCGAGCTGGCGAAAGGTGCCCCCACTGACCTCGCTTCGAAGCGCGAGGGTGCCGTGATAGAGGAGAGGCGCGGTCGGTACGGCCTGATCGGTTTGTTCTGTTGCCGCAGCGATCGCCGCTTCCGCGCCGATGAAGTCCCAAGCCTGCTCGGGGGCGATCTCGAACTGGTTCTCCCCATCGACCACTTTTGCCGTGACACGCCCGGTGGGGCGATCGCGGTGGACTTGGACCGCGTGCGTCATCAGGTCCCAGCTGGCCATGCGATCGAGCACCTCGCGACCGGCTGAGTCCTTGCCGACCGCCGCGATCACCAGCGGACTGGCCCCGAAGCCCCTGAGATGCCAGGCCACGTTGAAGGGAGCCCCTCCCAGCACACGACTCCCGTCAGGGAAGTGGTCGAACAGTACCTCGCCGAAAATGACGGGCCGCAGGTGAGAAAGCTGCACAGACTCCTCGCTAGCGTCTTCCCGAGTGCCGCGGGGTTCGGTTGTGGCTAGGCTTCACGTCAACGGAGATGACCATACCACGCTATCTGCTGATGTCAGACCTCGATGGAACCTTGATTCCCCTCGAGGAGACGGCGCAGCGTTTGCACGAAGTCGGAGAGTTCGCAGGGCTCGTGCAAGCGAGTCCGGGACTCCTTCTCGCGTATGTCACCGGTAGGGACTTCGCCCTCGCCCAAACGGGGATACGTGAGTTCGGCTTACCAACGCCGCACTTCATGGCCTGCGATGTGGGGACAAGCCTCTACCGACTCGACGGCGACGAGTTCAGGCTCGACGAAGGCTATCGCGCATCGATGCGCGCCGCGCTGGGCGATCATACAGGTCCCGAGGTGAGAGACGCGTTGTCGTCGATCGGAGGGATCGAACCTCAGGAAGACGCGAAGCAGGGCGAGTTCAAAGTCAGCTACTACACCTCGGGCCGTCCTGATGCCGTGGTTGACCGAGTGCACGGCTGTCTCGACGCGCAGGGCGTGACGGCGAACGTGGTCGCGAGCTTCGACTCGGTCTCCCAACGCGGGCTCCTGGACATCCTGCCGAGAGGAGTCGCCAAGGATCGTGCCGTGCGTTACCTCCATGAGCAGAGCGCAATCGACGACGACCACATGGTGTACGCTGGTGATTCGGGCAACGACCGTGCAGCGATGCTCACGGGTTGCCGGTCGATCGTGGTCGCCAACGCGGACAGGTCCTTTCAGGAAGCGCTGCAGAAAGAGGCCTCCGATCGCGGAATCTCGGACCGCCTATACTTCGCCGGGCACCCCTACGCGCGGGGCGTCGTCGAGGGCTGTCGATACTTCGGTGTCTTCCCGGCGCAGTCGTCACCACCACCAAACGACCACGCATAGCGTGATGACCGCCAGACCGGCAGACTGCCAGCGGTAGTCCTGATACCAAGGGATGCCACGCAATGTAAGAGCATCTTCGAGGTAGTCGTCGAGACGCCAGCCGAACCTTCGCGCTTGCTCCGCGGGGGGCGGTTTGGTCGCAAGGCTGACCATCGCGACCAGCGCGACCGCGGCCACGAACATCACCCCGGCCGCATAGAGGTACGGGACCGAGAACCAACCAAGGAGCTCGGTCAACACCCAGCCCACGGCGCCCAAGGGGACCCCAACGGCGATCCCAAAGAGAGCGCCAGCGGCGTTCGCGCGTGGCCAGAAGAGGCCGAGGAGGAACACGGCAACAACGGGGGGCGTGAGATACGACAGGATCGACTGGAGGTACTGCCAGAGCGTGGGGAAACGCGCGATCTGAGGGGTCCACACCACTGCGATCCCCATGAACACCAAGCTCGCAACACGACCCCAACGTGCGAGTGTTCGGGAATCGATGTCCGGGCGCGCGGGATGGACGAAGTCCATCGTGAACAAGGTCGATGCGGAGTGCAGGATCGCTTCCAGGCTCGAGAGCATGGCCGCCGCGAGCACCGCCAACATGAACCCGCGAAGCCCAACGGGCAGCAGATCAAACGCGAGCACCGGAAACACCATGTCGGGGTTGTCGAGATCTGGGTAGAGCACGAGCGCGAAAAGGCCCGGCAACACCAAAATGAACAGGTTGGGAAGTTTGAGCAGGCCTGCGAGGAGCGCGCCCCAGCGTCCGTCGTCGAGGCTCCTTGCCCCGAGCGCACGTTGGATGATGAACTGGTTCGTGCACCAGAAGTACATGCCAACGATGAACACGCCACTGAGCCCCGGCCACGGCATCACCTCGTCGGTGGCGGGTTGGATCAAGTGCAATGCCTCGGGCGGGGCCGCGTCGACGACCGCTTCCCAGGACGGGACCGCCTGCCAAGCGAGGACGGCGATGATCGTTCCGCCCGAGAGGATCAAGGTCGCTTGAAGGGCATCGTTGGCCACGACCGCACCCAAACCGCCGTAAGCAATGTAGACCCCGGCGGCAAGCGCTGCGATCGTGATCGTCAGCCAAACGGGGACTTCTGGAAGCAGCGTCTTGAGGACCATCGCACCCGCGTAGAGCGAGGCGGGAGCATCGACGAGCATGCTCGTAAGAAGAAGCATGGCCGAGAACGCGAGCCTGGTGCCTCGCCCGAACCGGAGTTCGAGGAACTGTGGAGCCGTGTACACGCGACCACGCAGAAACAAGGGAAGGAAGAAGAACGCGAAGAGGATCAGCAACACCGCTGGCATCCACTCATAGTTGTAGACACTGATCCCCGTGTGGTACGCAGCGCCCGGCAGTCCGACAAAGCTACCGCCGCTCATGTTCGCGACGTAGAACGAGAGCCCAATGATCGGCCAGCGCATCCGGTGCGCGCCGAGGAAGTAGCTCTCGGCGCCCTGCCCCCGCGTCTTTCGGGCGAAGTACCAACCAAACCCGACTCGGGTGAGGACCACGTAGCCGATGAGGATGCCAACGTCCCAGGCCGTCACCTGAAGATCGGGCATGATCGCTCAGCCTCCGACGAGTCGGGTTGGTGACTTTCGGGGCGCACCCAGCGCTTTTGGGCCGACCTTCGACATCCTTGTTTCGCCGTGGCGCACTCTACAGGCGGGTGGAGGACGCGTCTACCACCGGCCGGGGCAGTCCCTCCGAGGTCGGTGTGCTCCAACCGCGACTTCCGAGTAGCACGTCGTCATGCCGAAATACGATGCAACCCGCGCGGAGTGTCGCGTGTTCAGCTACAAAGACGGCCCCCTCGCGCGTGCGGCACACGACCTCGAGATGCGCGTGAAGCGCTTCTCCATCGAGCACGGCGACGACCGGGACTGGGTACGCGCCGAATTCGACGCGACGAGCGTCGACGTCGTGACCGCCATGACGGACAAACATGCGGAGGAAGTCTTGTCGGAGTCCGACCTCGCCAAGATACGGGCGCACATTCACGAAGACGTGCTCCTGTCGGTGAACTTCCCTCAGATTACATTCGAGTCGAGCGCGGTACTGCCGCAGAACGATGGCTACCGAATCACGGGCGCGCTGTCGATTCGCGGTACCCAGCGCAACGTCACTTATGACGTCAAGGGCGACGGCGATCGGTGGCGTGTCGATGCGTTGGTGCACCAGCCCGATTTCGGGATCAAACCGTTCCGAGCGCTGATGGGCGCGATCCGGATCAAGCCAGGTGTTCGCGTCACGGTGAGCATCCCGAGGGAAGCCCCACCGTCCTGATGGGCGCGGCGGCCCGCCAAGGTGACGAACGACTATTGGCGGGGCGGCCTTGCACTCGCATAGAATGGACGGGACCAGGCATGAGGGAGTTTGGCCACCATTGGGTTCGAGTGGGAGCGGTCGTCACCGGGCTGCTCGCGGCGTTGGCGATCGCACCGAGTGCGGGCCATGCGCAGTCCGTCACACCCGAAGAGCCGAGCCCTCTCGACGTAGTCAAGACGGAGATCGCGGAGACCAAGGCGAGTCTCGAAGATTGGCGTAGGAAAGCCGCGGAGTACGCCCAAGCTTCAGCGCGGGCGCCGAGCCGGACAGAAGAGCTGGAGCGAGAGATCGAGACCTTCGAGGCCGGCAAAGCCGTGGAAGTGCCCGAAGGCGCGACGGTCGACGAGCTCGACGACACGCTCGAAGCGGCAGAGACCGACCTATCCGAGGCGAGGCGCCATCTCCTCGCCGTCGAAGAAGAGATCTCCCAACGAGCGGACCGAAGGCGTGCCCTCCCCGATCTCCTCGAGGGGGCCAAGCAGCGCCTCACCGAATGGGAAGCGAGCCCACCGCTCTCGAGCGAGAACGCCGAACTCGACAATGCGCGCCAAGAACTCAGGCCCCTACGCGTAGAGGCACTTCAGGCTGAGATCGCCGCGTACGAAGCTGAGCGTGAGAGCTACGAGACGCGCGGTCGCCTCCTCGGCCAGGAGCGCGACCTCACGGTCCTCGAGATCGCCTACCTCGAGGAGTTGACCGTCGCTCTACGCGCAGCGCTCAAGAACCAGCAACAAGAGGCCGTCGAGGCGGCGATCGATGAGGCTCGCACCCTGCTCGACTCGCTATCGGCGGCGCCCAAGGAAGTGCAAGAGCTTGTCACGCAGGTGGTTGAGGAGAACCGGCAGCTGGCGGATCGCTGGACCGGCGAGGCTGGCGTGGCGAATCGCATCACCGACGTGAGCGAGAAGCTCATGCGTGCAGAGGCCCAGATCAACGACATCGATGGCGCACTACGGAATCTTCGACAGCAGATCGCGGCGGTCGGGCTCGTTGATTCGGTCGGCCTGATGCTGCGCCGACAACGTGAGGAGGCGCCGGACGTCGGCATGTACCGTCGGTTCATTCGCATGCGGCAGCCTGAGATCGGTCAGGTCCAGCTGGCTCAGATACAACTGCGCGAGCGAAGGCAGCAGCTCTCCGACATCGAAGGCAAGGTATCGAAGGTCATGGAGGAGGCCTCGGCTTCGCTGCCGGAGGCGAAGCGGCCGGAAGTTCAGCGGGCCCTTCGTGAACTCCTCGACACCCAGCGAGGTTACCTCGATGAGCTGATCGACGACTACGAAACCTACTTTGAGAAACTCGTGGACTTCGACGCACGACAGCGAGAGCTGATCGAACGCACCGAGAAGCTCACGAATTTCATCGATGCGCGCGTGTTATGGGTGCCCAGCGGTCGGCCGATCGGCAGCGCCACACTCACTGACGGAAAGGATGGGGCGGCTTGGCTGATGTCGCCACGCTACCGCCGCCAACTGGTTGTCGCATCGAAGGACGTCTACGAACGGGACCTTTGGTGGATCTTGCTGTTCGCGGTGACGGCACTCCTGATGCTGATCGCGACGCCGAGGATCCGTAAACGCATCGACGCGCTCGGGGAGCAGGTTCGTGGTCACACCACCCGGTTCTCGCCAACCGCAACCGCCGTCGGCCTCTCGATGCTGCTGGTGCCCTGGCTCCCCCTTCTGCTCATGGTGTTTGGCTGGAGGCTCGAACGATCTCCCGAGGCCACGCACTACGTTCGAAGCATCGCCTACGGCATCGTTGCGGCAGGGGCCTTCTGGCTCAGCCTGCGGTTCGTGGCGGAGATGCTTCGGAGCGGCGGCGTGGCGGAAGCCCACGCGCGCTTTCCAAAAGCCTGCGTGGCTTCTCTCCGGCGTGCCCTCCTCTGGTTTGGTTTCGTCACCATCCCGGCGGTGTTCATCATGTTTGTTTTCGAGGCGCATGGGGAAGACCCGTGGAGCGAATCGATCGGCCGCCTCGCGTTCATCGCTTCGATGATCGTCGCCGCGGCGTTCACCGGGCTGGCGGTGCGGCCGGGCGGACCTGTCGTGTCGCTCTACAAACTCGACCAGCTTCCGCCGAACCGCCGGCGTTGGTGGTTGGTCGCCCGCGTCGCCGCCGTGCTGGTGCCCCTAGCCCTTCTCGGGGCCGCGATCGGTGGATACTATTGGACGGCACTCCAGCTCGCATTTCGTTACCACCTCACGCTTCTTTTCCTCTTCTCGGCCCAGCTGATCTTCAACCTGTCGATGCAGTGGGCACTCGTCGCCCGTCGGCGGGTCGCGCGCGAGCAGATGAAGCCAAGAGCCGACGATGAAGAGGAAGACGAAAAGGTCGACCTCGTCTCGGTCGAGGCGCAGACCCGACGTCTCATCCGCGGTAGCGTCCTGCTGGTTGCTGCCGTTGGTGTTCTCTTGGTCTGGGCAGAGATCCTCCCGGCGGTCGGTATTCTGCAGCACGTCGAGCTCTGGAACACGACCCAAACGGTCACCCTCAGTGTCGAGGATGCAGCCGGCATTGCCCGCGAAACGAGTGAGACCCGTTTGGTCCCCGTCACGCTCGCCGACTTGTTCGGAGCATTCCTCATCGGGATGATCGCCCTCGCACTCGTTCGAAACCTCCCGGGCCTGCTGGAGGTCTCGGTCTTTCGGCGCTTCACCGCGGGTGAGCGGTACGCCTACTCGACCCTGATCAAGTACGCGATTGCGATCGCGGGGATCGCGATGGCGATGAGCACGATCGGGATCGGGTGGTCCAGCATCCAATGGCTCGTTGCCGCGGTGGGTGTCGGTCTCGGGTTTGGGCTTCAGGAGATCTTCGCCAACTTCATCTCAGGGCTCATCATCCTCTTCGAACGTCCGATCCGCGTTGGCGACACGGTCACCGTGGGGCAGATCAGCGGAACGGTCACGAAGATTCGAACCCGCGCAACCTGGATTACGGGCTTCGACCGCCGCGAGCTCGTGGTTCCGAACAAAGAGTTCGTGACGCAACAGCTCATCAACTGGTCGTTGTCGGATAGTGTGCTTCGCGTGGAGATCGAGGTGGGTATCGCTTACGGGTCCGACACGGAAAAAGCCGTCGAGGTGTTGGAGCGAGTTGCCGTTGAGCACCCAGCCGTGATGTCGGACCCGCCCCCGCAAGTCCTCTTCCTCGGGTTTGGTGACAGCAGCTTGTCATTCGAGCTGCGGGTCTTCCTGCCCGACGCGCGGGATTTCATCCAATCCAAGCACGAGCTGCACATGGCCGTCGACGCCGCCTTCCGCGAAGCGGAGATCGAAATTGCCTTCCCCCAGCGAGACCTCCACGTTCGATCGCTTCCCGCGAAGCTCCAGCCTGCCGAAGACGCCGACTGACCCGGCTAGGTGTGACCAGTGCAAGACGCCACGCCGTCTGTGCACGAGATAGAGTCCAGTAAGAGCATCTTCTGCGGCATCCGAGCAAGATCCGCAGGATTTGCGCCCCTGCCGGCGCGACGATTCCGTTGCGGGCGCGTCGGTTGAGCCGGTGCAGCTGGCCTGCTTCTTGCTCCAAGTTGCGAACCGAGATGGCGAACGAAGTCGAGGTGCGGTTCGTGGGATGGGGCCCGGATGAAGCCCTGGTGGCCTCCGCTCGCGCGTGGAGCCGGACATTGGTCGAAGGGACGCGCCGCGACATGCGGGTCTCGGTGTGCTTTCGACGCCTCCCGGTCACTTCGACCCATACGACGTCCGTCGACTTGCGGGTACACACGGGCAGCGAGGAGCTCGGAGCGGTCTTCAAGGCCGACGATGCGCATGAGGCCCTCGCGACTTCGTTCGTCACCGTCGCACGGAACCTCCACCGCGCGAGCTCAAAGCTCAATGGGTCAGTTCCGGACGAGCCGACGTGATGGACGAAGTGTGCACCATAGGCCGCGTGCCTCCTTCCGCGTATTTCCGCGGGGTAGCGGTCGATTTTGACGGAACCCTCACGGAAGCCGGCCGGCCGTCGAGCAATGTGCTCGAAGCGCTCGGTGAGGCTCGGAGCGCCGGGCTGAGCTTGGTGCTGGTGACGGGTCGTGTCGCGAGCGACCTCCTTCACGTGTTCCCAGACGTTGAGGCACACTTCGACGCGATCGTCGCCGAGAACGGGGCGGTCGTCCGACGAAGTGGTGTATCGCGTGCACTCACCGCGCCGGTGCCGTTCGACCTCGACGCACCGCTTGTCGCGCACGGCGTCCATTTCGATCGGGGGCAAGTCCTACTCGGATGCCACAGCGATTCGGAGGAGCTCGTCTTCCACGAGCTCCGCCGTCTGGAGCTCGACTGCCAGTTGGTCCGCAATCGGGATGCGCTGATGGTACTTCCTGCTTCCGTGTCCAAAGCCAGTGGGCTCTCTGCGGCACTGAACGAGCTCGGTCTGTCTCGACATAGCGTGGTTGCTGTCGGCGACGCGGAGAACGACCTTGCGCTGCTCCGCGCATGCGAAGTCGGGGTCGCGGTCGAGAATGCGGTGAGCTCCCTCAAGCGAGAGGCCGACGTAGTCCTTTCGATCCGAGATGGCGAGGGCGTCGCCCTCTTCCTGCGCGACGATTTGCTCGCCGGCCGGGCGCTACCGACATCGAGCCGTTGGCAGGTTCCCATCGGCACCCTCAAGAACGGTGACCCTGTGTCGATTCCAGCCTCTCAAGTCAACCTGCTCGTGGTGGGCGGCAGTGGCGCCGGCAAATCGTACGCCGCAGGCTTGATCGCCGAACGACTCATCGAGCTCGGATACTCGCTGTGCATCCTGGACCCTGAGGGCGACCACGGGCCCCTGGGTCGAATGCACAACGTGGTCACAGTCGGCGGGGCTGGCCTCCTGCCGCAAGCGACGGACGTGCCGCAGCTTCTGAAACAGCAACTTGGTAGCGTGGTCGTCGACCTATCTCTGATCGACGAGTCGGACCGACGGGCCTACATGACCTCTCTGCTGTGGGCACTACGGGAGGAACGCCATCGGTCGGGGCTCCCCCATTGGATCGTCGTCGACGAGGCACATATGCCGTTCGGCAACCAGGCAAACGCCTGGGACCCTTTCGACGGCGAGAAAGGAATCGCGTTGGTGACGTACGATGCGGGTCAGCTTCTCGCCGCGTCGGGCTTGGACATCGACTTCGTCCTCGCGCTCGCCGGTACCGATGGCCTCGATCCCATGATCCGCGACGCGCTCGGTCCGACCCTCGGAGACGACATGCGCGAGGCCTCGGCCCTCGGGACCGCCGCTTTGGTGCGTCTCGAACCGACTCGAAGCACAGTCGTCTTCGACATCGGTAGTCGGTTCGTCCGACACGTCCGCCACTGGCACAAGTACGTCCGGTCGGGTCTCTCTCGGGGTGATCGCTTCTGTTTTCGTACTCATGGCGGCCCAACCGGCGCTCACGCCGAGAACGTCACTTCGTTTCGGCGTGAGCTCTTGCACTGCGATCCCGGAGTCCTCGAACACCACATCGCGCACCATGACTTCTCGAAATGGTTGGGTGCCGCGATCGGTGACTCGACGCTGGCCAGCACGATCTACGAGTTGGAAGAGCGTGGCCGGGCGACCCCGCCGGAAGAGCTTCGCCATCGGCTCCTCAAAGCGATCGAGGATCGGTACTTCGCTTAGACGTACGGGGAGCGACGCGGAGCGACAGTCACCGGCCACCAAGGAGGCATGGAGCTACTCGGGCTCGCGTTGTCCTGAAACCGTGCGACTTCCGCTAGCCGAACAGCGCGATCTTCGCGATCGCGAGTGAGTTCTTGATTTTCTCGATTCGAGTCGGTTCGTCGCGGAGCTTCTCGTGGCCCGGCATGAGCTTGCCCATCGCTTGCGTATGCATCTTCTCGCGAACGGTGCCGTTGAGGTGTCCGGCCCCGGCGAGTTCGAAGAACAACGACTTCACGTTGGCGAGGTCGAAGAAGTCGCGTTGCCAGCTCCATTTGAAATCGCCGGCGTACTTGAACCAAGAGCCCCCGACCCCCGCGACTTCGTAAGGGGTGCCGTCGGGGCGCTTGTATGGCGCGAGCTGACGCCAGAAGCCGACAACCTGACCCTCCTTCTCGTCGATGAGAACGGTCTCATAGGGGTAGTGCCAGTTCTCGAACCCCTTCATTTGATAGCCGAGCGCGATCTCCCGTATCTCATCGAGACCGCGGGCCCAGAACTCCTCGTTGGGCCCCATGTTCCATCGGTAGACGGCGTTGTCTGTGTAGTGGGCGCCGAGATACGTGCTCCAGTCGCCTTCGCGCTCGGCGTTCTTATTGGCCTCGAGCCATCGGCCCATCATCTCTTCGAGTTCTTCGCGAGGGAAAGCGGGCATGGTGATTCTCCTTCAGCGCCTCTTCTTGTAGCGAACGTGGATCGGGGGTTTCGGGCCGAGGACGACCCGTCCGAAGTCGGTTTCGATCGGACCGCCGGTGAGCTCGAAATCATAGTGATTGAGTAACACGGCCAGGATCACCTTCATCTGCAGAAGGGCGAAAGCGCTGCCCAAGCACCGATGACGACCGCCACCAAACGAGACGTAGGCGAACGGTCGACGGTCTTCTTGACGGTCCGGCCCGCAGCGGTCGGGGTCGTAGCGAAGCGCTTCTTTGAACACCGCTTCTTCCCGGTGCGCCACGATCGGCGATACGCATACCCAGTCGCCCTTCTCCACCCGGTGGCCGTGGACCTCGCAGTCCTCCATGGCCGTCCGAAACAGCATGAAGAGCGGTGGGTGGAGCCGAAGCGCTTCCTTGATGGCCCACTCGGTGCGCTCCACATCTCTCATCGCATCGAACGAGTAGGCCTCGCCGTTGCCGAAGCGGCCGCGTACCTCTTCACAGACAGAATCGTAGTAGTGCCGGTTGCGAAGGAGCTCGAGGAGCGACCAGGTGGCCGTGACGGAGCTCGTGTGATGGCCGGCGAACATGTTTGCGATGAGGATGCCGGTGATCTCGTGATCGGTGAGAGAGCTCCCGTCCTTGTACTTGGAGTCCATCAACGTCTGGATGAAATCCTCGCCGACGGATCCCTTGGCTCGGCGGCGCGCAATGATCTCGGCGACCATCTCACCGAGACGAGCTCGTGCCTTGTCGCGCTTGCGGAACGCGGGGATCGGAAGGTGGGCGTTGACGTACGCGAGGGGCACGATCCCAGCCTCGAGGTCCGCGTAGACGTGGGCGAACTCTTCGCTCATCTCGTCTCGGAACTCTTTTCCCAAGAAGCAGCGGCTCGATGTGAAGCTGGTGAGGACCCCAAAAAAGTCGCAGACCTCGACCGTACCTGAGTCGCCCCAGCGGGAGATGGCGAGGTCGGCCTCCTCGGCGATGATCTCCGTGTACGTCCGCATTCGGTTGTTGCGAAGCGCCGGGTGCAGCATGTGGAGCTGCTCCATCATGCGTTCGGGCGAGACATCGTAGACAACGCCCTTCCCGAAAACTGGGATCATCATCTTGTACGCTTCTCGCGCATCCAAGACCTCGTCAGGCAACCGAAAGAGTGATTCGTGGGCCTCTGGGCCCGTGAACACCGTCACGTTCTTGCCGAGCAACCTGAATTGAGCGACGCGCCCGCGTTCGTCGTAAGCGCGCTGGAGTAGCCTTACTGGGTCGCGCCCGAACTCGAGCGTGTGCCCAAGGAGCGGCAGCCCCTTCGAGACTTTGGGTGGGGCCTTCGACGCGCCCACCCCCGCGGGCGTGGCGTCTACGTGCACTGCGCCTCTCATGGCTCACTCCTTCGTAGTAGTCGCCCGAGATGAACCTCGATGCGATCTGCGACGCTGTCGGCGTCGTCCTTCAGGCCAGACTCGAGCCAGGTCGAGAACAAGACTTGCTGCACCGCGACGACCATGCGGGCAAGCGTCACGGCGTCGCCCTCATGGACAGACCCTTCTTCGATCGCAGCGCCGATCGCCAACGCCAGCATGTCGACCCCACGCCGCCAGGCCCTCGCCTGCCCGTCCGCCGCGTTGGCCGGGTCCGAAGCCCACGCGCCACTCCCTTGAATGTGAATGCGCAGAAAGTCGGGATGGTCGCCGAGCCAACGAACGAAGACGCGGTTGCTCCGCATCAAGCGGTCGAACGCTCCACCGTCGCGGGCGAGCGACTCCTCGACGAGCGAAAACAGCTCGCGGAGGCGATCCTCGTGAATGGCCTCGAAGACGCCCGCCTTGCCGTCGAATACCGAGTAGAGGGTGCCGAGGGACAGACCGGACTCGGCGGCGATGTCCTGGATCTTGGTGGCCTCGTAGCCATAGCGGGCGAAGAGCCGCTCCGCCGCATCGACCACGAGCCCCCGATACATGATTGTTTTCGCGCTTTTAGCGCGCACCGCCGCCTGAGACACCGAGGAAGCATAGAACACGATTGTCTTTTTTGAAACTTAATTCTATTGCACCAGAGTCGAAGCGAATCGCGGATGAAAATGAGAGGCAAAATCGTAGACGCCGCAAGAGCGTGGGCCGACCAGCATCGGGAGCTCGTCATCATGGGGGTCGCCCTCCCCGCCAGCAGCCTGGTGAGCGCCGTCGACAAAGCACGAGGCGTTCTTCGGAAGCCAAGCGCGCCTGACGATCACGAACAAAGGGTGGCGCGAATCATGAGCGACGTGAAGCGGCACTCCGCGGCCCGAGCTCGGGGCGAAGGCTGGGCGCAGAGGCCGCTCCGCACCGATCGAAAGGCAGCGGCGTCGCTCAACACACGCATGACCGACAAGTCGGGAGCGCGAACCGTCCGTATGCACGACCTGACGGCGATCCTCAGGGTTGACGAAGGACGCCGGGTGGTTCGCGTAGAACCGTTTGCGACCGTGGGACAGGTCGCTCAGCACCTCGACAACATGGGACTCCAACTCGAAGCCACGATCGAGATGAAGGAGGCCACCCTCGGCGGTCTCGTGATGGCGTTGGGGATGACGACTCACTCCCATGTGTGTGGCCTCGTACATGACACGGTCACCGCTTACGAGATCGTCACCGCGGGGGGCGACCTCGTGCGCGCGACCGCCGACAACGAACACGCCGACCTGTTTCGAGCGCTGCCATGGAGCCACGGAACCCTTGGCCTATTGGTCGCCCTCGAGATGCGCGTCATCCCCGCGCCCTCCCACGTCCGGCTGAGCTATCGCCCGTTCTATTCGCTCGAAACGTACGCTGGCGAGTACCGTCGACTCGCGGAAATGGAGGACCCGCCGCACTTCATCGAAACACTGATATTCGCCAAAGACCGCGCGGTCATCATGGAGGGGCACCTCGCCAACGAAGACGAGGTCCGATTGGGCGATCTCCCGGTGAACGAGATCAATCGCTATTACAAGCCCCTCTTCTACAAGCACGTCGAAGGCATGCTCCAGCTTGGCCCAGAAACACGCCACGAAGAGCTGATCCCTACGTTCGACTACTTGATGCGGCACGACCGCAGCATGTGCATGTGCCTCGCGCAGATTCTACCTAGCGCGAACGCGGCGTGGTTT
>JBCCEK010000016.1:0-38872 GCA_039030295.1 Myxococcota bacterium | reverse complement strand
TGACTTCTTCGCCGCGGTCGAGCAAACGCGGTCGGTCTACCATGTCAGCTCCGCGGTGGCCTGGAAGAAAGGGAACGACAAGCTTCTCATCGGCGGTGGTTTCGACATCGTGTTCGCCACCCAGAGCGGCAACCAGATCCTGGCGGGCGGTATCGATGGGGGCGCCGGAGGCGCGTCGACTCAGACCATCACCGAGAACCTGTCGGGCGGTGGCCTGCAAATGAAGTTCGGCGTTCAGGTCGCGCCCGTGAAAGCCCTCAGGATCGGGGCCATGGTTGCAACTCCAAGCTACTTGGTTTTCCTCAACGAGGATCGAACCTTCACCGAAACGACATCGCCGCCGCAAGGTCCGCCGACGTTCCAAGGCTCCGCGACCGATGGCCTCAGCGGCACTTGGTCGGGCGTCGAGCCGGGCCTTGGCAGGGCAGGGCTCGCTTGGATTCGTGACAGAGGTTGGGTGGAGGCCGACTTGATCGTCCGGTTTCCACTCAATAGCGCGTCCTTTGGGATCGACTGGAAGACGGTCGCAGACGCGCGGATTGGCGGAATTGTTCGGCTGTCGAAGCGTCTCAAGGTGGGTGGGGGCTTCTCGACGGACTTCAGCTCGGTGGGAAACCTCGACCAGCTCGGCGAATCCCAGATCGACTACTATAGGTTTACCATTGGCTTCGACTTCGCGAACCGTGAGAAGCCGCCCGAACGGGGAGAGGGGGGGTTCTACCTAGCCTTTGCCATCGCGGGCACGTACGCGTACGGTAAAGGTCAGCTCGCAGGCGCACTCATCGCCGACCAATCCGTGCCAACCGAGACCACCGTCAACATCGTTCCCATCACGAGCAATCAGTTCGGGATCAACCTGGCGATCAAGGCGGGATTCTAGTGGGTGAGACGAGAGGCGCATGAAGAAGCGACTCAGCAGCCTCGTGGACCGCTTGCTCTCAGGACTCGGGCTCGATCTGGACATGTCCGTGGACCTCCGCGAGAGCTTCTTCACCGAGATCACCCCAACTCTGTACCTGGGCGCGCGTCCGAACCCTGAGCGTGTCGAGGAGCTCAGACGCGCCGGTGTGACCCACGTGGTGAGCTGCCTGATGGAGGATGACCGGCCAGAGATGGCATTCCTGCGGCAGGACTTCGATCATCTGTTTCTCGGAGTGCAAGATGGGATGCACCAAGACATTCGCGGCGCCCTCTCGAGTTTCTTTGACTACGCCGGAGTCGTCACGAGCGGAAACCCAACGGCCAAGCTATTCGTACACTGCGAGGTCGGTGTCAGCCGTTCGGCCACCCTCGTCACCGCCTGGCTCATGAAGACGGAGGGCATCAGCTTCTTCGACGCTGTCTCTCGTGTTCGATCCAAGCGATTTCAAGTGCTCCCGAACATCGGGTTCGCTTCACATCTCCAACGGCTCGAACACGAGCTGGAGCCCGCGTCCGCGACTACGACGCCCTCATCCTTAGCCCAGTACCTGTGCGGTGTCTGCAACGCGCCGGTGGAGATCGACGTTCTCCAGTCGGCGCTCGAACGGCACGGCTATGATGCCCCCGCCGCTTTGGCCGCGATCTTTGGCGGCGAGATCCCAAGGGTCGTCCAAGGCGTGCGCGTGTAGTGCGCACGCCCCTGCCGCCGGGGTCGCCGCCCCTTCACGCTTTGTGGAAACGAAGATGAGCAGCGGCGGCCGTGACCCGGGGCCGTCCTAGACCTGCTCTGAAAGGTACTTCTTCAGGCCAACGCTCTCGATCAAGGACAGCTGCTGTTCAAGCCAGAAGATATGGTCGTCCTCGGTATCTTTGAGCAACCGTTCGAGCAACGCCCGTGTTCCGTTGTCACCCTTCTTCCGACACAGGGCGATGCCGGCATTGAGCGTTCGGCTTACCTCGAGCTCGTACTCGAGATCGTAGGCCAGCATCTGCGCCGGGTCGTTCCCGATCTTGAGTTTGGCGCGCGATGCCACGTCAGGGTGGCCCCCGAGGAATAAGATCCGCTCCACGAGGCTGTCTGCATGTCCGCGCTCGTCGTCCGCCTCGTGACCGATGCGTTCGTGGAGCCTGGTGAACCCCCAGTTCGCGAGCATCCTGCTCTGGACGAAGTAGAGGTCCACCGCTGTGAGCTCGTGCGTCAGAAGCGCATTCAAACAATCGATGATCTTCTTGTCGCCCTTCATACCGTGTCTCTTCCCCGAACCGTCAGCCGTTATCGCTGGTCAGAACTATCGCACCGGACCCACCTGCTGGCACTCGCCGATCTGGCGCTTCCGATCACATGGCCCACGGCCCCGGCAGAAACGCAGGACATCTTGACTGGCGCTTGAGCAGAGCTTCTTGTACAGTCGTACAAGACTAAACCTTTAGCTCACGAAAAGGTCAGTTATGGCTTCTAAAGAATTTGTACTTCCGACCAAGGAAGGCTCGAGCGCCACGCGAAACCGGTCGGGCTGCGAGGGTCGCTCGCTCGAGGGTCGAACCATCTTGGTCACTGGCGCCTCCCGCGGGATCGGTGCGCGTGTGGCGACGATGGCAGGGGAGGCCGGCGCGCACGTCTTGCTCGTTGCCCGAAGCACCGACGCCCTCAAGGACGTCGGCACGGCTATCGAAGCGTTGGGCGCCAAGGTCCAGGCCTACGAGGCGGACCTCTCCTCGATGGAAGAAGTCGATGCGCTCGGCGACGCCGTCCTCGCCGACCACGGCGGTGTGGACGTGGTTGTGCACAACGCCGGACGTTCAATCCGGCGTCCGACGGCCCTTTCGGTCGATCGGTTCCACGACTATGAGCGGACCATGGCGCTCAACTACTTCGCCCCAGTGCGATTGACGCTCAAGCTGTTGCCGTCGCTCTTGGAGCGGCGAGGTACGGTGTCACTCGTGTTGACGATGGGAGTCTATGCGCGGGCTCCCAACTTCGGTGCCTACGTGGCTAGCAAGTGTGCGCTCGATGGCTTTGGCGATGTCCTCGCGGCCGAGAACCATCATCGTCTCACGGTTTCGTCGGTGTACCACCCGTTGGTGCGCACGAAGATGGCGACCGACACGCCCGAGTTCGCCGAGCGGAGTGACGCGATGAGCGTCGAAACCGCAGCGCACATGGTGCTTGACGGGATCGTTCACGGGAAGCGGCGAGTCGTCACACCGCAGGGGCGCGCCTACGGCTTCATCGGCCAGGCGGCGCCCACCGCAGTGACACGCTTTTTCAACCTGTTGGCGCGCATGTATCCCGTTGGAGACCAGCATGCCGAGTTTCCAGCGCAGCGGGCGATTCTCGAGCTCTTCGGTCGGAGGACGCCGTTCTGATGTCGACAGCGAAGGCCTCGGTGTCGAGTGTTCATGTCTCGCAAGACCGTATCCTCCGCGCGGCGGCAAGGTTGTTCCGTGAGCGCGGTTTCGGCGGGACCTCGATCCGTGCAGTGGCCCAGGCGGCGGGGATACTTCCAGGGAGCCTCACCTATCGCTTCCGCACCAAAGAAGACTTGATCGTCGCCATTGCGGAGCAGGCGGTCGAACATGCTCTCGCGGAAGTCCAGAGTGCGATCGCCGAGAGCCGCGATCCCCTCGAACGGATTCGCCTCGGTATGCGGGCCCACCTTCGGGCGCTCTTATCGGAGGAAGACGCTGTGCCGGTCTTGGTGTTCGACCTCCACCGGCTCCCGGAACACACGCGGGCCCGGCTCATCGAGGCGCGCCGACCGTATGACGCGATATGGGAAGGGCTTTCCTACGCGGCCATCGGCGCAGGCCAGCTTGCCGCGGGCCTCGACGTCTCGCTCGTCAAGCGTTTCTGGTTCGGAGCGACCAACTCGGTGGCGCTGTGGTATCGGCCCGACGGTCCGCTCACCCCGGAACAGATCGCCGATGCGTTCTCGACGTTGATCGCCCTTGGGACACTTTCGCCAAGTGCGCGGCCCGACTCGCTCGAGGAGGCCTTCAAGGCCATTGCGACGACTGGCCGCCCCTAGGTCGCGGCCTCACGCCTAGTGCTCGTCCGCCCGTCGCTGGCTTCGCCGCAGCTCCCAACGCCATGCGTCTTCCATCATCGCCTGCAGGGAGCGCTCGGCACGCCACCCAAGCTGGCGCGCGGCGAGGCTCGGGTCGGCGTAGCACTCCGCGACGTCACCGGGCCGGCGAGACTGAACCACATGCGGAATGGGCTCCCCGGTCGCGGCGCGTGCCGCGTCGAGCACCTCGAGAACGCTATAGCCGGTCCCGGTCCCGAGGTTGTAAACCTCGACGCCCTTGACGCTCGGTAGACGCTGAAGCGCGGCCCGATGGCCCTTCGCAAGGTCCATCACGTGAATGTAGTCGCGCACGCCGGTGCCATCTCGCGTGGGATAGTCGTCGCCGAACACACGGACGTGCGGTCGGTGACCTCCTGCCACTCCCATCACGTAGGGAACGAGGTTGTTGGGTGTCCCGTTGGGCTCTTCGCCGAGCTCTCCCGTCTCGTGTGCACCGACCGGATTGAAGTAGCGGAGCAAGATGACGCTCCAGCTCGACGCTGATGCGACGAGGTCGCGCAGAATCTGCTCGATGTGCAGCTTGGTACGGCCGTAAGGATTTGTGGCGTCGGTTCGGGCGTCTTCGGTGAGCGGGAGCCGTTCGGGCTCGCCGTAGACGGTCGCGGACGAGCTGAAGACGAGGTTTCGGGTCCCGGTCTCTTTCATCGCTTCGAGCAGATTGACGGTGCCCGCGACGTTGTTGTCGTAGTAGCGAAGCGGATCCGCACCTGACTCTCCCACCGCCTTGAGTCCGGCAAAGTGGATCACCGCGTCGAAACGGCCCTCTGCCAAGACTCGACGCGTCTGTTCTTTATCGCGGAGGTCGACCGTCTCGACCGCTATCGACTTCGACGTGAGCCGCTCCACACGGTGCACGTTGTCCTGCGAGCTGTTGGAGAAGTTGTCGAGGACCAGCACATCGTGCCCGGCCTCGATGAGCTCCACGCAACAGTGACTCCCGATGTAGCCCGCTCCGCCTGTGACCAGAATCATCGCTTGTCGCCGACTTGGTCGACGGTGATCAGAGGTAACAACGGCCGCGGCCACCAACAAACCGAAACCACCGGAATCGCGATCTACCGCACATACCCGAATCGAGATACCACGCCCATCAGGCCGACGCGCAGTCGTTCCACGGGCGCGCCGTGCTACGCTCCCACGTCGCTCATGAGTTCACCACGTCCTGTCCTTCGCCCGGCGTATGGAATCGGGTTTGTGCTCGTCGCCGCGGCGGTCGCCTATCTCTTGCTTCGCACGACGCACGACCATGACCACGGTCACGTCCATGCGACGCCCTCCTCCGACAACCAGGAGCCGGCGGAGGTCGCCCCGCCCCCGCCGGATATCCCGATTCCAGCGGGTTCTGTCACGACGAACCCCAAAGTCACCGACGAGTTGCTGACCAACCCAGGCGCGGGGTTCGCCAGCTTTCACTTCGGGTGGTGGTGCAATCTACCTCCCATCACGTATCCCCCGGCGGAGTGCGCCAAGCGAGTCCGGAAGAACTGGCCGGCCGATTACCCCGCTTCCGGCACCGCGTACTTCCGTTGGCACTGGCGTGACATCGAGCCGGTCCGTGGCGAGATCGCGTTCGACCTCATCGACGCGACGATTCAGTCCGCAAACGCGCTCGACATGACGCTCGCCTTTCGCGTCATGACGGTCGATGAAGCCAAGGCGGGGCTGCCGGAATGGCTGACGAGTGCCCCCTACAACGTGAAAGGCGCCTGGCGTCCAGGAGGTGGCGGCAACACCTTCTGGCCCGACTACCGAGATCCCACGTTCCAACGAGAGCATGCGCGACTGGTCGCGGCCCTCGCCAAGAGGTACGACGGACATCCTGCGGTTGACCACGTTGACGTTGGAAGCGTCGGGTGCTGGGGCGAATGGAACACCGCGTGCCTGTCCGACGAGGAGAGCATCGTCGAAGTCTACGAGCCTTCCGGGGGGAAGGAGCGAACCGAGATCAAAACAGCGTTCCAGTCGCTGATCGATCACCACCTCGAGGGCTTCGAGCGCACACCGGTGGTCATGCTCAGTCTCGACCCCGACAACGCGGACCTCCTGGCACATGCAACCCGCGGCGGAGCCGGGTGGCGCGCCGACTGCTGGGGCGATTGGGGGATGTGGGGCGGCTCGTGGAGCCATCAAACCAAGCTCTACCCGGCGATGATCAAAGCGGCGTCCGCCGCAGACCCTGGGTTCCTCGATACTTGGAAGCGGGCACCTGTGCAGCTGGAGATCTGTGGCACGCTCGACAAGTGGGAGGCGCTTGGGTGGACGGCGGACAAACCCAACGGTGTGGTCTGGAAGACCTTCGAGTGGGCGTTGGCGCAGCACGCTTCGCTCCTCAATGCGAAGTCGCGGCCCGTCCCGAGCGTGTACCTCAGCGCGGTTGACCACCTGTTGACCCACGTCGGCTATCGTTTTGTCGTGGACGCAGTCCATCACCGGCCCGCGGTACATCCTGGCGATACTCTGGTCGTCGTGTCTGACTGGAGGAACGTGGGCGTTGCGCCAGCGTACCTGCCCCGCACGCTCACGTATCGGCTGGTCGGCGCGTCTCCCGCCATCGCGGTCGAGAGCGCTCAAGACACGACCGGTTGGCTGCCGGGGAGCTGGCGGGTCCAAGACTCGATCACGATCCCCGCCGACTTGTCCCCCGGTACCTATGAGGTGCAGCTCGCGCTGCTCGACCGTGATGGATCGTCCCCAGCGACCAAGGCCCTGCCTCCGACAGAGCTCGCCATCCATGGGCGGACGGCCGATGGGTGGTACCCTGTCTCGCGCGTGAAGGTGGAGTCGCAGCCATGATCGAAGCGATGAAGCAACTCTACGTGCTCCTCTCCTCCGACGAGCGACGTCGGGCGTGGAAGGTTCTGTTCCTCATGACGGCCCTCGCCGTGCTGGAGGCCACGGGCGTCGCGTCCATCATGCCCTTCCTTGCGCTCTTGTCCTCGCCGGAGCTCGTCGCCGAGAACAAGGCCGTCGCGACTCTCTCCGAGCTGACCGGTGTTTCATCCGTCGACAGCCTGTTGATCGTCGCGGGCGTGTTGGTGTTCTCCCTCATCGTCGCATCGTTGGCCCTTCAGGCGATCGTGGTTTGGGCGCAAGTTCGCTACGCCGGCGACCTCCTCCATTCCTGGAGCTGTCGGATCGTCGACACCTATCTCGGCCGTCCCTACGAATGGTTCCTCGCTCAACACACGTCCAAGTTGTCGGCAACGACGATCAACGAGGTCAACCAGGTCATCTATCATGCGGTTCTTCCCGTACTGACAATCGCGAGCAATGGCCTGGTCGTCTTGTTCATTTTCGCGTTCCTCGTCTACGTCGATCCCATCCTGGCGTTCACCACGGTTGCGGCGTTGGGTGGCGCCTACGTCGCGATCTACCGCTTCCTGCGTAGTCGGCTGATCCACTCGGGCGAGTCTTGGGTCGAGTCGAACCAAGGGCGCTACCACGTTCTGTCGGAGGCGTTCGGTGGCATCAAAGAGGTGAAAGTGCTTCACGCGGAGCGCTCGTTCGCATCTCAGTTCCATTCCGCGTCGCGTCGCATGTGCGACGCCATGATCCGCTCGAAAGTGATCGGGCAAGTTCCGTCCTTCGCGATGCAGGGAGTCGTCTTCGGCGGCATGCTCTTGGTGGTTCTGTACGTGTTGGCGACGCGGGGCAGCTTTGCGGCCAACCTTCCGCTCATCGGTGTCTACGCCTTCGCGGGCTACAAGATGATGCCGGCGCTCCAGCGGATCTACGTCTGGTCGGCGGAACTCGAGTTTTCCTCCGGGGCGTTGGGGTCGATTCGCGGGCCGCTCTCGCGTACGGACGACCCCCGCCCGGGGCTACCGCCGGGCGATGCCCAGCCCAATCCTTCAGGGCGCATCCGGTTGCAACACGCGCTCGAGTTTCGCGACGTCTCATTCCACCATCCGGGCGCCGACGGGCCCACTCTCGATAAGATGAGTTTCTCGATTCCCGCCGGCGCCAAGGTTGGGATCGTCGGGTCGACAGGTTCGGGCAAGACCACGACCGTCGACATCATGTTGGGGCTTCTCCGCCCGACCGCCGGGACGGTTGTCGTAGACGGCCGCGAGATCGGCGCAGATGATCTCCGAAGCTGGCAGGTTTCGACCGGCTACGTCCCGCAGAGCATTTTCCTCGCCGACACCACCATCGCCGGGAACATTGCATTCGGGATCGAACAAGATCAGATCGACCACAAACGCGTCGAAACAGTCTCGAAACTCGCTCGATTGCACGACTTCGTCGTCCGCGAGCTTCCCGATGCCTATGAAACGCGTGCCGGCGAACGCGGAGTTCGCTTCTCTGGTGGGGAGCGGCAGCGAGTTGGAATCGCCCGTGCGCTTTATCATGACCCAGACATCGTGATTTTGGACGAAGCGACGAGTGCGCTCGACAACGTCACGGAGGCGCGGGTCATGAACGCGATCGACGAGCTTGCGCCTAGCAAAACGCTGGTGATCATTGCGCACCGGCTAAGCACGGTGCGCAACTGCGACACGATCTTCTATCTCGAGCGAGGCCGAGTCGCCGCGCTCGGGACGTTCGAAGAGCTGCGCGCGAGTCACTCGCACTTCCGCTCGCTAAGCGACACCGAAGTCGAGGGAGCGCCGGCCGGTCTTGTCTAGCGGCCGCGGCGATTCGTGACCTAGCTCACAGCGTCGATCGTGACCACGGACAACCTTTTCAGCTGTTCAATCGCAATCGCCCGACCTATCCTCTCGTGTCTATCAAGGGGGATCAGGACATGCACAATGGCCAACGCTTACGAGGAAGACCCCACTCCGATTGAGACCTTACTTGCGATGGTCGAACACGAAGTTCGTTCACCGCTAAACGCGATCATCGGCTTTGCGAGCCTCCTTCGATCCGACATGGATCAACGGGAGCTCGACGAGCTGGTTGCGCGTATTCGGTCGAACGCAGAGCACCTCGGGGACGTCGTCGAGGCCCTCGCGCAACCGACGAGGAGCAACGACGACCGAAGGGCGTCCCCTGAAACGCCGCAGAACCTTCGCGCGCTGCTCGAAGAGATCGTGGCATTCAACCGCGGCATCGCCAACGAGAAGCGCATCGCTCTCAGTGTGTCTCTGGGCAGCGACGTTCCGCATGACGTTCTCTGCGAGCGCGGCAAGGTCCGAGTCCTCGTCCAGAATTTGATCTCGAACGCCCTGAAGTATACCGATGGGGGGCAAGTCATCGTCCGCGTCACGTGCGTGCAGCAAGACCGGTCCGCAGTTCGTCTTTGCTACGCGGTCGAAGATACAGGCCCGGGGATCCCGGCCGACGCGCAGGACTCGATTCTCGAAGCATTCGTCCGCGGCGAACACACGCGTGGCGCGCCGGGCGATGGGCTGGGTCTTGCAATTTGCGCAAGGCTCCTCGAGTCGTCCGGTTCCCGGATCGAGATCGAGAGTGCCGCCTCGGAGGGCACGGTTGTCAGTTTCGAGCTGTCGCACGGTCTGCCCGAAGCGCGCCCGGGTGCCGCCGAGCGGACGGTCGCCCACACCGAAGCAACACTCGGTCACGAGACGAACTCGGGCTCGGTACTCTTGGTGGACGACGACGAAGACAGTCTCGAAGTGTTGCGTCGCCTGGTGCGGCGGGAGGGCTTGGTCGCGGATGTCGCCAGGAGCGGACACGCGGCGCTCTCCATGGCTCTTCGCCGTGAGTATGCGGTGATCATGACCGACCTGAACATGTCAGGGATGAGTGGTGTCGAGCTCGGTCGCCGCATTCGCGAGTCTGGCGCCAAACGCGCGGAGTCCGTCCCACCGCTTGTCGCGGTTACCGCGAGCGCGGCCCTTCGCGGGCGCGACGCGCAGGACGTCTGCGATGTGTTCGACGACGTGCTCCTCAAGCCGATCAGGCCCCGCGTCCTGTCCCGGATGCTCGCTCCTTACCAGCCTGGCTCTCGCCCCTCGCCCGCTCGCGAACCTTCGCCGGAGGAACCTTTGGACACGTCGGTGTTTCAGGTCGCGTTGGACTATCCAGCGAGGCGGCTCCGGGACGTCCGAGTTCTCCGAGCGTTCCTCGGGGGGAGGGCCTCGATCGAGCAGGTCGTCACCATCGGCCACCGCATGAAAGGAACCGCCGCCACGTACGGGCACCCACGCCTTGGTGAGCTTGGCGCCGCCCTTGAAGCGGCCGGTCGCGATGCCGACGCCACGCGCATTGCCTGGATCACCGATTCGATCGAACACTTGCTCTCCCGAAGCGCCCCCGCGCGCCTCCCTGACGGCAAAAAACGGGGCGCCTGAGGCAGGAACGTCCATTTTCGGGACAGGCGGGGCGGCTCGGCGTTCGATTGTGAAACGCCTCACGCCATAAATCGGCCCGAGTAGGGCTGGCCCGATTTTCGCAAGCCTCTGGTGGAGTTTTGACGGCGCCCCGTTGGTGGCTCGGCGCCCGCTCGCGACCACAGATCAGCCCGAAGGACGAAGATGGCCGGCATCTTTTGTGCCACAGCTCAAGAAGACGTCGTACCCCGTGCGATGCGCGGGCTCGCCTTGGTCGAGCACCTCGGCTGCGATTCGGCAGGACTCGGGGTGCTCGTCGACCGACGCATACAACGGCGGCGGGTGGAAGGCGCGCTGGCCGCCCTTCGCCAGTTGCTCTCCGACGAGCCGCTCGCCGCCTCGACCGTCATCGGTCACACACGAAAGGCGACGCTCGGGCGACCGTCGCGCCGAAACGCCCACCCTCATGCGAGCGCCCGGGTTGCCGTGGTGCACAGCGGCATCATCGAGAACCACCGCGAGCTTCGGGCCGAGCTCGAGCGGGAGGGTGCGCAGTTTCGGAGCGAAACCGACAGCGAAGCGGTCGTTTGGCTGATCGAGCGGCAGCTCACGCAGCGGGTGCACCCGATGCGGGCGCTCCAGCGTGTGCTGCCCCGGCTCGAGGGCACCTATGCGCTCGCGGCGATCTTCGCGCAGCACGAAGACCGCGTGTACGCCGCACGCCGAGGGGTTCCGCTCTACGCGGGTCGTGCCGACGGATCCGCTTGGCTAGCGAGCACCGAAGAGGCGATCGCCAACTTCGCCGAGGAGACCGTCGCCATCGAGGATGGTCAGATCGCAGAGCTTCTCCCCGGTCAGGTCCGCATCTACGATGGAGAGCTGAAGCCGCACGCCCCTCGCTGGCCGCGGCAGATTGGCCCGCGTCCAACGTCTGGTACCCAGCTTCTTGCCAGTGTCACCGACGAGCACATCCTCGCGCAGCCCAGAGTCGTCGGCGAGCTACTTGCACGTCTTCGCGAGGATCTCGGGAACGGCCGCGCCGAAACGTGGTGCGGGCCGCTCTCCCGGGCCGATCGCGTGCTCGCGGTCGGAGGCGGGCCTTCGTACCCCTTGGCGTGCATTGCGCGCAGCTGGTTCGAGGATTTGGCCGGTATCCCGGTCGAAACCGAGCTGGTCTCGGAGGTTGAGGCCCGCCGTGCCCACCGGGGCGGGCGCACCGTGGCGCTCGTGATTCCCCACGCCGTCAACGACGAGGAAAGCTACGAAGCGATACGTCACCTGAAGCGGCACGGCATTCCGACCGTGGCGCTTGCATCGGCGTCGAGCGAGCTCGGGCGTGAGGCCGATCGGGTTCTGCACGCGCCACTCCCCTCGATCGTTCCTTCGGCCGAGAGCCCGCTGGCCGTTCAGCTCGCCAGCCTCGCCGCCGCGGCCGTGGCTGCGCGGTCGGTCCGGAGTGGTCGGATCGACGAAGACGGACCCGGTCGCAGCATCTTTTCAGTTCCCCAGGCCATGGAGACCGCCCTCGCGCTCGGTGACAGTTGCGTCAGCGCCGGGCGGGACATCGCGAACTTCGGCCATGCCATGTACCTCGGGCGAGGCCTCAGCCATCCGGTCGCCTGCCTTGGCGCCCATCAGCTGCGTCTCCACGCGCACGTCGCCGCCGATGGCTTCGCTGGAGGCGAACTCCGCTACCGATTGCCGGAGGGCTCCGGGAGGCCGACACCCGCTGTGGTATTGGCGCCGTCCGATGGCATGCGCGACAAGACCTTGCGCGATGCGCGTACACTGATTCAGCGTGGGTCCAAGGCCGTCGTCGTGTCCGACTCCGAGAGCCCCGACGAATCCGCGGCGGGTGGCGTCGAATGGTTCAAAGTCGACCGGGTCGACCCCGTGTGGTCGCCGCTATCGTTCTCCGTCCCACTACAACTGCTCGCGTTTCACGTTGCCCGTGCACGGAAATGGATCGCCGAGCGTGTCTTCCTCGGCGAGAAGCTCGCGACCGCCGAGTAGATACACCCCGACGGGTGTGAGCGATGTTACGAATCGGTACATTCCGGATTTCGTCGTTGCAATTCGGCACACCCGATCGCAAAGTCGGACGTTCTCGACAATTGTCCCGAACGAGGGACGCAGTCTGCTCGAGCTGACCCCCTCATGGATAGACTCAACGGTCCCCCGCTTGCGGTCGTCGTCGAAGACGACCCGGATCAGAGCGCGCTCGTCAAGGCGTGGCTCGAAGAGGAAGGCCTTCGCGTTCTCGTCTGCGGGGATGCCGAGACGTTCTTGGACAGCCTGGATTTGACGCTCCCAGACGTCGTGTTCCTCGACCTCGGGCTTCCGGGTTTGAGTGGGCGCGAGGCGTTGCAGATCGTCCATCGTCGGCACCCGCATGTGCCGGTCGTCATGCTGACGGCCGAAACCTCGGCCTCGAGCGTGGTCGAAGCGATGCGCGGCGGCGCGTTCGACTACCTCGTGAAGCCGTGTGACCGCGACGCGATGGGCACGGCGGTTCGTCGCGCCCTCGAGGCTTCCGAGTCGCACCGGCTCGGCGCGCTGGACGACGCGTCCCCTGACGACTCTTACGCCGGCGTCATTGGCCGTTCGCCGGAGATGCGCGAGGTGTTTCGCCAGGTCGATCGCTTGGCAGGTCGTGACATCAGCGTCCTCGTGCGCGGCGAAAGTGGCACGGGCAAAGAGCTCATCGCGCGCGCCATCCACGAAAACAGCCGGCGGGCAGGTGGTCCGTTCGTGGCGATCAACTGCGCCGCGATTCCGGAGTCGCTTCAAGACTCGGAGCTCTTCGGCCACGAGCGCGGTTCGTTCACAGGTGCGCACAAGGCTCGTCGCGGCTGTTTCGAGCGCGCCGACGGAGGCACGCTCTTTTTGGATGAGGTGGCCGAGCTATCGCTTGGCGTGCAGGCCAAGTTGCTACGCGTTCTCCAGACCCGCCGGTTCGATCGAATCGGCGGCGTGCGGAGTGTGGAGAGCGATTTTCGCCTGATCACCGCAACGCATCGGCAGCTCCGCGATCTCGTTTCCGCGGGTCGCTTCCGCGAGGATCTGTATTTTCGAGTCGTCGTCTTCGAGATCGAACTTCCGCCTCTGCGAAGTCGGGCGGGCGACGTCCGATTGCTCGTTCCCCGCCTCCTCGAGCGCATCGCGGCGACCTTGGGCGGCGGCGGCCTGAGGGTGAGCGAACGCGCCATGCTTGCCCTGGAGCATTATCCGTACCCCGGCAATGTTCGAGAGCTCGAGAACATCCTGCAGTGCGCGGCCGTGCTTTCGACTGGCGGCGAGATTCGTCTCAACGATTTGCCGGTCCGTGTGAGAGCCCAAAGCGAGGCGGAGATGACCTCGCTTCCCGCAGAGTCGGAGCCTCCGCAGTTGCCTCGGGCGGCGAGCTCGGAGCGCGCTGCCGCGGTCGCGGATGACCTCTCAGACCAGATCGAACCACCGCCCATGTCGCTCGAGGACCTCCCACTCGGCCTAGAAGATTTGGAGCGCTGGGCCGTTCAAAGGGCGCTCCGCGACAAGAATGGGCGCCTCACAGACGTGGCCAAGGCACTCGGCATCGGCCGCACGACGCTCTACCGAAAACTCGAGAAGTACGGGCTTCGCTGAGCCCGGTTACCTGGCGCCGCGCCCATAAAGAACGACCGCAAGTGTCAGCGCGATGACTCGCATCTCCATCGCCAGGTAGCTGCGGAGGCCGTACAGGTGGGCGTTGTATGCGAAGTCGTAGAGCAGTTTCTCGCGCACGCTCTCGACCGACGTGTCGTATCCCGTGTGAACCTGGGCCCATCCCGTGATGCCGGGTTTGCAAACGGTGAGGCGGTCGTCGTAGCCAGGCAGCTGATACGACAGATGGTCCGAGATCGACGGGCGCTCTGGCCTTGGCCCGACCAGTGTCATCTCGCCGAGGAGGACCTGAAAGAGCTGCGGGATTTCGTCGAACCTTGCCTTGCGGAGAAACGCGCCCACCGCGGTGACGCGCGGGTCGCGCTCGGTCGCCCACACCGGGTTGCCGTCGGACTCAGCATCGACCCTCATCGAGCGGAACTTCCAGATCAGAAAGTGGTGCTCGTTGCCGAAGGCGTCTTTGGCGACACGCGCTTGCCGGTAGAACACCGGGCCCGGGGAATCGACGATGATCGCAAGTGCGATGAACGGCATGAGGGGAAGCGCGACGAGAATGCCGACGGAACCACCGACGATGTCCAAGGTTCGCTTGGCGACGCGCACGGACCGAGGCGGGAGTGCGGGACGGTGTAGGGCGGGAACGTCGTTCTCCGCGGGGCGGCTCCATCGCGTCGCATTCGACTGCAGCGCGAAACGAAGGATCCCGGCCGCGCACGCAACCTGAGCGACGAAAGCGTGGACCATGAACCCAAGCACCTTCGGGAGTGCGCGGCCGCTCGATTGCCACGTCGTGGCCATGGCGAGCCCGACCAACAGCGAGTCACCCGCGATCGCCACGAGGACCAGCTCGGGGACCGTCAGGGCGCGCACGTTGGTCCACGCGGCCATCGCGACGATCCACAACGGTCCGAGCGTCTTGAAGAGCTTGTGGCCAATCAGGCTGACGGCGATCCGGGCGTGCTTGGGTGTGAGCAGTCGACGTTGACGCCAGAGGATTTGGAGGTTCCCTTGCGCCATGCGAGCCGTCCGCTCGAACACAGTCGACAGCCGTGAAGGGGGCTCGTCGGTGACGGCGAGGTCGTGGCGATAGACCACGCGACCCCCCTCGGCCCGAGCAAGAAGCGGCCACAGGAAATCGTCGTGGATCGTGTCCGGCGGGATCCGGCGGATGGCGTCTTTGCGCATGAGGTAGCAGGCCCCATGGGCACCCAACAGCATGTCTCGCTCTGCTTCGAGCGCCTTCAGTCGGGTTTCGCGATTCCAGTAGGTATCTTCGACAGGCGCTGCGTCGCTCGCGCCGACGCAGGCATAGCGCGGCATCGCGACGACGACTGCGGGGTCCGCGAAGTCGGTCACGAGCTCCGCGATCACGTTCGACGGCAGATGGGCTCCCACGTCCGTGAAGAGCACCAGTTCGCCGCGAGCCAGTTCGAGGAGGCGCGAGAGTGCCGCGAGCTTTCCTCCCCGCTCTTCGAGCTCCACGACCCTGAGGTTGTCGCTCTCGAAACCTCGCGCGATCTCGGCCGTTCGATCGTCGGATCCGTCAGAGGCGACAAGAATCTCGAGGTGCTTCGCCGGGTACCGGAGGTTCATCGCGTTTCGAAGCTTGTCGGCAATTCGGGCCGCCTCGTTGTGCGCGGGAATCAGCACACTCACGGTGGGCAGTGAGCTCAGCGAGCCGTTCGTCGGTCGTCGCCGCGGCCGGATCGCGAACTTCAGCACCAGCGGGTACAGCAAGTAAGGCGCCACGAGCGCGAGGGCGCACGCGGCGAGAACGGCTATGTCGAGGACGGGCGCCATGTGGTCGTCTGTGACCACATCTATGCAACCCGCGCACCAACCCTGATCGTTGCTGCTTCCCTGGAGCTTTCACGGATCGGCTCGGTCGTCAGCGCCGGCCTGCGCCTTTTTGGAACAAATCGCGTTCGGTTCTTGTCGAATTGGAACGGGTTGGCGGCTCGATGGCGCCCGTCCTCGACGCCTCGAGCGGCACCGCCGAGAGCTCCTCGTAGCAAGCTGTCGTGCGCGCAGCCCACGTGGCTGGAGCGTGCCGTTCGACGACCTCGTGGGCGCGGCGTCTCGCCCCCTCTCGGAGCGTCCCGATCCGGTCGGGCAAACGCAGGAGTTGCGAGATCCACGCATCGACGTGGCCTGGCTCGAGGAGAATCGCGTTTTCGCCCTCCCACACGGCCTCGGGAATGCCTCCCACGCGACTCGCGAGGGCCGGCACGCCACGCGACGTCGCCTCCAAAACCGCCAGGGGAAGCCCCTCGCGTCGAGAAGGGAGCACCAGAATGCTCGATCGCCCAAGAAGCTCAGGAACGTCTCGCCTCATGCCCAGCCACCGGACACGTTCGTCGAGCCCTAGACTCTTCGCGAGTTGCGTCCAGGACGCGCGACACGGGCCATCGCCCGCGACGTCCAGGACGAGCCCTTCGGCGATGCCCGGCGCGGCGAGGGCTTGGAGCAGGACATCCAGGCCCTTCTCTTCGCTGAGTCGCCCGACGAACAGCAGCCGCAGATCGTCCGGATCGGTCAACCCTGGAACCTCCTCCGACGGAAGGGCGATGGGGTTGGGCACGGTTCTCAGCTTGGATCGAGGCACCCCCGCGTCGGCGAGGGCGTCGGCGGTTCTCTCCGAGACCGCGAACACCCGCGAGACGCGTCGATAGAGGCGGCGTGCGAGCCCCTCGTAGAGCCTGGCGGCGCGGTCGTGCCCGGTCTCACCGTGATGGGTCACGACCAACGGGAAGCGGTTGGGGCAGGCGAGGAACGTGTAGACCAACGCCTTGTAGCCGTGGACGTGCACCACTTCAGGTGCCGCGCGATCGATGCTCCGACGCAAGTCCCGGAGGGCTCGAACGTCGATCCGGCCACGGACTCGGATGTCTCGGGCGGCGATCCCACGCATGCGCGCTTCTTCGAGGAAACGCTCCCCATGTTCGGGGCATCGCTGCTCCGACATCACGAGCAACACCAGGTCGTGCCCCTCGTGGGTCAACGCAGCACACCCCTCCAAGACGACGTTCTCGGCACCCGCGATTGGGCCCGGAGCCATGACATGGACTATCCGCACGGGACGGACTCCGTGTCGCGAGGCTTCGCCTCGGCCCTGGACACCTCACGGTAGAGCGTGACGTATCGCTCAGCCATCTGCTCCACGCCATAGCGCTCGCGAACGAGCTCTCGCCCAGCCTGCCCGAGGCGTTTCCTCTCTTCGGGGGCGCTCGATAGTCGACGTAGTGCCTCGGCCAGGGCGACCGCGTCGTTGGCTGGAACCAGCACGCCGTCGCCGCCGGCCAACAGCTCCCCGACGCCTCCAACGTCTGTGGCGACCACTGGCACCGCGAAAGACATCGCTTCGAGAAGGCTGAGGGGCAGGCCTTCCCGGTGGCTGTTGAGCACGCACACGTCCAAGGCTCGATAGAACGACCCCATCTCCTCGACGGCGCCGAGCCAGGTCACCGAGTCCCCAAGCCCCGCCTCTTGGGCTCTCGACTCGAGACTCTCTTTCAGGGGACCATCCCCTGCGCAGACGAGGATGGCATCGGGAGCCGACTCACGGAACCGCGCGAACCCTTCCAGCAGACCTTGATGGTTCTTCTCTTCTGACAGACGTGCAGCGCATCCGATGGCCAGCGCGCGCATCGGAATTCCGAGTCGCCGTCGCGCGTCCGCGCGAGAAGTCGGCTCGATCGGTGCCGGGATGGGTACGCCGTTCGGGATCACGCGGCAGCTCCCTGGGAATCGTCGACGAAACTCGGCGACTTCGGGCGTCACCGCGACGACTTTCGCGAACGCCGGCATCAGTGCCCCCAACACTTGCCGCCGCGGGCGGTCGTAGAGCTCGTGCGAGTGTTCGGTATGCACGTGCCCGCAGCGGGCCAGCACCGCTGCGGGGGCGCCGTAGACGAAGGGCCCGAGGTGGTGGGTGTGCAAGACGTCGATGCGCTCGCGCGCAAGCGTGGCCCGAAGGCGGAGTGACAGTGCGGGGTCGAATCCGGGCCCTCCCGGAAGAAGAACCGTCGGAATGCCGTGCTCTTTCAGCGCCGCCTGTATGGGCCCGTCGCCCAGGTACCCGATGACCAAGCTTTCGACGCCCCGCCGCTGCGACGCCACCGCCAACCGTTCCACCATGCGCTCGAGGCCGCCAATGGCGAAGTATTGAATCAGGTGCGCCACACGCAGTGGGCGGTTGCGCTGCGTGGGTTGTCGCCTCACTCGCGGACTCCAGGTTGAGTTATCGAAGCAATTACCAAGCCACCCCACGATGAACGAAGATGTCCCGGAGTGGAACACCGGGGTCGACCCTGTCCTGAGATGAAACGGCCGCTGTGTTGGTTTGGCGCGATTCTACGCCTTTTAGGGCCCCCTAGATATTCGGTCCCGATCTTGCCTATGATCGGCGTCTTCCCTTCTTCCCGAACCATGACAGCAGCGTGAGCAAGTCACTCGAAACACTACGAGAGGAACATGGGCTCGTCGCCCGTGCCTTCCATACGGCCCAGGCGGCCAATGCCCGAACGATCCTCCTCGTATCGGCCCGATCTGGCGACGGCAAGACGCACTTGGCTGGCTGCATCCAGCGGCAGGCGAGCGCGGTTACGAACGAGCCATCCGAGGTTCTGTCGTTTAAGGCGATGCGCTCCGCCCTCGAGCCGGGCGCGTGGCAGGCGTCTCCGCCGGTGCGGAAGGGTTATCGGTGGGTCGACGGTGTTTCTCTGCTTGATGGCGCGGGGACGCTGGCGCTGACCCCCGCACTCCGGTCGGCCTTCGACGGTGCACTGTTGGTGGCACGCGGAATGGAGACCACGCGCGCAGACGCCGCGTACTGTGCAAAGCAGCTTGGCATTCTCGGAATCCCGGTGCTCGGCGGGGTATGGAACTCGTTCGACTGTCCACCGCCAGCCGAGGCGGCGCGCATGTTCGTCGCCGGGCTCGCGAAGTGGCCGCCTCGTTTACCCCCGGGTGTGTTGTTCCGACAGCTCTTCAGGCGGTCCCCGTGAGTGAAGGTGCGCGAGAGCTGTCCGCAGAGGCGGTGTTCCACCTTGCGATCCGTCGGTGGGACATCGTGCTGCTTCTACCGCTTCTCACGGTGCTCTGTGCCGCCCTGGCATGGCAGGTCATCCCACCCCAGTACGAAACCACGGCGCGACTTCTGATCCGCGACCAGCAGACGGTTGATCCGTTCAACAAGCAGATGGTCGTGAAGTGGTCGGCGCAACAGCGCATGCCGTTGGTCCAGAGCATCTTCGAGAGTCACGACACGGCGGAGAGCGTGCTGAGGAAGCTCGGGCGGCTGCCCGTATCCGCGGCGACCGAGGAGATCAGCGAGGCTGTTCTCGAGTTCAAGGAGTCGTTCGAGGTGATCGGTCTGGGTGGGGAGCTCATTCTGCTCAAGGTGCGCGGCCGGACACCGGAAGATGCGATCGACGCCGCCAACGCACTCGTCGACGAGTTTCGCGAACAGATCGTGAGACCCCAACGCGAAGCCGTTCGCGCGTCGGCGATCCTCTTCGAAGCCCAGCTCGAACAGCTTCGTGGTGGCGATCAACCTACGTTGGCCCCGATCGCCGGTTCGAAAGACTCGAGTCTTCGCGGCGAGGAGAACATCAGAAAGGCGTTGGCAGAGGCCGAAGCCAGGCTCGCTGCCGTACAGCAGGCCGTGAAGCTCTCCGAGTTGGAGCTTCGCGAGGGGAGCCCGAGCGACAAGCGACTCACCGAAGCGTTGAGCCAGGCGAAACGTCGCTTGTACAGCTTGCGGAGGCGCCTCGGGACCGGCCACCCCGAGCTCGCGGCCGCGAAACGTCGCGTGGAACAGCTCGAGCAAGAGATCGACCGGGAGTACGCGGAGCGTCGCGGCATGGTCGACAACAGCTCAAGCAACGGCGTCTCGGCCGGGCCCCCTGCGTCGGCGGACGCGGAAGGCCTAGACGATAGCGAAGAGCACCGCGCCCTCCTGATGCAAACGAAACGGGCAGAGGCCGAGGTCGAGCTGCTGCGACAGCGGCTGGTCGCCGAGGACCTTTCGATGTTTGCCGACGGCAACCAAGTATGGCCCGTCGAAAGCCCGGCGCTACCGACGCAGCCCCTCGGTCCCTCGCTCTGGCTAGTTTTGTTGGGCGCGTTGATCGCGGGTCTCGTTCTCGCACTGTTGGCAGTCGCGCTCTTCGCCGCATTCGACGATTCACTCCGCGGAGAGCGTGAGCTTGCGATGGCCATCGGTGCACCTTCACTTGGAAGGATGCCCCGGGGAGAAGCCTAAATGCGCGGAGCTGCGTTGCTCGCGGGCGTCGCGGTTCTCCTCGGTGCGTCTGCGGTCGTCATACATCCAAGCGCCGCGCTCGGGATCGCCGTGGGTGTGGCCGTACTGGTGTTCATTCTCTCGAACCCACTCAACGCGACGCTCGCCTTCATCGTCGTGCTGATCATACGTCCGGCGGATCACTTTCCGGCGGTGGCGGTCGTCCATCCCGCGAAGGTCATTGGCGCGATCGCGATCCTCTCGTGGCTCATCTCGCGACTCGTCCGGGGTGACCTGCGGTTGTCTCGTGCGCCTCAAGTGAAGTGGATGGCGGCCCTCGGGCTCGCGGTGTTGTTCTCGGTGCTCATGAGCACGAACCCCGACGGAAGCTGGCAGTTCTTCTCTGAAGTGTTCCTCAAGATGCTGATCGTCTTCGCCCTGTTGGTGCACCTGGTCGACACCAAGACACAAGCCGTCCGGCTGCATCTGAGCCTCGCGTTTTGTACGGTGGCGCTCGCCCTGTACGCGGTCGAGATGCGCGTGCTCGGGCTCGCGACGGTCGAGGGAAATCGCGCCGGCTTGGTCGGCCTCCTGGGCGACCCGAACGATCTCGCGCTTGCGTTGCTGCTGCCCGTCCCGCTCTTCGTCGAGCTCATCTTGGGCTCCCACGGGATCCGCCGATTCGGATGGTCGATTCCCCTCACCGTGTTGGTCGTCGGAATCTTCGCCACGGTCTCGAGGGGTGGCGCACTCGGTCTCTTGGCCGTACTGGGGGCGGTCTTCTACGACCGAGGGGGGCTCGGCATGCGAATGCTCCTCGGCCCCGCCACGGTACTTGTGGTGGTCGGGTTGCTGCTGGTGGCTGGCGTCAACGAACGTTCGAGCGGGAGTTTCGAATCGGGACATTTGGATGAGTCTGCGCAGGGGCGGCTCGACATGTGGCAGTCGGGAATTCGTATGGCAGCTCACAATCCTGTGTTCGGTGTTGGGGTCGGTCAGTTCCCGGACAACTATCAACGCTACGCGCGCAATCCCGTGCACTGGGAACCGCGGGATGCACACAACTCCTTCACGAAGGCGGTCGCGGAGACGGGTCTTCTCGGCTTCATCCCGTTTATGGCGTTGGTCCTGCTGACACTTCGTACGGGCTACCAGTACCGAAAGGCCGAAGTCCCGGCCGACACACCCGCCGAACGTGCCGTGCGACGTTCCCTCCTTCCCTCCATGGTCGGGTTCTGTGTTGCCGGATTCTTTTTGTCCCAGTGTTGGAGTTGGTTTCTTTTCATACTGTTCGCGCAGGGTGCAGCGATCCACGAAGTGTGGAAGCCGGAGGTCGAGGACTTCTGGTCGCGCTCGCGCCCCGCGGACCCGGCGCAGAGCGTCACCGAACTTGGCACGGTGCATGCTTACTTGAACGAGTGATGCAGACCGAAGTTGAACCCATTAGTCACTTGCGAATCGAGCTCGACGGAGATTTCTGGGGCGAGACCGCGCTGACGTTGGCTGAGCAGCTGCCGGCCGCTGATCTGATCGACGTGACCACCGTCTCGCTCTCTCTGCGCTCGGTGAACCACATCGACCAGGCCGGCCTCGCGATGCTCGTGCGCCTCTACTCGCACCTCCGCATTCGTGGAACGCAGCTTCAACTGGTCGACGTGCCGAACAACGTGCGCGAGATCCTCGAGCGCGTGGGCCTCTCCCGGCTGGTCACCCTTGGCCGAGCCCCCCAACGCGACGTCGTTCACCACACGATCGTCCTTGCCGCCCGAGTCGAGACCTGAGTCGAGACCCAGCCTGTGCGGAGTACAAACATGGACACACCTGCTCCGAATCTCACACCTCGGCAACAACGCGAGCGTGAGTTCTACCGCGACTACTCGGCGCGCCACAGCGACGAGGAGGTCAACTTCGACCCTGTCCTCGGCGAGGAACGGCGACCTTGGAACTCCTACTGGCGCCTCTACCAAGTCGTCCAGGACGCGTACGAGAGCCCGAGTCAGCGGCTCCTCGATTTCGGATGTGGACTCGGCAACGCATCGATGTGTCACGCTCGGATCGGGTATCGCGTCTCTGGGTTTGACGTTTGCGACGAGAACATCGTCGCGTGTCGTCGCAGGGCCGAGCGATACGGTGTCGCGGACAGGACCGACTTCTCGATTCAAGCCGCCGAGTCGCTGGCGTATCCGGACGACACCTTCGACGTGGTTGCGGGCTTCGACATTCTTCACCACGTCGAGGTTGAGCCGGCGCTGCGTGAGGCGCGCCGGGTCCTCAAGCCCGGCGGCATCGCCGTCTTCAGAGAGTTTCTCGAGGTGCCGGGGTTCGACGCGTTCCGGAACTCGGCCGTGGGTCGATGGCTCGTGCCCAAGGAGACCTCGCTCTCTGAGCACCGCACCGAGGACGAAGAGAAGCTCACGCGTGAGCAGATGGAGATCGTCCGCAACGTGTTTCCCGACTCGGAGCTGATTCGCTTCAATCTGGTGTCGCGCGTCAAGAAGTTCTTGCCCAACCCGCATCCTGAGAGGCCGAGCCGGATTGAGAAACTCGACCAGTCGATCTTTCGACGGCTTCCTTTCACACGGCAGTTCGGCGGCGACGCACTGATGATCCTTCGGAAGTAAGATGACGCCTCTCGTTTGGATCACTCCGAAATGGCCGCTCCCCGCCGATGATGGGGCACGCCAGGCGACGTTCCATTTGTTGGCGGCGCTTACCGCAAAAGGCGTCTCGGTGGACTTGCACGCCATCGTGCCAGAGGACGCGGTGGTTGACCCGGATGAAGCGGTTGCCGAGCTTGGTGTCCGATCCGCCCGAATCCTGCGCCGCCCCAATCCGGGCCCGGGGCTCCATCTTCGCAACTTGGTGCGCGATCCGACCCGCGCACTCACGCTCTCGCAGTACGTCACGCGTGAGGTTCGAGCCGCGCTCCAGCAGGCCGCGGCTCGACCAGGCGTCACGGTGGTGTTCGATGGACTGCACGCGGCGGCGTGGGTACGCGACGCGGCCAACGATGTCGCCGCGCCCATCGTCTACCGTGCTCACAACGTCGAGTCTGACATCTGGTTTCGCGCTGCCGAAACCCGGGCGGTGGTCGCCTCGGACCTGTTGCGTTGGCAGGGCAGGGCGGTTCGCCGATTCGAGGCATCGCTCTGTGGTGCCGCCGACCTGGTCTGCACGGTCTCCGACTCTGACACGGCGCGCCTGCACGAGCTGGCGCCGACAGCGAACCTGCTCACGCTTCCGATCGGTGTTGCAGCCAAGCCCCTGCGCACGACCCCTCCGCGAGAAGACCACATCCTTTTTGTTGGCAGACTCGATTGGCCTCCAAATCGCGACGGGCTCCAGTGGTTCCTCGAACGGGTTTGGCCCAGGGTCACCCGACCACTCACCTTGACGATCGCAGGTTCGGGGGACGGCGGCTGGATCAAAGCTCACCTGTCGGACCCTCGCATTCGTTTTGTTGGACGGGTCGAGTCGCTCACGCCGTACTATCACGAGTCGGTCTTGAGTCTTGTCCCCGTCTTCTACGGGAGCGGAACGCGCGTCAAGGCCATCGAAAGCAGCCTCTACGGTACGTCGTGCCTCGGAACCGAGCTTGGTGTCGAAGGAATCGGTCTCGACCCTGACCACGACTACCTTCGCGCGGAGTCGGAGGACGAGTGGGTGAACGCGCTGAATGGTCTACGGCCGAGCGATGCAGTCGCGCGTGGGAGATCCGCGCTACGTCGCGTCATGGCACGGTACGATCGCGACCGCGTCGCAGACGAGTTCATCCGAGTCGTGCAAGAGCGAATCGAAGGGCAAAGGTACGTCGCGTGATCGGCCAAGCGATCTCGGGGCGCCGTGTACGCCGAATCGCGCCGCGTCAGTGGGACGGGCTGCGGCATAGGTCGACGATGGCGTCGAACATGTCGCGGTGCAGCCGGTTCTCATCGCCGAGCGATGTCGCGTATTCAAAGCCTCGTTGGGCGGTGTCGTTCCGGAAGGTGTCATCCTCCCACGCAGCCACGATCGCCTCACGAAGCGCGACCGGGTCGCCCGCGGGAACCACGATCGCCTGGCCGTCCTCCATCATTCCGTCCGAGACCGGGCCTGCGCTGACGATCACGCACTTGTGGAGCCCCATCGCCACGAGGCACACCCCGATTCCTGACGGCGTGATGTTCTCCGTCACGATGGGCAGGACCACGAGTCGCGCACCGGCGACCTCCGGAAGGAACTTTTTGGGCCCGGTGGCGTCTCGAATGCACACAACTTCGTCGGGCCAGCCGTCGGGGCTGAGGTTGGAGCCATGCCTTGCGAGGACCTCCTGCGCGGGTGCGACGATTCTCACCGGAAGCGACAGTCCCTCGATGGCCTTTCGGAACGTGGCGAAGTCTCGACGCGTCTGGCCCGCCACCAAGATGTACCCCCCATCGCGGGGTTCGAGCTCTTCGATGATCTCCGGGTTGTTGATCTTGAAAGGGACGTAGCGAAACCGTGATGCCGGTACCCGATAAATCTCCTGAATCCCCTCTGTGTTGCGAGCGTAGCTGATGAACAAGTCCACCCGACTGAGCAGCATTCTGCGAAGAACCGCCACCACGCGGTCTCTGAAGCTCGTCGGCACTGACAGGATCAAGTCGATGACGACCAGCTTCCGTTTGGCGTTGGGACGCAGAGCTTTGAGCAACGAGAGCAGCCAGACCTTGCGTGAGAGCCCGTTGAAGACGAAGCAGCGCGGCTCTGCGGAATCCGTCAGGTATGCTTTGGCCAACTCGCCGTACGGTGCGTCGGCCAGCGACGTGTGCGTGACGCCCCGCGGAAGCTCAATGCGTTCGACCCTTGGCAGGTTCGATAGGACGCGGAGGGTGTCTTCAGTGTCTGCCATCGCTCGGGGGCACGTGGACGAAACGGTCTCGTTGGCGGTCGTAGGGGAGAGTGTAGTCATTCAGAACCGAACAGACTGTGAGGTAGGTCGCCTTTCGGACGGACGTCGCGGTCGTCCGGCAGGCCATGGTCTTCGGTTTCGATTTGCTTGTGGTGCAAAACATGATGTAGTCCTGAACGGCACTGTTTTCGAGCAGTTGCCCATGTAACCTGAGGTGTTCTATGACTTTTGCAAGAATCATTTTGTTCTCAGCTTGCCTCGCCCTCGCTGCCGGCTGTGGTGACGATGGTGCGACCGGCGGTACCGGTGGTGACGGTGGCGCGGGCGGTGACGGTGGCGCGGGCGGTGCGGGCGGCGGGTTTGTGCCGGTCGGCAACGACTTCGCCCTTCTGTTTGACGGTGAGGACGACTTCGGCAGCGCCGGCGATGTTCAGATCTCCCTCGGCGACACGCTCGATCGCTTCTCGGTATCGCTCTGGTTCAAGGCCGTCGGAACACCTCAAACGGGCGCGACCATGATGCAGTTCAACCCCGAGCTCGAGTCGGGCGCTGATTCCATGCAGGTGACCTTGCTTTGGGCTTCATCGAGCGAGGTGGCTGTCCGAATGACTGCAGATGCGACCAACGGGCCGACTGCCGAGGTCGCCGCCGAAGTGGACGAGCCGACGTCGTGGAACCACATCCTGCTGAGTTTCGATTCCGATGCGATGTCGGACAACGTCCGGGTCCACCTGAACGGGGTCGAGGCTGGCACGGCCGACCTCGACACGCCCCTCGAGACCGTAGGCAACGTCCAGTTTGGGCGACAGGGTGCCGGCATCAACCACTTCAGTGGCCTCCTCGACGAAGCCGCTCTGTGGGATGTCGCGCTGAGCTCGGAAGAGGCGGCAAGCGTGTACAACTCAGGCGAACCGCGCGACCTTCTGAGAGACTTTGACGACTACACGTCTTCGGCCAGCGTCAGGAGCCTCTGGCGGATGGGCGACGAGAACGTCGGGGACGAGCTGAACGTGTCTGATCTCGTCAGCTTCAACCACTTCACGGTCGTCGGAGGCGGAACCTTCGAGAATGACACCCCGTAGGACATAGCGCGCCTTGTTCGCATTGATGAAAGACCCGTCCATGGATGCGGATCAGGCCCCGGTCGCCTGTGCCGAGCGTCCACGTGTGCTCACGGACGTCCAGATTCACCAGGACGAGCTGTGGACCAACACGACGGACTTCCTGGACGGTGTCGAGACCCGCTCGCTAGGAGCCGTCGGGCGCTGGCTCGATCGGCGTTCTGCCGAGCCGGGTGTGCTGCTTCGCGCCCTCAAGCTCCTGGTCCATCAAGCCGACTATGACGCGGTCGTGACATCAAGCCTGCGTACCGCGCAGGTGTACGGCTTCTTGCGAACGCTCTGTCGCGTTCGCACCCCGGCTCACGTGCATCTCGAGCTCTGGTTGGACGAGGAACGGAACTCGTTCGCATGGAAACTGAAGCGCGCCTTTCAGCGAGCGGCGTTCGCATCGACCGACTTGCTCGTCACTTCTGCGCGAGCCGAGATCGACACTTACAGCGAGCGACTCGGGCTGCCGCGAGACCGCTTCAGGTTCGTCTTCTTCCATACCAACGTCCTCGAACCTGGCGCGATGGGCGGCGAAGGCGGATATGCGTTCGCGGCAGGAAAGACCGGGCGCGACTACGAACTTCTCGCTCGCGCGGCGGTCGAGTCCGGGGTCGATCTCGTGGTCCTTGGGGATGCGGCGAGTTTGCGCGGCGTCGAGTTCCCGCCGAACGTAACCGTGCTTACAGACGAGCCCTACGACCGCTACTTGGAGTTGCTCCACGGCTGCGACTTCGTGATCGTTCCGCTGAACGACGCCAAGAGCTCTCGTGGCCAGGTCGTGATGCTCGAGGCCATGGCCGTGGGGAAGCCCGTCATCGCAACCGAAACCGTCGGCACGGTGGACTACGTCGAAACAGGCGACAACGGCATCCTGGTTGCGCCCAGCGACGTCGATTCGCTTCGGTCCGCGATCCATCGGCTCGGAACCGACGCGGTGTTGCGCGCGCGCCTCAGCAAACGTGCGCTCGAGCAGATGAAGCGGCACACGTTTCGTCGTTACGTCGAGACCATCTTGGAGCACGTTCAGGACGCGGTTTCCAAACAAGAAGCGTGACCAATTCCCGGCCGTCCCTTGTACCGGCTCTCTCGGCGCCCTAAGGTAAATACTCGATGCTCGAGCGGCAGGACCTCATTTTGGGCGCGGGCCTGGCCGGACTCTCCGCCGCGTACAGCCTCCAGAGCGCGGGGCAAGACGAGTGGCAAGTCTACGAGCGTGATTCGACGCCGGGCGGCTTGGCACGGTCACAAGAGGTCGACGGCTACCGGTTCGACTATGGGCCGCACATCCTGTTCACGATCGACGAGGAGATCCGCGAGCTCATTCTAGACCTTCTCGGCGACAACTTTCACGCGCAGGACCGCAAGGCCTACATCTATCACCACGAGCACCAACTCTACACGCAGTTCCCGTTCCAAGCTCACTTGCACGGCCTTCCCGCTGAGATCGTGGGTGACTGCCTGACCAGTCTCGTGGAGGCCGTCGAGAGGCAGGCGAAAGGCGAGTTCGACCCGAAGAACTATCGGGAATGGATGCACGGGTTCTTCGGAGACGGCATCGCCGAGCGCTTGATGATTCCCTATGCCCGTAAGATATGGACCGTCGATCCGTCGGAGATGGACTTCGATTGGATTGCTCGCCGAGTCCCGACACCGAACGTCGAGCGCATCATCCGTGGGGCGCTCAGCAACGAAGTCGGTCAGGTCGGTGCAACCTCGCAGTTCTGGTACACGCGGTACGGGGGGATCGGGCCTCTTCCTCACGCGCTCTCGAAGCGTGTCGAGAACCTCCACCTCGAGCGAACCGCGGTGAAGATCGAGCTTCAAGGGCGACGTGTCGTCTTCGCCGATGGCGAGGTCGTTCCCTTCCGGCGACTAGTGTACTCACTGCCGCTCCCGTTCCTTCCGCGGTTCGTCGACGATCTGCCCCCGGCGGTAGACCGCGCCTGCCGAAGTCTCAAGTATCAGGGCATTCACTGCGTCAATCTTGGTATCGATCGCGAGAAGATCTCCGACAAGCACTGGATCTACTTCTACGAGGACGGTTTCCCGTTTCACCGCTTGTCACTCCCGGGCAACTTCAGCGCCGACACCGTGCCACCCGGCAAGAGCTCGATCTCTGCAGAGGTCGCGTTCAGCCCTTCCTCGCCCCTCGACTCGGACGCGGCGGTCCAGCAAACGATCGATGGTCTGATTCTCTCGGGATTGATCACGCGCGACGACACCGTGGAGCTGGTTCACACCGAGGCGATCCTTCCAGCATATGTCATCTACGATCTGGACCGAGCGCGGAACGTCGCGATCATTCGAGATTGGCTCCGAGAGAACGAGATCTGGTCGGTCGGGCGATTCGGGGAGTGGCAGTACTTCAACATGGATCACTCGCTCCGAAGCGGACGGCGGGCGGCCGAAGAGATTCTGACGCTCGACGGAGGGGCGTGCCGTCAGTCGTCCGCGTCTAGCTCACGCACTTCGAGTGAGTAGAGGTCGCAAGGCCCGACGTACGTCCCAGTCCTCGCTCTGACACCCAAGATCACCCTTCCGCGGGCGTTCTTCGAGTCGTTGCAGTCTTGTCCGAGCCGCACGACGGGCGTGCCGTCGGTCCCGATGCAGTAGAGCAGACCGAGGATGAGCGCGCTGGGGCCAGAGCAGTCGATGATCTCTTGGTCTCCATCGTCGCAGATGTAGGTCAGGTAGAGTTCCGGCTCGCTCTCGAGCCCCGACACCGAGAGCTCGATGTCCCGGTTCGGCTCGTGCTCCAGGTCGATCTCGAAGAAGTCGAGATCGCTCGCGCTGTCCAGGGTTCCAACGATCGTCTCGTCGAGATCCCTGAGGTCGCACCCGCCTGCACAGCTCAGCTCATACGCGAGCGAGGGCAGCCCGTTGGGCTCGAACGGATCAACGCAGCCACAGGCTCCTTCGGTGCAGTAGGGGGCGCTTGAATCGCAGGAACCACAGTCGATCGAGACGTCGCAGAGCTCGGCCATGCCGCACTCGATCGCGTTGGCCTCGCAGCTGCACGGGTCGACCTCTGGGCAGCAGGCGTCGGCGCACGGTTCGTAGCCCTCGTCACACGCGAAGCCGCACGCGATGGCGTCGCACGTCGCGGTGCCGTTGTCTGGCTCCGGGCAGGGGACGCACGACTCGCCGCAGGTTTCGACGGAGTCGTCGGCGCTGCAGACGCTCCCGCACTCGTGGAAGCCGTCGGCGCACGCGCACTCGTGTTCTGCCGTGTCGCACACTTCGTTATCGGCGATGCATTGTTCGTCGCGGTCGCAGCCGAAGACGCAGCCGCCGGTGTCGGGGTCGCAGTACGTGAACCCCGCGCAGTCGACATCGGGGTTCCGGCAATCGCCCGGGTCGACGCATGTTCCCGTGTCGCAGACTTCGCCGCTTCCGCAGATCGTTTCACAGTCTCCGCAGAAGCGAGGGTCGCTCGACGTGTCGACGCAGTCGAAGCGGCATCGGTCGAAGTCGCGCTGACATACGCATTCGTGGGTGCCTATGTCACATCGCTCATTGTCGCCAGTGCACTGTTCGTTCCGGTCACAGCCGCGATCGCACACACCCGTTTCCTCATTGCAAAACGAGAAGCCCGAGCACGCATTGCCGGACCGACGGCAGTCGGTCGGGTCGATGCATTGGCCTTCCGTGCACTCCCAGGCGGCCGGACACACGTTCCCGCAGGCTCCGCAAGAAGCGACGCTGCTGTCGAGATCGACGCACGCGTCACCGCATTGCGTGAGTGGGGGGTCGCACGTTGGGATGGGCTCGGTCATGGGGAACTCGGTCTCGGGAGGCAGCGAGCCCGGGTCGGCGATCGATTCGAGCTGGTCGGGCGCGATCCATGTGTCGACACATGTGGGGTTCGCGCACGCACTCCCGTCGGCGCAGCCGCAGTCCTGCTGGGGTGCGCACGACTGCGACTCGCACACCTGGTAGAGCAGCAATCGAACCAAGCGACTCTGGCCTTCGACGAAACCCGTTTGCACGCGCCGTTCGACGAGAACCCGGTTGGTGCCGCGTTCGAGAGCCGCGACTTCAATGTTGATGGACGGTTCGAGCCCGGCGTCACCGGGGATGATCCCGAAGCTGGCCGGAAGGGAGACGGGCTCCGCGTTGTTTTCGGCCGACGGCATGAGCTCGAAGACGCGAGTCCAGGCATTGCCGCTGTCGTCGCCTCTCGTGACACGAGCCCGGATCGAGTCCACCTCGCCAGGGACTCCGTAGTCCGTGTCCATCAACACGACGATCTGGGTGGCGTCCGAGTCGGTGCAGCCGTGCCCGAGCGCGGCAGCACCGCACGCTGCACAGGCAAGAACAAGCCAACGATTCAACACCAGAGGCTGAGAATACCTTGGCGTTCACGCCTGGCAAGTGAGTTTGCCCACAACTAGGGTGCTTGTGCGCGAGGCCATGATCCCGCACTCTTTCCGAGATCCGGTGCTCCCGGGCGCTACCTCCTTAGCCATGGTCACAGAGCCGCATCCACCCTCGAACGACGTCCTGATCGGCGGCAAGTACCGCCTTGGTGAAGTCTTGGGGGCTGGCGGCGTTGGAACCGTCTACCGGGCCACTCACATCTGGACGGAGCGGGAAGTCGCGATCAAGGTGCTCGACCCTGCGCTTCCCCACGACGACTACTTTCGGCGTGCCTTCCTGCGGGAAGCTCGTGCTGCAGCGGCACTTCATCATCGTCATGTGGTGGACGTCCTCGACATGGGTGGCGTCGAAGAGGGGCGCATGTACCTCGTGATGGAGCTCCTGGATGGTCCAACGCTCCGGGACGAGCTGAACGACCGAGTCGTTCTCCCCGCCGCCGATACCTTCGACGTCCTGCTTCCCGTCATGGACGCCCTCGACGCCGCGCACGCGCGGGGGATTCTGCACCGAGACGTGAAACCGGAGAACATCCTCCTGAGCTGGGATGGGTCCCCCGAGATGGTGCCCAAGCTGCTCGACTTTGGCGTCGCTCAGCTGACCGAAGGCCTGCGTGGCGACCGAGGGGAAGATGACCCTTGGATCACAGGGACGCCGGCGTACATGTCACCTGAACGGTCCCTTGGGGAGCACGAGAAGATCGGCCCACACACCGACGTGTGGGGCGTCGCCGTGGTCTGGTACGAGTGCCTCACAGGCGCACCCCCGTTCGACGGCGAGTCGCCGGCTGAGGTCCTGAACAACGTGTGTTCCGCAGACGTGAGCTTCGAGGGGCTTCCAGACGCGCACGTGAGGGTGCTCCGAGAGGCTTTGCAGCGCGACCCCGAAGCGCGCACCCAGACGATTGCGGACCTCAAGGCGAGCATCCTTCAGGCAGGGATTCGACCCGCCGACCCGAGTGAGCGGGGCGAAGGACGTTCTTCTCGACCTTCGGCGCCGCTGCGGACCGAGGTGCAACCGACGCTTCACGGCCTCAGTCCGGTTTGGGTGCGTCCGATGCCGGCGGCAACGCCGCCACAAACCCACGAGCCGACGGTCGAGGTGTCGCCCGAGCCTCAGCCCGCGGCGGAAGTGTGGACCGCGTCGAAAGAGTCTGCCGACGAAGAGGCGCCCCCTCTGCCGACTCGTGGTCGATTCGGGCTTCCGGTCCTCCTCGCGGTCCTAGGCTTCGGGGCGTTTCTCTTTCTTGCAGACTCCTTCGACGTCGAGCGGCGCGCCGGCCCGTCGGAGGACGTGCGACCGGAGCTCTCGCAGCCGATCGCTCTGCCGATCCGAGAGGAGGTGCGCGAAGACGCGGCCGCCGAAGCCGGGCCGCCTGAGGTCCCAGTCGTTGCACCGCCGAGCGCGACGTCGGTCGCAGACGCGTTGCGCGAGGACGCGGTCGTGGAAGCCGCGCCGTCCAAGCCGCCAGCCCCTGCACCGTCGAGTCCTTCGGCTGCCCCGGATGAAGCGCGCAACGAGGTGGCTGCACAAGCCGCACCACCCGGTTCGTCCGTCCTTCCGAAGTCGAGCACTTTGGTCGTCCCTCCTGCGCCGCCTGATGCCGCGCCGCCCGCACCCGAGCCCACGGTCCTCGAGACTGACAAGGGCGTACCCGACGCCATCGCCGCACCCCAGCCCCCCGATGGTGTGCCCGAAGCGCTTGCCCGTCTCGAGTCCGAGCCGCCGGCGTTGGAAGAAGCCGAGGTCGCTGCGGTCCCGTCCAAGCCTAAGTCTGCTCGGCCCACGGGGTCCCGAAGGCCGGTGCCGCCGAAGCGCGCCGAGGCCCCTTCGGAGCCGGACCCCTCGGCGTCAGAAACGCCCGACCCACCCGCCGTCGCGCCCGCTCCGCCACGGCGTGCCAAGCGGGCTCGTCGTGCGCGTTCGCGACGGTCATCGCCGCCTCGATTGGTCACGGAATGGTGAGCCGTGCGACACGGAGCGTTCTCGTCGCGGGGCTGGCGATCTGGTTCGGCCACGTGTCAGTGGTGAGCGCCCAGTCGGACGAATGGACCAACGAGGTGGCGAAGCGACTCTTTGAAGAGGGGGTGCGGTTGGCGTCGGCCGGGCGCTGGTCCGCCGCGCTGGATCGATTCGAGCGGTCCTCCAGTCTCGTTCCGAGGGCCTCGACGTCTTACAACATCGCCAACGCGCTGTACCGGCTCGACAGGCCCACCGAGGCGATGGCGGAGCTCGACTCGTCCGGCCATCTCTTCGACCCTGAGGACCGAAGCCTGCTCGCGCGCAGGGACGAGCTTCGCACCTTATTGAGATCGCAGGTCGCGGAGGTACGGCTGCGCCTATCGCCCCACGATGCCTCGCTGATCGTCGACGAACAGGAAGTCTCGACGCTAGGTACGCGCCGACTGCTACGGCTCGATCCCGGTCGGCACTCTCTTCGGTTGACGCGGACCGGGTACGCGAGCTTCGAGGAGAGCCTGGTCGTGATTGCCGGCGACCGTATCTCGAGATCGCTCACGCTCGAGCCGGTGCACGACCCGCTTCCACCGAGCCCATCGGCCGCGCTAACGCCCACGCTCCCTGCGCAAGCTGCGGATCCGCCTGACGATCGGCGACGGTTCGTCAAGCGACCGGGGTTCTGGGTGCTCATCGGGGTCGTGGTGGCAGCTGGGGTTGGCGCCGGGGTTGCCATTGCCCTGACGCGCAAAGACGATTCGCCAGAATGCGGAACGACCGGAGCTTGTGCGACGGCTCCCTCGCGGGCCGCGATTTCCTTCTAATCGCGTCGCGAGTTGGTCGACGACGACATCTTTGCCAGACTCTAGATGGTCGCGCCCATGTGGTCCTTCCCCAACACGAAAACAATTCGCATCGGAGTCGTAGGTACAGGCTTCATCGCGCGTCGCATGTTCGACTCCGCGCGGCTCATGAGCGACCTTCGCGTCACCCGTGCATTGACGCGGCGACCGCTTGAATCATGCGATGAGGTGCCGGGACACGTGCAGCTCACCCACTCGCTGCAGGACGTGATCGATCATGCGGATGTCGTGGTCGAGTGTTCTGGGGACCCTGTGCACGCGACGCCTGTCGTCCGTGAAGCCTTGGACGCGGGGCTGCCTGTCATCACGATGAACTCCGAGTTCCACGTCACGTGCGGCTCACACTTCGTCGACCGGGGCTACCTCACCGAGGCCCACGGAGACCAGCCCGGGGTTCAGGCCGCGCTCCACCTCGAAGCGACGGGGATGGGCTTCGAACCGATCGCGTACGGAAACATGAAGGGCTTTTTGAACCTCGATCCGAAGGCCGAAGAGATGCAGTATTGGGCGTCTCGGCAAGGGTTCAGCGTTCAACAAACGACGTCGTTCACCGACGGGACCAAGGTTCAGATCGAGCAAGCCTTCGTCGCCAACTCGTTCGGTGCCGACATCGCCAAGCCGGGGTTGCTGGCGCTGAGGAGCGAAACCTTCGAGGAGGCGACAGGTAAGCTCGCCGCGGCTGCGGTCGACCATGGGACCCCGATCTCGGACTTCATCGTTGTCCCCGGCCAGGCACCGGGCGTTTTTGTGATTGCGACGATCGATGAGTCACAGCGGCCAGTGCTCGAAGCGCTGAAGATGGGGCCGGGGCCGCACTACACGCTCGTCCGGCCGTACCATCTGTGCGCGCTCGAGATTCCCAACACGATTCGTCAGGCCGTCCAAGGCCATCCCCCACTGCTCAACAACTCCGCCACGCCAACGATCGGGGTGGCTGCCGTCGCCAAGAAGGCGCTCCAACCCGGTGATCAAATCGACGTGGGCATTGGGAGCTTCCTCGTTCGAGGGGAGGCGGTCAGGCTTGCCGAACGGCCCGACCACGTGCCCATCGGGATTCTCGCGGGCGCCACGATCACGCGGCGGGTCGCGGCTGGTGAGATGCTTACGCTCGACCAAGTCGATCTGCCGCCGAGCGAGGCGCGTGACATCGCGCTCGGCAGTGTCCAAGACGCGGCGCTTCGGCGATCCGCGCCGTCCGCCGAAGACGTGTAGGGCGGTCTCTGGAACACTTTTGCGTTGATGGTGTGTGCGTTCGCGCCCCAAACCGTGCGGAGTGCTTTGGGTACACCTTGGCTTCGCCTCGGTTCCCGCGCATAGTCTTGGTCTGCTCTCGAAACGGTGATTTCCTTGAGGCTCCTTGGTCTGATCTTCGCGACCTCCCTGTTGGCGGTCCTCGCACTGGGATGTGCCGACACTCCGGAGTCGAGCACTGATGCGCTCGAGACGTCCAGTCCGCTTGGCGTGACCGCGGAAGCGGTCGGGCCCTTCCTCGACGGCGTGCTCCCAGAGCGAAGTCCGACCTCGCCGGCGAGCGCGGGGTGGCAGACCGCAGACGCGTTTCCGGCCGTCGAGTTCAGCGGCACGGTGGTCATCGCCTCCAACCCTGCGCAAGACCTTCTGTATGTGGGCTCGCGTGACGGGGTGATCCAGTCGTTCGAAGTTCGCGACGATGTGACCTCGGCCGACCCGTTTCTCGACCTCCGTGACCGCGTCGCGGTGATCTTCGATGGCGGCTTGATGGGACTGGTCTTTCATCCCGACTTTGGAGACGACGGATCGCCCTATCGGAACGTCTTCTACGTCTTCTACACGTCACACTGTCCGCTCGACGATACACGACTCGCGCCGGACCTGACCAACTGCAACGACGACTACCCGCGTGAGTTCACGGGTGGATTCTTCGACACCTACCTGCGACTTTCCCGCTTCGAGCTGGTCGATGAAACGACTACCGCCGACCTCGACTCCGAGCGGATTCTGATCAACATCCAAGCCTTCAACGCGTCCCATCGCGGCGGGAGTATGGCGTTCGCGAGCGATGGGTACCTCTACCTCACGCTTGGCGACCAGTTCCGCTACGAAACCTCCCAAGAGCTCGTCGAACGCCTCGAAGGCGGAATTCTCCGAATCGCCGTGGATATCGTCGACGCGGGAGACGGGACGTGGACGTGTCCCGGCGGAAGCCATCTCCCGAGGCGAAGCTACGACACCGCCACCGAGATCTCCGGCCAGTACTACTGCATCCCGGACGATAACCCATGGCTCGACGTCGATGGCGGCAGCTTCGAGGAGTACTGCACGCTTGGGCACCGCAATCCGTACAGGCTCTCCTACGACGCCGTCTCCGACCGACTCTGGCTCGGCGAAGTCGGCGAGGACAAGCGTGAGGAGATCAACATCGTCGAATGCGGCAACAACTATGGTTGGCCCTTTCGGGAGGGTCTGATCGAAGGCGACAACGCCCCGCCAGAGCAGATCATCGGCGTGCTGACCGATCCGGTTCTCGATTTCACGCGGGACGAGGCTCGCGCAGTCATCGGCGGATACGTTTACCGGGGCAGCAAGTTTCCAAGTCTGAGTGGCCGATACCTGGTGGGCGACTTCCTACAAAGAAACATCTGGGCCGTGACGCTCGACGAGGCCACCATGACCGCCTCCAAGGTGTTCTTGACCGATTTCCCGCCCGGGGGTCTCGCGACTTGGGGACAAGACAACCAAGGCGAACTCTATCTTGGTAGCGTCACCACGACGGGGCCGCTCTACCAGCTGGAGCGGATCGACGACCCCATTCCAGACGCCCCTTCGCGGCTCTCGGAGACTGGGGCGTTCAGCGATCTCGATTCGCTCACCGTGAGCGACTACTGGGTGCCTTACGGTCTCAATCAGCCGTTTTGGTCAGACTCGGCGGACAAAGCGCGGTTTGTCGCCATCCCGAACGACGGCCTACGAGACAGTGCCTCCGAGCGGGCGGTTCTGTCTGAGGGTGCCCCTTGGGAGTTCCCTCCGGGTACCGTCTTCATGAAGCATTTCTCGCTCGGCCTCGACGAGAGCGACCCCACCGACAGCACGCGTCTCGAGACCCGCTTCTTGGTACGAGGCACCGACGGGAACTGGTACGGGCTCACCTATCGCTGGCGAGCGGATCAACGCGACGCCGACCTTCTCGCCGAAGCACAAACCGCCGACTACGAGGTCGCGCTCGCATCGGGTGGCTCGCGGACCCAAACGTGGAACTTCCCATCCCGTCGGCAGTGCCTCACCTGCCACCAAGAGAACGCCGGGGGTGCGCTCGGTGCGAGCGTGCACCAGCTCAACGGGGACTTCGTCTACGAGGGCTCCGGGACGACCGGCAATCAGTTGGTGGCTTGGTCGAACCTCGGAATGCTCGACGTCGTACTCGACGATCAGTCGGTTCAGGCTTTGGCGGCCGCCCCCGCGCTCGGCGATGTGAGCGCTTCGTTGCAGGATCGCGCCCGGTCGTGGCTCGATAGCAACTGCGGCTATTGTCATCGGCCGGGCGGGGCCAACGCCGGCTTCGACGCCCGCTTCACCACCGCGTTCGAGGAACAGAACTTCGTGTGGACCGGAGTGCGAGACGATCTCGGCATTCCGGGTACAGTCGTGATCTATCCGGGCGACCCCGTTCGTTCCGCCCTCTGGCAGCGCGCGGAGGCGGTCGGGGTCACGGCCATGCCCCCGCTCGCGAAAGAGCTCCCCGAGGATGACGCGGTCGATCTCCTCGCGGAGTGGATCTCGAGGATCGACAACACCATCGCGAGGAGTGGTGTCGCCTACGAGTACTACGAGGTCGAGGGGCTCACGCAGCTCCCGGACTTCGATTCGCTAACACCACGCACTGCCGGGTTCGTCGACGGCTTCGACATCTCCGTCCGCGAGCGAGGCGATGGCTTCGCGATTCGGTTCCAGGGTTTCTTGTGGGTGGAGTTCTCAGGTGACTACACGTTCTACACGACATCGGATGACGGCAGTCAGCTCTTCATCGACGGCGCACTCGTGGTCGACAACGACGGTCTCCATGGCGCCCAGGAGCGTTCTGGTGGGGTCCAACTGGACGCTGGCTACCACGAGATCGTCGTCACGATGTTCGAGGGAACCGTCGGTCAGTTCCTGTCTGTCGACTGGGAGGGACCGGCTACCAACGACATCAAGGCCAGCATCGACGGCGCCTTGCTGTTCGCGAACATCCCCGACGACGATCCCAACGATCCCCCGACCCTCGCGGCGCTCGGTTCGAGGCAAGATCGCCCGGGCGACACGGTGCGCCTGATGTTGGAGGCGGACGACCCCGATGGGGATGCGCTCTACTACGACGCCTCGGGTTTGCCCCCGGGCGTCACGGTAGATCATCAGACGGGGGAGATCTCCGGTACGGTTGACGACGAGGGCGCGTACCAAGTCTTGACGAGCGCCTCCGACGGCCCGGAGGTCGCCGTGGCGTCCTTCGAGTGGCTCGTCGACGATGGTGTCGCGGGTTCCGGTGGCGCTGCCGGGGGCAGCGGGGGCAGCGGTGGCCCTCTCGGGGAACCGGTCGAAGGCGGGTCGGGTGGTTGCGCCGTCGGCGGGAGCAGCTCCTCGCACGGACAGCCCCTCGCGCTCCTGGTCATTGCCGCGTTGCTGAGACGCAAGAGACGGCGCGCGTCTGTAGAAAGCTCCCTCGCGTCCTCAAGCCGTAACGACCTCTGACTCAGGAATCGGCGTCCGGCGGGCCCTTGAGTTCCACGGTGTTGCCTTCGGGGTCTTGAACGTACATCGAAGGCCCATAGCCGAGTGCACCGTAGCGCCGGTGAACTTCAGGTGCATCGATGCCGTGGCTTTCGAGATGCGCTGTGATCGCCTTCGAATCCCACGGAAGGATCTGCACGCAGAAGTGGTCCATGTTGGGCCCGTCGCGACGCGGCGCGCCGCCGCCCAGCTTTCCGAGCTCACCCGCCACGTCGATCACATCGATGAGCGAGGAGCCTGCTCGGAGCTGGGTGATGCCCACCTCCGCGACCTCCCGCTCGACCTCGCAACCGAGCACGTCGCGGTAGAACGCGATCACGCGCTCCGGGTCCTCCGCCCGGATGACGACATGATCGATTCCGCGAACATCGAAAGGACGCGCACCCATCCTGCCTTGATACTGCGAAAGCCCAGCCTGTTCCAGCGGTCGTCGGGCACAGGCAAGGGATTCGAGCGTTCCCGGCGGATCAAGAACTCGCCACCACGAGCGTCTGGTATCTTCGCATGGTGGACCTGAGAGACCGGCTACCCAGGCTCAACCTCGATCCTGCGCAAGAAGCCGAGATCGAACGCATCGTGAGCGGCATGGCTTTCGACGAGCTCGTCTCCCAGCTCGGCGGCTACAGGGGTTGGTCTGCGCTGACGCCCTGGACCTATCGCACGAGCGCTTATCCGGTCGGAGGAAGCCGGAGGTTCGACTTTGGGCCCATGCGCTTCACGGACGGGCCGCGCGGGATCAACCTCGGCCGCTCGACGTGCTTTCCATCCGCCTCCACCCGCGGCGGGACCTGGGACCCGACTCTCGAACAACGCGTGGGC
>JBCCEK010000015.1:0-41231 GCA_039030295.1 Myxococcota bacterium | reverse complement strand
CCGCTAACCTGCCCAACGGTGCGAAAAAGCCCCCAGAAAAGAGCCTTAGACAGGCACGGCGCCATCTATGCCTAAGGTTTTCCGCGCTGACAAGGGGGTTTGTGCGCTTTCGCAAAGAAAAATTCAGGGGTTAAGCCGATCCTTCATGCGTCCAATACCTGGGTGAGCTGCTGGAGCGGATGCTGGAACGAGTTACCCCCAGGTGTTCCACAGGTTCCCGCGCGACGTAGTGCGGGTTCTGTCACGCAAATGGCGCATCGAGGAATCCGTCATATTTCCAGCCTGTTGAGTGCCGGAACTTCCCAAACTTCTTCAGAATTTCGGGGGCGCCGGTCAGCGTTCAGCGGGGTTTTTCCACAGCTTTGCGACGACGCCCCGCCGCGCGAACGGCCTCGAGAAGCGCCTCGGTGCGAGCCGACATGTCGCGCTCCTCCGCGGGCGTGGCGTGATCGTGCCCGAGCAGATGCAGAAGGCCGTGAGCGAGGAGGAAGGTGACCTCGTCGACGATCGTCCGGCCATGTTCTTCTGCCTGTGCGACAGCGGTCGGCATCGAGATCACCACATCGCCGAGGAGCGTCGGCTGCGCCTCGCCACCGGGCCCCTCTCGCATGGCGAAGGCAAGAACATCGGTCGACTTGTTGCGGTCGCGATAGCGACGGTTGAGGGTTCGAATGGTCGCGTCATCACAGAGCAGGATCGAGAGCTCCGCGTCACCAAGCCCCAAGGCGTCGAGCATCACTTCGGCTCGCCAGACAACCTCCGGATGGCGCACCGACCGACGCCGGATGCCGCGCGATCGAAGCCAGATGGGCATCCTAGCCTCCTGCGATCGCCCTGCGGAATCGTCAAGTCCCCCCCGGGGTGCCCGTCACGCCGACGTTGCTATGCTCGGCCGATGTTTGAGACCGTTTTGATCCTCCGCCGGGGCGAGGCCGCAACCCGCGTCGCTCGAAGCTGTCGGCGGATGGGGGTCACCTCGGTGGCCATCGCCTCGAAAGACGAGCCCGCGAGCCGCCACGTCGATGCCGCGGATCGAACCATCGAGGTCGAGCTCGACGCGACCGGAGCAATTCCGACCGACACCCTTCCCAGGGTCTTCGCCGAAGCCGAGGCCGATGCGGTCCACCTTGGCTACCAAGGTCAGCCACAGATGTGGGAGCTCGCGAGCGCCGCCGAGAAAGCCGACCTGGCGGTGGTCGGGACCGACCTCGATGTCCTTGGCGCCCTTACCGACCCGACCACGCTCCGATCAGCCGCCGAGCGCGCGGGCGTCAAGGTCGTGGAGGACTCTGGGGCCATCTTTCGTCCTCGCGAGGTCGGCGTGCTCGTCGCTGCCGACACCCATGGAGACGCCATCGCGATCGCCGAGTGTGATCGCAGCCTATCGGTCGACGACCGGGTGATTCTCCATGAAAGCCCGGCGCCGGAGCTCTTCTTTCGTCGGGACGGCGAAGCCTTTCGCTTGTCGCTTTTCGAGTCGGCCCGAAGGCTCGCCTGCGAACTACGCTACGCCGGCCTTCTCGAAATCCGGTTCCAACTCGATCCGGATGGACGCGCCTGGGTACTCGGTGTCTCGATAGGGCTCCCCCGTCATCACACCCTGATCGAAATGGTCACCAAGGTGGATCTGGTCGGCGAGCAGCTTCGCATCGCCTCAGGGGACAACCTCACCGAACAGCTCCGTTCGCTCAAAGCACGCGGACACGCGCTCGCCACGTCGATCGTCGCCGTCGACAACGCGGACGCGAGCGTTGCGTCCCTCTCGATCGCACCGGCGCCGCAAGGCCGCGTTCAGTCCGCCGCCTCGGCAACGTTGGGCCTCCCCCTACCCGCGGACGACCGACCTTTGATCGCCAAACTGACGACCTACGACCCGATTCGTCACCGCGCGTTGCTCGCGATGGACCGGATCCTCGCGGAGCTCAAGGCCGAACCGTTCGAGACGAACGTGGGCGAAGTACGCCGTATCCTCGCCGACTACTCGTTTCGCGCGGGCCAGTACGACACCCAGTCGGTCGATCGATTCGTTTCCTAGGAAGGCCGAACCCCAAACGGCGAAGCGGGCTAAGCTGCGAAGGTGGACTTCCCTGCATAGACGGCTTGATCGCCGAGCTGCTCTTCGATCCTGATCAGCTGGTTGTACTTGGCGATTCGCTCGGAGCGGGATGCCGAGCCAGTCTTGATTTGGCCGGCACCGGTGGCAACCGCCAGGTCCGCGATGAAAGTGTCCTCGGTTTCGCCACTTCGATGCGAGATGATTGAGGCGTAGCCGTGCAATGCCCCGAGACGGATGGTTCGAAGGGTCTCGGTCACGGTTCCGATTTGGTTCACCTTCACGAGAATCGCGTTGGCCACGCCACGATCGATCCCCATCTGAACGCGCGAGGTGTTGGTGACGAACAGGTCGTCACCGACAAGTTGAACGCTCGCCCCCAAGCGATCGGTCTGTACTTTCCAACCGTCCCAGTCGTTCTCGTCCATGCCGTCCTCGATGCTCACGATGGGGTACTTCGAGCAGTACTCGGCATAGGTGTCCACGAGGCCCGCCGCGTCGACCGGCGTCTTGTCGAACGTGTATTTGGCGGTCCCGGCGTCGTAGAACTCGCTTGCGGCGCAATCGAGCGCGATCCCAATCTGCTCGCCCGGTCGATACCCGGCTGCCTCGATCGCCTTGGCGACGAACGAAAGCGCTTCTTCGTTGGTGCCAAGATGCGGCGCGAAGCCTCCTTCGTCGCCGACCCCCGTGGCGTGGCCGGCGTCCTTGAGGAGTTTCTTCAGGTGGTGGAACGTCTCGGCGCCCGCTCGAAGCGCTTCGGAGAATCGCTCGAAGCCGTAGGGCACGACCATGAACTCTTGAATCTCGAGACCGCTGTCCGCGTGCGCGCCGCCATTGATGATGTTCATCAGGGGGGTCGGAAGGACGTGCGCCTGCGCCCCACCAAGGTAGCGCCAGAGCGGAAGCCCGACCGCATCTGCGGCTGCCCGTGCGACTGCCATGGATACCCCGAGGATCGCGTTGGCTCCGAACACCGACTTCGAATCGGTTCCGTCCGCGTCGAGCATCGCCTGATCCACGCCGAGCTGATCGAGTGCGTCGAGGCCCACGACCTGGGGCGCCACTTCGGCGACAACATTGTCAACCGCTTTCAGGACGCCTTTGCCGAGGTATCGTTTCTTGTCACCGTCTCGCAACTCGAGCGCCTCATGCTCACCTGTCGATGCACCGGACGGAACGGCCGCCCGGCCGGTCGCGCCACCCATGAGTTCGACGTCGACCTCGACGGTCGGGTTTCCTCGCGAGTCGAGGATCTCACGTGCTCCCACTGCGATGATTTCGGTCATGGCTTCACCTCGCGCAGCCCTTAGCGGCTGTCCGGCGGCCGTGCAAGGATGTCGATGCTAGGCTCCGCCGCGATGAACGCCCTACTCTTCATTCCTTGGTTCCGCCTCGAAGCCTGGGACATTCCGTTGCCCTTTTCGGTGCCCGTCCTTGGCGACACATTGTCGATACAACCCTTCGGAGTTCTCGTGGCCACGGGCGTCTTGCTGGGGGCGTGGGTGGCGGGTCGCTTCGCCGAACGAAACGGGCTCGACGTCGTCGCTACCGGTGACCTCGTGACATGGGCCGTCGTGACCGGCTTCATCACCGGCTATCTTCTCAACGGCTTCTTCTACGAGCGGGAGACCTTCATTCGCGTGATCACGCACCCGTCGGAGTTCTTCACCACTTGGCTCGGGCTCTCGAGTTACGGTGGCTTCTTTGGCGGGATCCTCGGGTGTTTCCTTTGGCGCTGGCGAACCAAGAAGCCGCTCCTTCCGTACGCCAATGCGGTGTGCTTCGGACTCCCCGTCGGCTGGCTTTTCGGCCGCACCGGCTGCTTCGTGGTGCACGACCACGCGGGCAAGGTCACCGATTTTCCTTTGGCTGTCGCCGACTATCACTTCGGGGCGCCGCCGTATCTCCCGCGTCACGACCTCGGCCTCTATGAAGTGCTGTACAGTCTCGCGATCATCGCGTTGTTCTTTGCCCTCGAGCGACGGCGAAGGCGCGTGGTCGGTTTCTATTGCGCACTCTTGCCCCTGGTCTACGCACCCGTTCGGTTCTTCCTCGACTTCTTGCGGGCCGCTCCGCTCGAGGGCGGAGATGTGCGCTACGCGGGGCTTACCCCAGCGCAGTGGTCCTCGGTGGCCATGATCGCGATCGGGCTGGCAGTCTGGCGCTACATCTCGCGACACGAGCCAAGCACCGAGCTCCGAGAAGCCTAGGTCAACCTCGCCTCGAACTCGGCCCGGCGCCAGGCGATCACTTCAGTGAAACGACCGTGAGCTGAGGCCCCCCCTCTTCGGGGGTCGCCTGCCGATAGTCGCTGACGTACGCCGTGTCTTGCGCAAGATGTGCGTGAATCGCTTCCCTGAGCGCCCCACTTCCAACTCCGTGCAGAATGAAGGCGCATGGCTCGGCGGCGCCGAACATGCGGTCGAGGAACGCAACCGCCATCGCGACGGCCTCGTCCGCGCGCATCCCACGGACGTCGAGCGTGTTGTCCCGCGTTCGAACCGTTCGCTTGGGTGCCGCGGGGGCAACCGCCGGGGCGGGTACTCTGTTCTCCCGTCGGCCCACCTCGGCTTGCTTGACCGAACGCAGATCCGTGACGTCGACCCAGAGCTTCATCATCCCGGCGGACACGCGGATCTTCCCGCGCGCCTCGGTCTCGATGACCTCCGCCACGCTTCTCAGCCGGTTGACCCAAACCCGGTCTCCGACCCTGACCGCGGCCGGGTCGATCTCCGTGGTCTCCACCGGCTCCGGTTCGAGATTCGTCCGCTCTTCGTCGAGTTTGGAGAGGAGCTCACTTCCTTCGCTGGCGAGAGCCTGAACCACCCCCAAGGCTTCGGTCGACGCCCGCTGGCGCAGCTCCTTTTTGGCCGCGTCGAATCGTCCCTGGAGTTCGCGAACCTGCTCGACGAGCCGCGCCGCCTCCGCTCCGAGCCCTTTGGCATCTCGGGCCTCGAGCGCCACGCGCCTCGCCTCGAGCTTGGACTCAGCCTCGGCAAGCGCCGCTCGATCGCGTTCGAGCTTCTCGGTTTCCGTCGTCGCCCGGCGTTTCGCCGCCTCGAGCTCCGCCACGAGTGCTTCGAAGCTACGCGCGTGATCGGGAAGCGCGCGCTCGGCCTCCCGAATGATCTCTTCTGGAATGCCGTAACGCCGGGCGACGTTGAGGGCGTTCGAACCTCCCGGAACACCCATGCTGAGCTGAAACGTCGGCGCCATGCGGTCGAAGTCGAACCCCACGGACGCGTTCTTCATGTCGTCTCGGTTGGCCGCTAGCGCCTTCAGCGCTTCGTAGTGCGTGGTGACCGCCACGGCGGCGCGACGCTCGACCAGCTCGACGGCGATCGCGCAAGCGAGCGCCGCGCCTGCCTCCGGATCGGTAGCGCCGGCAAGCTCGTCGAGCAGGACGAGAACGCGCTCGTCCGCGTGCGCGATGACAGCTTTGAGAGTCATCAGGTGAGCCGAGAACGTGGACAGGCTCCGCTCCAAGCTCTGTTCGTCGCCGACCGCGGCCAGCACCGGCAAGAAGAACCCGCAGACGCCGCCCTCATCCGCTGGGAACGCGAGGCCAGCCCGTGTCATCAAGGCGGCTAGGCCGAGCATCTTGAGCGCGACGGTCTTACCGCCGGCATTCGGCCCCGAGATCACGAGCGCCTCTCCCCCTCGAAGCTCGATGTCGTTCGGGACAACGTCCAGGCCCTGAAGCGCGAGCAACGGGTGCCTCGCACCCCGGAGCGAGATCGTCGGATGTTCGGAGAGCGTCACGAAGTGGGCGTCGAGGTCGACGGCGAGCTTCGCGCTCGCTGCGCGGAGGTCTGCATGGTCGAGCGCCTCGGCGGCGGCACGGAGCTGTGGGACGTACTGCCGCACCAGGTCTGAGACGGCCGCCAAGATTCGCCGCTCTTCACGGTCGAGCTCCGCCTGGGCCATCTTCAGACGGTTCCCTCGGTCGACGAGCTCACGCGGTTCGACGAAGATCGTGGCCCCGCTCGCGCTCGCCCCATGGACGATGCCGTGGAACTTCTCGTGTGCGTCTGCGCGAACGGGCAGGACGTAGCGCCCCTCGCGCAGCGTGTAGAACGAGTCTTGAAGGATCGCGCTTCGCTTGGCGATCAACTCCTCGAGCTTGCGAACGATGCGTCCGCGAAGGTTGCCGACTTCTTGACGCAAGTGCGCGAGCTCGACACTCGCCGAGTCGAGGAGCAGGCCATCGTCGCCCACCGACATGCCAATCTCGTCTTCAAGGCCTTCGAGTGTAGGGTCGACGGCGCACGCCCGATCCAGAAATGGAACCAGCGACCTTCGCTCACTCAGGAACCGCCGAAGCGTCGCCGCAGCGCGCAGCGAGAGCTTGATGTCGCGAAGCGCCTCCCCATCGAGCACACCATCCCGCTCGAGGTGTTGCAGGGATGGCTCCACTGCTTTCAGCCCTTCAAGCGGGATCGGCTCGCCGCGACGGAGGAGTTGCCAGGCTTCGGTGGACTCCGACAGCGCCCGCGCGGTCTCTTCGAAGCTATTCGCGAGGGGCAGGTCGAGCCGATCGCGAAGGGGGCCCTGGCACCGGTCGGCCACAGCCTGTGCCAGTTGTTCCCACTCGAGGTCCGCTAAGGTCTTGGCTTCGGCGTCACTCACCGAGCCCACGCTGGGACCTTGAGGTCGGACGCGCGGTTCGCATCCGGCTTCGTACGGCGGGGCTTGACTTCCGCGGTGTTGCGCGGCTTCGCGGCGACTCTTCGGGGCGTCTTCAGCTCGATCAGCACTGTTTCCTCTTGCGTCGGCGTGATCAGGGTGCGGCCGGTGCGCTTACCGAGTTTGGCACGCAAGATGAGGGGCGTCCCGCGGACGGCCACGAGCGTGCATGGCGCCTTCTCGCAGGCCGAAGAACCGTCGGCGTGAAAGACCGCCCCGCCGGCCGGCGCCGTGGCCACATGGACGTCGACCACGGTAGGAACTTCGGCTTCGGCACGCGATTCGTCGACCGAAGCGCCGGCCTCGACGACTTGGTCCGGAGGTTCCGCCGCGGCTACCGGTGCTGCAGCCGAAGCCCGCGGTGTTTCCTCGCTCGCGTCGGCTTCCTTGCTGGAGGTACCGAGACCAAGCCACACGCCAACCGCCAAGGCGAACGAAACCGCCACGCCCCAGACCCACCGCGGCTTGCGACGAACCGGCGGCGGCGCCGGGTCGGTCGCCAAAAACTCGAGCGGCTCAGCCCGGGCCGCACTGACTGCGGTGGCCGTGCTGACCCGCCCGTCGAGCGCGCACTCGACCGCCTCGGCCAGCTCCGCCGTGGTTTGGTACCGATCGTTCGGGTCCTTGGCGAGCGCCTTGCTGATCACCAGTTCGATCTCGGGGCTCACGGCGGCTTCGGGATTGCTCTCGACGATACGCGGTGGCTTGGCGAACAAGTGCTGCGTCAACACCCCCATGAACGTATCGCCGACGAAAGGCACCGTCCCGGCAAGGCACTCGTAGAGGATGATCCCGAGCGCGTAGATGTCCACGCGATGGTCGAGGTCCTTGCCAGCCGCTTGCTCGGGCGACATGTACTCGGGCGTCCCGAAGATCATCCCCGTCTTGGTGAGCTTTCGGCCGGGCTGACCTTCCGTCTCGATGTCGCCCATCTTCGCGATCCCGAAGTCGACGATCTTCACGAACTCGGGATTGCCCTCCCTGGCCGTGAGAAAGATGTTCTCGGGCTTGATGTCGCGGTGCACGATCTTCTTGTCGTGCGCGGCACCGAGCGCGTGACAGCACTGAAGAACGATCCGGCACGTGCGCTCGACGCCGATCGTCCCCTCTCTGCCGAGGACGTTCGCCAAGTCTTCTCCGTCGAGGTACTCCATGACGAAGTAGCTGGCGCCGAACTGCGTTTCGCCGAAGTCCGATACGTTGACGATGTTGCGGTGGCCGATGCGGGACGCGCTCTTGGCTTCCTGACGGAAACGGGCGACGACCTCGGGTCTGCCCGAGAGGTCGTCGCGCAGCACCTTGATCGCGACCGGCTTGTCGATGTCCCGGTGCTTGCCTTCGTAAACGAGACCCATGCCGCCCTCGCCGATCCGGCGAATGACCTCGTAGCGCCCCGCGAGCAGCGTGCCGACCAGGGGATCGTCCGGGTCGAGGGGCTTGCCGCCCATCTGCGAGGTGGTCACGAGACGCGACGCGTCGACCGGACAGAAAACCTCTCCGCCCCCGTACTGAAACCTACAGGTGGGACATACTTTGTTCACGCGCGCGAGCTCCCCCACTCGTGTTTTCACGGTAGCATCGGCGCTTCGGAGGGGCCAAATGGGGCCGCCCCTGGCCCGTCTCGGCGCGTGCCCGCCGTTGCGAACCCCGAGGACCTTTGATACGCGCACGCGGTGGGCACCACGGTCCAAAAGCTCGATCCTACCCTGATCGACCAAATCGCGGCTGGGGAGGTCGTCGAGCGCCCCGCCAATGTGGTGAAGGAGCTCCTCGAGAACGCCCTCGACGCCGGTGCGCGCCAAATCTCGGTCGACGTCCACGACGGAGGCCGAGCCCAGGTACGGGTGTCCGACGACGGTACCGGCATGTCACGCCAGGATGCGGAGCTATGCGTCGAGCGGCACGCGACCAGCAAGATACGCTCGTTCGAAGACCTGACGCATGTTCAGACGCTCGGCTTCCGAGGTGAGGCCCTGCCCTCGATCGCCGCCGTCGCGCGGATGTCGCTGACCACCCGCCGCCCTGAGGACGCCGAAGGCACCCGGATCGTCATCGAGGGTGGTGAGCACCGCGTGTGTGAGCCCTGCGGATGCCCGGCGGGCACCACTGTCGACGTCCAAGACCTCTTCTACAATGTTCCAGCGCGTCGGAAGTTCCTGAAGGCTCGGCAGACTGAAACCTCGAAGATCATGGAGATTTGCCAGCGAACGGCATTGATTCACCCAGAACTACGCCTCGAAGCGTCGTCGGAGGGCCGAGCGACCCGCAACTACCCACCCGTCCGAACGCTCGCCGAACGCGCCTACCAGGCTTTCGGAGATGTTCGATTCGACGAGTTGACCGCCTCGCGCGAAGGCCTCGAAGTCAGCGCCGTGCTCGCCCCCGTGAACCTGGCACGACCCGGCCCGCGCCACCTGTTCATCTATGTGAATGGGCGACCGGTCGCCGACCGTGCCCTCGCACGCGCGGTGGCGTTTGCCTATGGCGACCGGCTCCCACGAGGCCACTACCCACGGGGCATCGTGGCCCTAACGCTGCCGCTCGAGGACGTCGACGTCAACGCGCACCCGCAGAAGACTGAGGTTCGCTTCCGACGGGCGGCCGGCGTCGTTGACGCACTCAGCCGCATCCTCGGAAGCCGACTTCGCGCCGAGCCAGGTCGATCCGATCCCATGGCCTCTCGCGGACCCACGTCGACCACGCTCCCATCTCCGAGCGGGGTCGACGAAGCCCGTGCGTGGTCACCGCCGAGGGTCTCCGAGGGGGTCGATGCGTATGATGCGCGCCCGACGAACGGGCTTCGATTGGTCGCACAGCTGCACGACCGCTACCTCTTGGCCGAGGGTCCGTCGCGGCTCTACCTCATCGACCGCGCCCGAGCCGAGGAGGCGGTCCTCACGGATGAAATCGAGCGAGCACTCGACGCAGGCCCGCTGACTCGCCAAGCGCTCCTGTTCCCGGATCGACTGGAACTCGACGACGCGGCGCAACGAGCGCTCGAGAAGCACGATACGCTGATGGCTTCTGTCGGGTTCGAATGGTCGTCGATGGGTGGCCGCTCGTTCGTGCTCAGGTCGGTGCCGTCCGCCGTAGGAAACGCCGCCGCACGAGCGGCGTTCGTGGGCGCGCTGGCCTCGCTGAACGACCAAGCCAATGTCCCGCGCGACGCTGTCATCCAGTCGTTGGCCAAGAGCGGCGCAGTGCCTGCCGGGAAGCCGATGGACCCTGGAGCCGCGCGCATCCTGTTGAGTCGAATCACCCTCGAAGACCCCAGGCATCATGCTTGTGTTCGCGGTGAACTTCCGCTCCCCAACGCCGAAGAAGACACTTGATGCGGAACACTCAAATTCTCGTGCTCGCGGGTCCGACGGCGACGGGGAAGTCGCGCGCCGCCCTTGCGATCGCCGCAGCGTTCGATGGGGAAATCGTCGGCGCCGACAGCGTGCAGGTCTACCGAGGCTTCGATATTGGTTCCGCGAAACCGACGCTGGAGGAAAGAGAAACTGTCCCGCACCACCTGATCGATGTCATCGATCCGAACGAAGACATCGACGCCCGCCGGTACGCGGAACTCGCGGACCACGCCATCGCGGATATCTCATCCCGGGGCAAGCTCGTGATCGTCGTTGGAGGAACCGGGCTTTGGCTTCGCGCCCTTCTGCGGGGCCTTGTCGAGTTGCCACCCCTCGACGAGTCAGTCCGGAGCCGACTCGAAGCGGATGGGGCCGAACAGGGGTCAGAGGCGCTCCACGACCGCCTCGCACGAGTCGACCCGATCACCGCTGGGCAAGTGCATCCGAACGACCTGTTCCGCATCGTGCGCGCACTGGAGGTCTTTGAACAAACCGGAACGCCGCTAGGCGAGCTCCGTCGCGACCATGCCCTCGGCGAACCTCGCTACCGCGACACCTTTGTCGTACTCGACATGGATCGAACCGAACACGACGAGGCCGTGACACGACGGATCAGCGCCATGTTGGAGTCCGGTTGGGTCGACGAGGCTAGGACGCTCCTGGCGCAATGGGGCGGTGAGGTCCGCCCGTTCGGGAGCGTCGGGTATCGCGAGGTTCGCGAGCACCTCGAGGCCGACGTTCCGCTGGACGAGACCCGGCGGCGTATTCGAAAATCGACCCGAACGTACGCGCGACGCCAACGGACCTGGTTCAGGAGCGAGCCGGGGGTCGTTTGGCGCTGCAACGTCGACGAGCTCTGCGGCCCCACCGGCCGCGCTCGGATCGAAAAGGAGCTCGGCCTTTGAACTTCTTCGGGCACGCCGTCGTCGCCGCTTGGAAGGGGCAAGATGCGTTCGGCGTCCTCGGAAGCATGCTCCCCGACTTCGAAGGCATGACCCACGTCCGTGTTCTCGAAGTCCGACAAGAAGCCCTCCGTGCCGGAGTCGCGCTTCATCACGAGACCGACGATGCCTTTCACCAGTCACGGGTGTTCGTCTCGCTTTGTCGCGTCGGTCTGGATGAACTGACGGAGCTTGGCGTTCGGCGCGGAACCGCGCGCGCGGTGGCGCACGTTGGAGTCGAGATGTTCCTCGACGGACTCCTGACAAGCGATGCGGGACACGGATCCGCCTACGACGACGCCCTTCGACAGGAGACGCACGACGCGGTCCTTTGGGAGGATCAGGGCTTGGCCTTCGGGAAGCTTCAACGAAGGCTTCGCAACTGGGGAACCCCGCACGAGTACCGGGACCCGACGTTCGTGCTCGACCGACTGACCGACTCGCTTCGAACGAGGCCCAGGCTCGCCATCCTTGGGCAGCAGCGCGCGGCGGTGGCGGACTTTCTGCCGCGATTGCAGCAATCGGTCGAGGTTCGCGCCCCGGAACTGCTCAACGAGCTCCGAGACACGTTAGGCTTAGCGCGCTGAGATGAACGAAAGCGGGGGAGCGGACAACGCCAGCGGGCGAAGGCGTCTGCTGAAGTGGGGGCGGATCGCCGTCACGGTCGGCACGGTGGCGTATTTGGCAAGCCGCGTCGACCCCGGCGAGGTCGTCGCCGCCTGGCGAAGGCTCTCGGTCGGAGCAGCGCTCGGCGCCCTCGCCATGGTGTTCGTCGGTCTCGGTCTGGGGGTGCTCCGTTGGCGCTTGCTCCTTCGTGCCTACGGCGCAGTCGAGATTCCCTCACTCACGCGACTCGCACACCTATACCTGGTCGGACACTTCTACAACACGTACGCGCCCGGCGGCGTCGGCGGTGATGTCCTTCGCGGTGTAGCGAGCCGAAAGGCCTTCGGAGACATGAGCTGGGCAGGGGGAACCACCGGGGTTGCGGTCGTCTTCATCGAACGCGTCCTCGGGGTCTCGGCGCTCCTCGCGCTGGCGGCTGGCGCGTATCTCGCCCATCCGCTTCCCGGACTCGAAGACGTCGGCCTTTGGGCAACCCTGGGACTTGCGGCGGGATTCGCCGCGATCTCGGGAATCGCCTTGGCGCCGCGCCTCGCGCCCTGGCTCCCCGACGCGCTCGCGAAGCCGCTCCGCGCGCTTCCGCGACTGCGAGTATGGAGCCCCTTCGTCGGGGCCATCGCGGCGTCCTTACTGATCCATGCGCTGAACGTGGTCGCCGGGCACGCCATCATGGCGTCACTCGATCCGGGCGTCACGCTCGATGAGTCGGCCGTCGCGATGCCGCTGATCAGCGCCTCGGCGTTCTTTCCGTTTACAGTCGGAGGAGCGGGCGTCAGGGAGGCGGCCTTTGCCGCGCTCTACGGTACCGTCGGTGTGCCGGAAGCGACGGCGTACGCCGGTTCTCTCAGCTTCTGGGCTTGCCAACTGATTTCCGCGGGTGTTGGTGGATTGATCAACTTGTGGATCCCGATCTCCGGGGGCCCTGATGATCCCTGAGGCCGAGGTCCTTCTCGGTTTGCGCGTACGATCTCGTCGCGGAACCGGGGTCGCCGCACTGAGCCTTTTCGTGTTCTACGCGATCACGATGTCTCGGAGCTTCTCCCTCTACGACAGCCCCGAACTCGCGCTGGTCGCAGAACAACTCGGGCTTGGACACCCTCTTGGGCAGCCGCTCCATACGTTCCTTGGCGCCATGGCCGCGCGACTGCCGGGTGTCGACCCTTTGGTGGCACTGAACGGCCTCTCCGCGTTGTTCGGCGCGCTCGCCGTGATTCCGGCAACCAGCCTCGCCCAAACCGCGATCGACCTCAACCGCGACGACGTCGACCGCGCACAGCGCTTCGTCGCGCCCACGGTGGCCCTCATCGGGGCGCTACCTTTCCTTTGGGAGCCTGCGACGCGCATCGAAGTGTACCCCCTGGCCGTTTTCTGCGGTCTTTGGGCGCTCGCGAAGCTGGCGCCGATCCTTCACGACCCCGAAGCACGCGCCGGGGTGTACTTCGCGGCCGGATGCGCGTTGGGCCTCTCTGCGAGCACGAACCCGGTCTGCGCGGCCGGCGCCGCACTCGGGGTCGCTCCGGTTCTGATCGTCCGAACCGCGATGCGGAAGATCTGGCCGCGACAGCTCCTCTCACTTGTTTTTGGGGGCGTGCTCGGTCTCCTCCCCTACGCCTACGTCTTCGCTGTCGCGTCTCGCGAAGATGCACTGGTGTGGGGTCAGCCGGTCGACGCGACGTCGGTCCGACGGTACTTCACCGCGGCAGACTTCGCCCCAAAACAGGTCGACTCGATCGACCTGTGGTGGGGTCACGTGGTGGATCTCGGAGTATGGTCTCTTCACAACGCGGCGTTCGCGGTTGTGCTCGCCGGTTTCGTAGGGTTTCTCGTGTTTCGCCAGCCCTCCGGCTTCGGCATCTCGCTCTTGACGATCACCCTGTCCTTCTTCACGGGGTTCCTGGCGCGCAATGGCGTGTTCGCCCCCGACGTCCTCGACTACCTCGGCTACCTGGCGTTGCCGATGTGGATCAGCGCCGCGGGCACGGGACTCCTGGTCGCGAGAGTCGCGCTCGATCGGTCCGGTCTTGCGTTGGTGTTGGTCGGTTTGATCGCATCTTTGGCGATCGCCGTTCCGCCAGGCGCATTCGACCGCACGCGCCGCAGCGACGCCTACACCGAAGAGCTCGCCTACCAATCGCTTCTCGCCGCACCGAAAGACGGGATCCTGCTGGTCGAACGCGACCATTGGGTGGGTGCGATTTGGTACCTCCAGGAACAACTCGGCCTTCGCACCGACGTGGTGTCAATCGCATACGGGTTGGCCGGCTCGTCTTGGTACTGGGCGCACGTCCACCGCCAGCATCCGGGGCTCGCCGAGTTCGAGCTCCGCGGCGAAGGAGGCAACCCGGGTCGTGTCGAACGGTTTCTGGCGGCAAACCCGAACCGCCCCATTCAGATCGAACGCGTCGAGCTCGCGGAGCAGCTCGGTCTGAACACATGCCCGGCCGACTGGCTCCTCGACGTCGCGACATCGTGTGAGGCGGCCACTGAGCCCCCGGCCATCACGCGACACGCGGCCGAAGCCATGGCCACCCTCGACGACGGGTCCCCCGGGACAGACGGGCTCTTGGCGTTGGTTGCATTCGACCGCGGTCATGATCTTTGGCGGCATGGCCTTGCGCGCTCCGCGGTGACCAGCCTTCTCGCGGGCGTCCCCCTCGAGGACGGTCTCGACGAGGTCGACCTCTCGGTGATCCCTGAACGCGTCGAGCCCCAATCGTCACCGGCGCCCGACTACGACCCCCGAACTGCGCTCGGCCATCCGGCCAAGAACCTTCACTATGCATCGCTGATCGCACGCGCCACCCATGCGACCGACCTGGCGGCTTACTTCGAGACGCTCGCTGAAGCGCTCGGGCCCGTCACGCCGAAGTTTACGGGGATGCCCTCGAGTCCTGCTAATCTCTAATCCATGCGTCACCGGAGTCACGGGGATGGGACGTTTCAAGTCGAAGAGCTCGGTCGGTGCGGTCCTGACTGTGTCTTCGAGGCGGGTGTCCTCGTCTTCCACCCGGAGAACATCGAACTCGGGACGAACGTCTACGTCGGACACCAGGCCATCCTCAAAGGTTACCACCAGAACAAGATGCGCATTGGAGACCAGACTTGGATCGGGCAGCAGGCCTTCTTGCACAGCGCCGGGGGCATCTCCATTGGAAGGTCGGTCGGCATTGGGCCGGGTGTCAAAGTGATCACGTCCTTTCATCGGGAGGCGGGGCGCGACATCCCGATCCTCCACGCACCGATCGACTTTGCGCCGGTCGTCATCGAAGACGACAGCGACCTCGGCATGGGCGCCATCGTTCTTCCAGGCGTGACCATTGGGCGAGGTGCACAGGTTGGCGCGGGCGCCGTCGTCACCACCGACGTGCCTCCTTACTCGGTCGCAGTCGGCGTCCCCGCCCGCGTGACAAAGGGCCGGCCAGAATGACATCCCTCGACCTCAGCGTCGTCGTCTTCGCGTACAACGAAGAAACGAACGTCGGCCCGGTCCTTCAAGAGCTCCGCCAGTGGCTGTCCTCGCACGAGCCAAACTCCGAGGTCGTGTTCGTCGACGACGGTTCGTCGGACGGGACCGTCGGCGCCGCCGCGGCCGTCCTCGCCGGAATCAAGCACCAGATCCACTCCCATGTTGGGAATCGCGGAATCGGCGCTGCGCTCAAGACTGGGGTTCGCGCCGCACGCGGGGATTGGGTCACCTTCATGCCGGCAGATGGACAGATCGCGCCTGACGCGATCGGGCAACTCCGAGACGCGGCAACCCAGGACGGCACAGACGTCGTGTTCAGCGTCTACGAGGACCGCGCCGACGGCCTTCACCGAAAGGTGCTGTCCGCCGGTGTACGCTCGCTCATCCTGCTCGTTCATGGAGTTCGGATGCGAAGCGACGGGCCCTACCTGTTTCGAAGACCCCTATTCGACCCCGACCAACTCAGGCCAGACACGTTCTTCCTCAATTTTGAGTTCCCGATTCGGATGCTCGGTGACGGGACGCGCGCGAGCGAGGTGACCATCGCCTGCAGACCGCGCCGCTCTGGTCACTCGAAGTCGGCGGGGTTGAAACGCGTGTGGAGGGTCTTTCGCGACCTGGTCGACCTACGAGTTCGGCGGACCCGCGAGTCGCTCGCCACCCGCACACGCGTCACCCGGCGCCCTTGAGCCGGTCGCGCAAGGTGGACCGTGGGATCCCGACGGCCCGTGCTGTTGCCGCGTAGTTGCCACCGTGATCGGCGAGAGCCTTTCGGAGAAGGGCCGCGCTTGGACGCGCGCCAACATCCCTGGCCCTCCGCAAGACCTCGTCGACCGCGTCGGCGCCGATGACAGCCGCGTCGCTCATGGCCGCGGCAAGCTCGATGGTGTTGCGAAGCTCCCGCGTGTTGCCTGGCCACGAGTACCCGCGGAGACGCGCCGCGGCGCGCTCAGACAGCGACTTTTCACCGAGGACGCCGGCAAGTGAATGCAGAACATGGTTCGCGATGGGGGTAATGTCGGCCGGTCGTTGGCGGAGTGGCGCCACGCGAATGACGAGCCGATGGACTCGGTAGTAGAGGTCGGCCCGGAACTGCCCCTCGCTCACGAGCCTCGCCAGGTCACGATGCGTCGCGCAGACCAACCGCACATCGACCCGCCGAGCGGCCTCGCCACCGACGCGACGAACCTGCCAAGTCTCGAGCACACGAAGGAGCCGACTCTGTAGCGACGGTGCGAGCTCCGCGATCTCGTCGAGGAAGAGCGTCCCTTCGTGGGCGCGCTCGAAGGCGCCTCGATGAGACTGCACCGCACCGGTGAACGCACCCCGCTCATGACCGAAGAGCTCGCTCTCGATGAGCTCACCGGGCAGACCGCCGCCGTTGATCGCGACGAACGGACCCTCGCGCCTCGGGCTTCGTTCGTGAAGCGCGCGCGCGACGAGCTCCTTGCCGACCCCCGTCTCGCCGCACACCAAGACCGGCCAAGGCAACGCTGCAAACCGATCGACGTCGGCGAGCGTGTCGAGCATCGAGCCCGAAGCCGCGACGAGGCGATCGGAGCCTCCCTCCGTTGGGGCCCGGCCAGCGACCCGGAGACGGGTTCGCCCCACCCGAATGACCGCGCCCGGCCTTAGCCTCGCGCGACGGACACGCACGCCGTCGACCCAGGTGCCGTTGGTACTGTCGAGGTCGCGGACAGAAACGCCATGACCGTGAGGTTCGAGCCTACAGTGGCTGCGGCTCACAGCCCGGTCGGGGAGCGTGAGGGTGTTCTCCGGACCCGAACCGATCGAGACGGGCGCCTCTTCGATGGCCACCGCGCGGGCCTCGGGGCCCCGACCATAGACCAACGAGACCGGACGGGAGGCATGGACCGGCGGACGAAGAACATCGGTGCGACCCCTGACCCGCGGCGCTTCGCGTTGCTCGAGCCGCGTGAGGGTGAAGCCGTGACCGATGGGCACGGGGCGCCCGGCCGGCATGGGAACGCCGCGATCGCGGCGCGAGGCGGCTAGGTTGTAGAGCCGGGGCGCTCGACCCAGGGCCACGACCAGCCAAGCCCGCTCGGGAAACCCCCGGGCGTCGACGTGGATCTCGCATCGGGGATTGGACCCCACCTCGAGCGGGTCGCCGTCGAGCAGGTAGGTTTGGACCGCGTTGTCGCCGCGGGCGAGGCGCAGGGTCTGGGTGAAAGGCACGCGGTGGGTATCGGTCGAGGTGCCGAAACGTTGCGCGGACGCGCGGGCAAGCCTTGAAACCCCATGCTCGCCTCCCTAAGCTCCCGCGACCGTGAGTGAACCGCTTCGTGAAACACCGCTGATCGAGGAACATCGTGCGCTCGGAGCTCGGCTCGTGCCGTTCGCGGGGTGGCGGATGCCTGTCCAGTACGCCGGCGTCAAGCAAGAACACGCGGCCGTCCGAAACCAAGCCGGCCTTTTCGACGTCTCTCACATGGGCGAACTCTTCATCGAAGGCGGCGACGCGCTTCAGGCGGTCGACGCGCTGATCACGAACGACGCTTCGCAACTCGATGTGGGCCGGGCGATGTACACCGTCTGTTGCAACGATGATGGGTTTATTCTCGACGATCTGATCGTGTATCGTCTTGAGCGCGACCGGGTCATGGTGGTTTGCAACGCGTCGAACCGCGACAAGATCGCCGCCCACTTCCGCTCCCGGCTCGACCCCAGCGTACGCTTCGAAGACGCGTCAGACCGGATGGCACTCCTCGCACTTCAGGGCCCGCGTGCCGAAGCGATCTTGAGAGATCTCGGCGCGCCCCCCGCGGTCACCGACCTCGACACCTTTCGTGTCGTCGAAGCCAAGCTCGATGGGGTCGAGGCGATCGTGGCCCGCACGGGGTACACCGGCGAAGACGGGTTCGAGATTTTCTGCGCAAGCGCCGACGCGGCACCCCTTTGGCGAGCGCTCATGAGGGCCGGGGGTACTCACGGCCTGGCACCCGTCGGCCTTGGCGCCCGCGACACCCTTCGGCTCGAAGCCCGGCTCATGCTCTACGGCAATGACATTGACGAGACGACTCACCCCTTCGAGGCCGGGCTGGGTTGGGTGGTGAAGCTCGACGGGGCTCCCTTCGTGGGCCGAGACGCGCTGGTCGCCCTGAAGAAGGCGGGCCTCGACCGACGCCTCGTCGGGCTCGAGATGACCGGACGCGGAATCGCACGCCACGGGTACCCGATCGTCACCGCTGGCCGGGTCGTCGGAACCGTCACCAGCGGCTCGCCGGGCCCGACGGTTGGACGGAACATCGGACTCGGCTATGTGCCCAAAGGCCTCAGCCGGGTTGGGACCGCCTTGGGAATTGAGATCCGTGGCAAGGTGGTGGATGCCGTGGTAGTGAGGACCCCGTTTTACAAGAGGTGATGATGGCCACGTTTCCAAGGGATCTAGGATATACGCGCGAGCACGAGTGGGCGCGGATCGAGGGTGACGTGATCCGAGTCGGGATCACGGCCTACGCCGTCGAGCAGCTCGGCGACGTGACCCTCGTGGACATGCCTGCACCTGGGGAAGACGTCCAAGCCCATGAGCGCTTCGGCGATATCGAATCGGTCAAGACGGTCAGTGAGCTCTTCGCACCCGTCAGCGGCGAAATCGTCGACGTCAACGCCGATCTCGAGTCGAGCCCGGAGCTCGTCAATGAAGGGCCGTACGAAGACGGCTGGCTGATCACGATTCGGCCCTCTGACCAAGGCGAGCTTGACGGTTTGATGGATGCCGCCAAATACGAAGAATACCTGGGCACCCTAGACGGCTGACACACGCAACACGTGCGATACCTCCCCCATACCGATCGCGAAATCGCCGCCATGCTGGCGCGAGTCGGTGTCGCCGACATCGATGGCTTGTTCGCGGCGATTCCGAGCGACTACCAGGTCGACGGCGACCTCGACTTGGAGCCGGCGCTCGATGAGCCACGGCTGATGCAACACCTCACGTCGCTGGCGAACCGGAATACCGGACCCACGATGCTCTCTTTTCTCGGGGCTGGGATGTATCGGCATCACGTGCCTCCGGCCGTCGACCAGCTCCTGCAGCGCAGTGAGTTCTACACGGCTTACACGCCCTACCAGGCCGAGCTCTCGCAGGGAACACTTCAGGCCATCTTCGAGTTTCAGACCATCGTGTGCGAGCTCCTCGGGGTCGACGTCGCCAATGCCTCGATGTACGACGCCGCAAGTGGTGCCGCTGAAGCCGTCTTGATGGCGCGACGAATCAAGCGCCGCACGCGGGTACTGTTGAGCGACGGCCTCCATCCTGAGTACACCGAGACGATTCGGACCTACATCCAAGGGATCGACGAGCACGACACGGTCGGGGTGATACCGCTCGACTCGAGGGGACTGACGGACTGGGAAGCCGCACCCGAAGGGGAAGCGCCCGCAGCCGTCGTCGTCGGGTATCCAAACTTCCTCGGCTGCGTCGAGGACCTCGATGTCGCGAGGCGTTTCGCCGAATCGCATGACGCGCTCTTGATCACCACCACCTCCGAGCCCTACGCCCTGTCGCTGCTCGATGCCCCAGGCGCGCGCGGCGCCGATATCTGTGTGGCGGAGGGACAGGCCCTCGCGGTGCCGCCCCAGTTCGGGGGGCCGGGTGTGGGGCTGTTCGGGGCATCTCAGGCGTTCGTCCGGCAGATGCCGGGGCGTCTGGTGGGCCGAACCGCGGATGCCGAGGGACACCCCGGCTACGTACTCACCCTGTCCACCCGGGAGCAGCACATCCGGCGCGAGAAGGCGACGTCGAACATCTGCACCAACCATGGGCTCATCGCGCTGGCCATGGGGATCCGTACGGCCATGCTCGGCAAGCGGGGGTTCATGGCGGCGGGTCAGCGCTGTCTAGACGCGGCGCACTATCTCCGCCTTGGGATCGACGGGACGCAGGGCGCGTCCACGCCGTACACCGCACCCGTTTTTAACGAGCAGGTGGTTCGCCTCGAGGGCCGCACGGCCGCCGACGTGGCCCAGACGCTTGCAGGAGAAGGGATCCTCGCGGGCGTCGACCTCGGACGCTTCCGGGACGACTGGAAGCACGACCTTCTCGTGGCAGTCACCGAGCTCCACACCCGGGAGGACCTCGACCGCCTCCTCGCCGGCCTCGCGGCCTGAGCCGAGACCCCGAAAAACCCCGGTCCCGTCCTGCACGCGGTGGGTTCAAAAGTCCGTAGCGAACGAAAGATCGAGCTTGAAGGAGTTCGAGAAAAAGGTTCTAACCACCCAGAATCCTATGCCTTACCCGTCTAATCCTTGACGCCGTACCCACGCATACACACCTGTACAATCGACTTGCACAGCGCCAAATCGCAAAGGACACTCGCCGCGATTCGCAGGATTCGCGCTGTCGGCGCTGGGTCCGCGGAGGCGAAAGCCATGCACGAACCGAGAAAAAGTTCATTCACTCAGCTTCGGGGCCGGCCGGCTCCAAACCGACCGATCCCTTGGACCGAGATCTGCCGCGACGCGACTTGGCAGGGTCAATGGGTCGCGCTTGACGACTGCGCCTACAACGAAGCGGGCGAGGCCACCTCGGGGCTCGTCGTGGACCATGACGATAACCTCACGGACCTTTGTGCACGCCTCAGCGGGGAACGACGCAAGCACTGCTCCGTCGTCTTTTGCCCCCCGGCGGAATCCGCGGCCTAGGCCCCGTGAGCCAGCCTTCGTCGGCGTGAGCCGCGGCCGGAGACCTACGGCTCGATGGCTGAGGCTCCGAGCCGCCGACCGTTAGTCGTCGGTATCCCAGGGGTGAACGGCTTCGGTGTCGACCGTGAGGTCCTCGTCTTCCCCGATGCAGCGGTCGGGTTCCCCACGGCGGAGTTTCACGGCGTTCCAGGGTCCTCCGCCCGTGTAGTCTTCATCGAGGCCCCACTCCCCCTTGAGATACTGGTCGCCGTCCTCGCCAATCTCGATGCGGAAGTACCCGTGCCCCCGACGCGTCTTCGGATGGCCGGCAATCATCTCACGCTTGTCCTCCCACTGGAAGGTCAACAGGTCACCGTCGAGGTCGCCCTGAATCCGCCCCGAGCGTTCGTGCTTGGCGTAGTCGCCAATCACTTGGCGGCCGCTCTGGCAGATGTGCATGCTCCCGTACTGGGGCGATTGCCAGACTCCGTAAAAGGTCGCTCCCTGCGGTAGTGGCCCTGCCTTCGGCATCTGCGCGCCCCCGCAACCGAGTGCGGCCCCCAGTGCCAGAACCCCCAGAATATGCTTCGCGGACATCGAGTCCCTCCCCTGCCTCACGATAAACGACCCTCGGCCGAAAGCGTAATTTGGGGTGCGCCCCGTGCCGGAAGCGCAGTTCAGCGGATTCGAGGGACCGACAGCAGGTGATAAAGGACGTGTCCGTCCTCCGCGAGGAGTAGCCCGAGGTCTTTCCAAGGGCCGATTGCAGTCTGGTCGAGCCAGCTCGCCGGCGGTGGGGGCTCAAGCCGGAGATAGCTGAGCGGCCGCGGCTCGAGGCGAGCGCGGCGTGCCGGCGCGACATCGATCCGGCTTCGAAGCTCATCGAGCGCGGCGTCCATTCCGCCGATGACGTCAACCAAGCCGAGACGGTGTGCGTCGGAGGCCAACCACACGCGGCCCCGGGCCAAAGGCTCGATCTCGTCGAAGGAACGACCTCGTCCCTCCGCGACCAGGCCGACAAACGACTGGTAGAACGCGTCGAGCTCTCGGTTCATGAGTTCGCGCTCGGGGTCGGTGAGCGGTCGATGTGGCGAGAAAAGATCCGCGTGGGGACCCGTGCGAAGCACTTCGGTGTGAACGCCGATCCGGTCAAGCATGTCCTTCGCGAGCAAGCGCGCGGAGACGACGCCGATCGACCCGGTGATCGTCAACGGCTGGGCCACGATGGCATCGACGTGGGTAGACACGTAGTAGCCCCCACTCGCTGCGACTTCGCCGAAGTAGGCTACCACCGGTTTCTTCTCTTTGACGCGAACGACCTCCCGATGGATCAGGTCGGACGATTCGGCCGAGCCGCCCGGGGAGTCGACCCACAACAAGACTCCGAGCGCGCGCCGATCTCGGCGTGCTCGACGTAGCGCGCCGACGACCGACGAGCGACGTCCGCCGGGCGAGCCGGACTCGGAAATCGCACCCTTGACGGACACCACCGCGATGTAAGGCCGCGGGCGGACGCGCAGGAACGGGGTCGCTTCTTGGTACGCGAGGTAGCGCCCTGCTTCGACCAACGGCCGCTTCTTGTCGCACCCGAGAAGCTCCGCCAACTCATCTTCGTAGGCGACGGCGTCGATCAGGCCCGCTTCGATCGACTCTTCGGCGCGAAAGACGCCGGTCTCGAAGAACCGCCGAACCTCGTCGGCCGTCTTGCCCGATTTCTGGGCCAACGCGTCGACGAGCACCGCGGTGTATCCATCGATGACTGCCTGAAGTTGCTCGCGCTGCTCCTCGCTCATGGAATCACGGCTCACACGCTCCGCTGCAGTCTTGTATTCCTTGCGTGCGAAAGGCTCGACCTCGACCCCGAGGCGCCCGAGGAGTGGCTTGACGTAACGGGCCGTGGCGCTCAGACCCAGCAACGAAATCGTCGCCCGAGGCGTCATGAGGACCTGCTTTGCAGCGGAAGCCACGAAGAGCTCCCGGTGACTCCCTCCGCGGGGCAGCATCACCGTGGTCGACTTGCCGGCGTCGTTGAGGCGCTCGATTTGATCCCGAAGGCCGACGCAGACGGACCAACCTGCCGCCAGCGGAGGCAGAACCAGAGCCACACCTTCCACTCGGCGATCGCTGATCGCATAGTCAGCAAGCCGGCGGACCGCGGCGAGCGAGCTCGTCCGACGAAGGGCGTTCGAGTCGAGGATTCGGCGGATCCAGGGCACAGGTGGCTGGACTTCCACCAGTCGTGGGCGGAGCCGAATGACGATCCAGGGGCCTTTGGGACGGCCGATCCAACGCCCGATCAGCCAGAGCGGCAGGAGCGGCAAGTACAACAGGTTGCGAATCGATCGCGCGATTATACGAAGCACCATTTTCCCCTATAGCTACCGCTTGTTATGCTGGGAGTGGTGGGGCCGCAAATCTTTACCGGGGGTGGCCCCTCTGCTAGGAACACTTAGCACCGCGAGAGGTGAAGGAGCACGGCTCAGGGATATGGCAAGCCCCCAGATGGTGATGTACGAGGAGGAGTTTGCCCAGGTCCAAGCCGTGACCGACAGGCTCGTCCAGGACGCAAACGCGCGAGTCGTGTTCGTGGTCGACAAGAATGGCCAGCTGATCGCCGCCTCGGGCGACACCGGCGACCTCGATACGACGTCGCTTGCGTCACTTGCGGCCGGCAACATCGCGGCCACCGGAGGCATCGCCCAGCTCCTCCGAGAGCAAGAGTTCGCAACCCAGTATCACGAGGGCGTGCGCCAGAACGTGCATATCCAAGTGGTCAGTGGTCGCGTGATTCTTGTCGTCATCTTCGATAATCGGACAAGCTTAGGGCTGGTAAGGCTGCGGGTGAAACGCGCCAACGAGCATCTCACCCAAATCTTCGAAGTGGTCATGGCCAAAACCCAAGACCCTTTCCAAAACTCGCCGTTCGCGGAAATTACCGATGACGACATCGACAACTTGTTCAATGATTGAGTAGAGGGGCCTGGGGGAGATGTCTTTCATCAACTACTTGTCGCGCGAGATCAACTGCAAGATCGTTTACTACGGTCCGGGCTTGTGCGGCAAAACGACCAACCTGCAGTTCATCTACAACCGCACCAATCCGGACGCCAAGGGGAAGATGATCTCGCTCGCCACCGAGACTGAGCGAACCCTGTTCTTTGATTTTCTTCCGCTCGAGATCGGTGAGATCCGCGGCTTCAAGACCCGCTTTCACCTCTACACGGTGCCTGGGCAGGTTTTCTACGACGCAAGCCGCAAGCTGATTCTCAAAGGCGTCGACGGCGTCGTCTTCGTCGCCGACTCTCAGATGCTGCGCATGGAGGCCAACATTGAGTCGATGGACAACCTGCGCATCAACCTGGCGGAGCAGGGCTACAACCTCGACACGCTTCCGTACGTCATTCAGTACAACAAACGCGACATGCCCGCCGTATCCTCAGTCGACGAGTTGAGCCGGGAGCTGAACCCGAACCGGGTCCCAGAGTTCGAAGCTGTGGCGACCACGGGTGAAGGCGTCTTCGAGACGTTGAAGTCGGTCGCGAAGCTCGTCTTGACCGAGCTCAAGCGCGGCGCCGCCTGAGCACCTCACACGGGTCGTTCACTCGCCGGTGAAGTTGGGTTGTCGCTTCTGCAAGAAGGCCATCACGCCTTCCTGAAGATCTTTAGACGTCGAGGTTCGTTCGAGCGCGGTGAACTCACGCTCGAGCCCCCGGGAGAGAGGTTCTTCGCCGCCCCGCACCACGGCCTCGAGGACACCCGCCATGGCAATGGGGGCCTTCTTGGCGAGCGTGAGGGCAAGCGTTGCGGCTCGCTCGTCGAGGGCGTCTGGGTCGCATACCTCAGTCACGAGTCCGAATGCCTCCGCCTCTTGCGCTGTGAGCCTCTTCGCGAGGAGCATGACCTCGAGCGCCCGCGCACGTCCTATCGCCCGCGTGAGCCGTTGGGTCCCGCCCCACGCCGGAACCACGCCGAGGTCGATCTCGGGAAGCCCAATCTTCGCATCCGTCGCGGCGACGCGAAAATGGCACCCGAGGGCGACTTCCAAACCTCCACCGATGCACGACCCTCGAATCGCGCAAACCACCGGCTTTGGCATCGTCTCGATCCTCCGGATCAACCGGTGTCGTTGCTCGATGAAAGGCCGAATGCCGCGCTCGGAAGCGGCCCGCCCAAACTCTCGAATGTCGGCGCCCACCGAGAAGTGCTGCCCGCCGCCACCGCGAAGAACCATCGCGCGGATCGTCTTGTCCTCTGCGATCTCTTCGACGACGGCTTCGAGCTGGTCGATCAAGGCGAGGCCAAGTGCGTTACGGGGCGGATTGTTGAACTCGACCGTGGCTACCATGGGGTCACGGGTCACCAACACGGGAAGGTCATCCGGCATGGGTCGGAGGGTAGCGCGTGTCCCCGGGACGCGCCGTCATGCTCCCAGAGATCCGCGCGCGACCCTCGCAAACGAGCCGGGTGGTGCGGCAGCGATGCCGGTTGCCGCACTGCAGGCGACTGATATAGCTTCTTTTACCGAAGTTATCGGCCATTGGCGAAAGGACCCCCGTGAAAACGAGAATTACCGAGCTCTTTGGAATCGAGCATCCGATCATTCAGGGTGGGATGCACTACGTGGGGTTCGCCGAGCTTGCGGCAGCCGTATCCAACGCTGGCGGCCTCGGCATCATCACAGGCCTCACCCAGAAGAGCCCCAAAGACCTCGCGAACGAGATCGCACGCTGCCGGGAGATGACCGACAAGCCATTCGGCGTAAACCTCACCTTCCTTCCGACTGTGAGCTCGCCCGACTACCCGGGCTACATCGACGCCATCCTGGACGGCGGGATCCGAATCGTGGAGACCGCCGGCCGCAACCCGCAACCCTACCTGCCGAAGCTCCACGACGCCGGGGTCCGGGTGATCCACAAGTGCACGTCGGTGCGCCATGCGCTCAAGGCGCAGTCGATCGGTTGTGATGCAGTCTCCGTCGACGGGTTCGAGTGTGGCGGTCACCCCGGTGAAGATGACATCCCGAACATGATTCTCCTTCCGCGCGCAGCCGAGGAGCTCGAGATCCCGTTCGTCTCGTCCGGCGGGATGGCAGACGCGCGGTCGCTGGTAGCCTCGCTCGCCATGGGCGCAGAAGGCATGAACATGGGAACGCGCTTCATCGCGACCCAAGAGGCGCCCGTTCACGAGAACGTCAAGCAGGCGATCGTCGCTGCCTCCGAGCTCGACACGAGGCTCGTCATGCGACCCCTGCGGAACACCGAACGCGTGCTCAACAACGCCGCTGTGGAGCGCCTCCTCGACAAGGAACAGAAGCTCGGCCCGGACCTCAAGTTCGAAGACATCATCGAAGAAGTCGCCGGGGTCTACCCGCGCATCATGCTCGAAGGCGACATGGATGCGGGCGCATGGTCTTGCGGGATGGTCGCCGGCCTGATTCACGACATCCCGACTTGCAAAGAACTGATCGATCGGATCATGCGCGAGGCTGAGGCGTTGATCGAAGAACGGCTCCGAGGCCTTCTCGGCGCGGCGGAATCGTTGCCACGAGCGGCGAGCGCCTGAGGTCGGCTCGTGTCTCGGTCTTCTTGGGCGGACATGGATTGCAGCGTCGCCCAGACCCTGAACGTCATCGGGGAATGGTGGACGCTGCTGATTCTCAGGAACGCGTTCCACGGGATGCGGACCTTCGATGACTTCCAAGCCCAGCTCGGAATCTCGACGAGCGTCCTCAGCGCACGCCTCAAAAAGCTGACGGACGAAGGCGTCCTCTCGCGAAGCCCCTCGGCTCACGACGGCCGTTCCTTCGAGTACCGCCTCACGGCGAAGGGCCTCGAGCTCTATCCGGTCATGATCTCGCTGATGCAATGGGGCGACAAATGGTGTCCCAACGGGCGCGGACGCCGGCTCGACCTCCGAGAGAAGGATACGGGTGCGCGGATCCACGGCGCACGGGTGCTCTCGCGCGAGGGAAAGCCACTCGATGCGTGGGACGTCGACGTGCGCGCGGGGCCAGGCGCCGACCAAACGACACAAGAGTTGTTGAAGCGTCGGCGCCGCGGGTGACAGGGCCCACGTGACCGGCTAGGACGGTCCGGTTGCAACCCCCGTCGACACCCGCCGTCTATCGAGATTCGACGTACGTGGACCTATCGGTTCGAAGTGAAGCGCTACGCGTCTTGACGGTGAGGCACGAAGATCCCGGCCCAGAGCGCCTACTGCTGATCCACGGGAACCCGGGGTCGATGCTCGACTTCGCGCCGATGCTCGACTCGCTCGAGGGTCTCGGTGACGTGACCGCGTATGACACACCGGGGTTCGGATGGAGCCCATCGCCGCACAATCGCGAGCTTCTGTCGATCGACGCGTTGGCAGAGATCGCAGTGGCGCTACTAGACCGACTCGGTTGGCACGACGCTATCCTCGTGGGTCACAGTCATGGGGGAGGCGTCGCGCAGCGAGTTGCGGCTCGATGGCCAGACCGCGTCCGCGCGCTCGTGCTCCTTGGGACGCTCGGGGCGCCGGCACACGGCTTGTATCGGATCCTGCCGCGACCTGGGGTCGAGTGGCTGCTATCTGCCGCGGACCGTTCTTTCCCCGCAATGAGCTCGACCCTGCAGCGACGCCTCGTCGGGTACTTCCTAGCGCGCACTCACGCGCCCCGAGCGATCGCCCGTGAGGATCTCGAGGACGAAATTCAACTGCTGCACGACAACCGATCGATGTTGCGCAACATGGCCCGCGTCACCCGTGGGAATCCCTGTGGACGGCTCCACGCAGATGCTCCACGGATCGTCGCGCCCACCGTCTTCGTGCACGGCACCGAAGATCGAACCGTACCCACGGCGTACGCCCATCACATCTACGAACGCATGCTCAACGCTGGGCGAGACGCCGAGTTCATCGACGTGGTCGGCGCAGGGCATATGCTGCCGGCAGAGGAGCCCGAGGTTGTGGTTGAGGCCATCCGCGCCCGGCTGGCACGCGGTTCGAGCTAGGCGATCAGATTGAGAATCTTGCCGGGGACCCAGATCGTCTTGCGAAGTTCCTTGCCTTCGAGCTGGCCGGCGACTTTGTCGATGGCGAGGGCCGCGGCAAGCGCCTGCTGCTCGGTTGCGGTCTTCGGAAGCGTCACACGACCGCGCACCTTGCCGTTGACCTGAACCGGAACCTCGACTTGGTCTTCCTCGCACAGCGACGGATCAAATTCCGGCCACGGCTGCGCTTGAATGCTCGGCGGCTGCCCCAGCATCTCCCAGAGTTCCTCGGCCAGATGCGGCGCGAACGGGTGCAAGAGAAGCGACAACGTCATCGCTGCGCTTCGCGGGACTGTATCGAGCTTCGTGAGTTCGTTGCAGAGCACCATCATCGCGCTGATCGCGGTGTTGAATCGCATTGCTTCGATGTCTTCGGTGACTTTTCGGATGGTGCGGTGAAGCAGGCGCAGGGTCGATTCGTCGAGTTCACCCTCCCCTTGGACACGGGTGACCAGGGTGTAGGCCCGATCCAAGAAGCGACTCACGCCCGCAATGGAGCTGGTGCTCCAAGGCTTGGTGGCCTCGAGCGGCCCCATGAACATCTCATAGATCCGCATCGCATCCGCGCCGGCAGCGGCGACGATATCATCCGGGTTGACGACGTTACCCCGTGCCTTGCTCATCTTCACGCCGTCCTCTCCGAGGATCATGCCCTGATGGATCAGCTTGGCGAAGGGCTCCTTCACGGGAACCATGCCCGCGTCGTACAGCACCTTGTGCCAGAACCGTGCGTAGAGGAGGTGCAGGACCGCGTGCTCCGCGCCACCGACGTAGAGGTCGACAGGCAGCCAGCGAGCGGCGGCGTCGGGGGAGCAGAGGGCGTCGTCGTTGCTCGGGTCCAAGAAGCGCAGGTAGTACCAACACGAGCCGGCCCACTGGGGCATCGTGTTGGTTTCTCGGGCAAACCAGGCGCCGTCCTTTTGGAAGAAGCGCCAGTCGGTGGCGCGCGCCAGCACGCCTGCGGGGTCCTCGCCGGGCTGGTAGTCCTCGAGCTCGGGAAGCCGTAGCGGAAGGTCCTTCGCGTCGACCGCGATCGGCTTGTCGTAGCGGATTGTGAAGTCGGCGCCTGCCCGGGGGTCGCCGTCGGTCTCCACGGGAAAGTAGATCGGAATGGGCTCACCCCAGTACCTCTGACGGGAGAAGATCCAATCGCGGAGCTTGTACTCGACGCGCGCCGTCCCTTTGCCGGCGGCTTCCAAGTCTTGGGCGACCTGCTTCTTGAACGTCGCGGTGTCGAGGCCGTTGTACTTGCCTGAGTTGACGGCAACTCCCTCCGAGACGAAGGCTTCAGAGAGGGGCTCTTCGCTCGGCGAACCGTTGGGGCTCACCACCTCGAGGATCGGAATCCCGAGCGACTGGGCGAACTCGAAGTCACGGGTGTCGTGGGCGGGTACCGCCATGATCGCGCCCGTGCCGTAGCCCCAGAGTACGTAGTCGGCGATGTAGACAGGGACTTTCTCGTCGTTGACAGGATTGACGGCGAATCCACCGGTGAACACGCCGGTCTTCTCTTTGCTTGCCTGGCGGTCGCGCTCGCTCTTGTTCCGGGCCACCTCGACGTACGCACGAACCTCGGCACGACGATCGTCGGTGGTCAGCGCCTCTACCAATGGATGCTCGGGGGCGAGCACCATGAACGTCGCACCAAAGAGCGTGTCGGGGCGAGTGGTGAAGACGTCGATCGCACCCTCGGCGTCGGCCAGTTCGAACTTGACTTCCGCGCCTTCAGAGCGACCGATCCACTCCTGCTGCATGATCCGCGTGCTGTTCGGCCAATCGACGAGGGCGAGGTCTTCGAGCAGTCGATCGGCGTACTCGGTGATTCGAAGCACCCACTGACGGAGGGGTACACGCTCGACGGGATGGTTTCCCCGTTCGCTCAGGCCGTTGATCACTTCCTCGTTGGCGAGCACCGTGCCGAGCGCCGGGCACCAGTTGACCGGAACCTCGTTCTGGTACGCGAGTCCTCGCTCGAAGAGCATCAGGAAGATCCATTGCGTCCACTTCACGTACTCAGGCGATGTGGTGTCGATCTCCCGGGTCCAGTCGTAGCTGAACCCGAGCATCTTGAGCTGACGCTTAAAGGTCTCGATGTTCTTTGCGGTCGTCGCTTGCGGATGGGTGCCCGTCTTGATCGCGTGCTGTTCCGCCGGAAGCCCAAACGCGTCCCAGCCCATGGGGTGGAGCACGGCGTCGCCTTTGGCCCGACGGTACCGAGCGACGATGTCGGTGGCTGTGTATCCCTCGGGATGCCCGACATGGAGCCCCGATCCCGACGGGTACGGGAACATGTCGAGGATGTAGGCTTTGGGTTGTTCGTCGCCCGAAGGCGTCCGGAACGTTCCGTGCTTTTCCCAGTATGCCTGCCACTTGGGCTCTATCGCCCCTGGTTCGTACCTCGCCATCGCGCCAGCCACATAGCATCCGAGACCCGGGGCGTCTCCCTCCTAGTCCTGTCTCGCGATCATTCGGAAGAGTCGGCCGTCCGGCTATCTTCTCCAGCGCGCGACGAACGCTCGACCTCCGACCATCGGAACGGGCTCGCCAAGTGTGCCCAATAACCTCGCGGGAAGTTCGGGAGGCTCTCGATGCCGATGTCCGCCGAGGCGCACCGGTCCCGCGGCAAGAACCGCGAGCCGAAGACCATGTCCCACCAGATGATGTTGGCCCCGTAGTTGTTGTTGGCCTCGTCCGGGCGCCGGGAGTGATGCCACCGGTGGAGCTCCGCCATGCTGAAGAACCAGTTGAGTGGCCCGAGGCGCACGTCGATGTTGCAGTGCTGGAACATCCCATGAATCGCCGTGTAGAGGGCATGGAGAGCGATGACGCCCTCCCCCGCCCCGAGGAGGATCAGCGGCGTCACCGACAACACGTACTGCGAGAACAGATCGATCGGATGGAAGCGGGCGGCGTTCAACCAATAGAGTCGAGGGGCGCTGTGGTGGGCGGCATGGAAGCGCCAAAGGAACGCGTTCTCGTGCATCAGTCGGTGAATCCAGTAGGTACCGAACTCGCCGATCACCAGGGCGACCAAGAGCTGCGCGATCAACGGCCACGCTGAAGGCCACAGTGTCATTCCGAGTGCCTGCGACAGCCAGCTGGCTCCTGCGGTCGCCGCGCCGACGAAGGCCACGGTGTAGAGCTGCGGGATGGCGGCGTTGACCACGTTGTGAACTAAGTCGGTCCGCACATCGCCTTGGGCGGACAGCCAGGCTCGCTGGTACGGGTGGACGCGCTCCAAAATCGCCAGCGCGACGACGACCCCCGCGGTCGCGACGGTGGCGGTGACGACCGGATCCTTCCCATGCATGATCGCGACAAACGCACCGGTCATCGCACCGCCGAATACGACGGGAAACGTTCCCCACGTCAAAAGCTGATCGACGAACCTCGGCCACGACATCCGACTATGGCCCCAAGGCTGTCGGCCATGCCGCCGCGGCCGCGCGCGCGACGAAACCATCCGGGCAGGCGGTTGAGCCCGTCTGCACGTCGAGCCCGCCGTGAAGAAACGTGAGCGCGTCCAGCGACGCCGAGCGGCCGTACCCAACGCGCTCGGTCGTGGCGCCCGATGTCACGCGTACGCTCCGTTGCTCCCAGCGGTCGATACACACCGACGTCCTTTCGCAGGTGGCATCCGCTTCTTCGACCACGAGCTCCGGCGGAACGTCGAGGCCCGCGGCCGACCCCGAGAGCCCGAGCCAGTAGACGAGACGACCACCCTCTCCTCGCACCTCGAACGACGCTTCGAGGGGTACGAATCCGGGCTGCTCCTCGAACATCTCCAACACGATCGATTCACCTAGTTCGGTCGACCACCGAAAACCCTCGGCGAGTACGCCGACGCGAAAAACCTCCCCCATGTCGGACTGGACTCGTATCCATTCGGCGTCGTCTCGTAACCCGGACGCGTCGAAGGGCACGTTCCCAACCCGAGTGATCGAAGTTCGAAAACAAAGGTCCGAACCCGTCGGGTCGAGCTCGACGACGGTGGCCTCAACACGTCCCTGAGCTCGCGCGGCAAACGCACCGGGTTCCTCGATGCATGCCGCGAGCACCGGGGGACCATCCACACATCCAAGGGGCTCTGCCGTGGTCTCTGAAGGCGTCCCACCGACGCCGATGTCCCCCTCCGAGTTCACGCTGCCACATCCGACAAGAACGGAGAACAGGGAGGCTAAGACGGTCTGGGCGAAGACGTGCAGAGGACGCATCGAAGCTGGGGGCGACACGACGCCACCATCCAAGGACTCCCGTCGTCCGTCAAGCGCGTCGCGACGGCCCCAGTGCTGATCCTACTAGACATAACATAGATTATATAATAAGCATTATGTCACAATGAACCGTATAACCCCGCCAAAATGGAATCGCCGTGAGTTTGTGAGATGGCTGGGCGCCGGCGCGGCGACGTCGGCCTCCTTGCTCTGGTCAGGCTGCGGGGACGGCGGGCCGTCGGATTCTGCGTCGCCCGAGCGTGTGATCATCATCGGCGCGGGGATTGCAGGGCTGACCCTTGGCAATGCCCTGGCCGCGGCGGGCATCGAGAGCGTCGTGCTCGAAGCGCGCGACCGGATTGGGGGTCGCATCGACTCGCGCGACGTCGGTGGAGTTCCGGTCGACCTCGGGGGCATGTGGATCTCGGGGCCCGTTGGAAACCCAGCAACGTGCGTCATCCGCGAAGAGGGTCTCGACTGGCGCGCTGCCGAACCTCTCGACGTCACGACCCGGGGTTACGATGCGGTCCTCGGGCAGAGCGTCGACCTTGGCGCACTGCTCGAGGCGGCCACCGCCATCGACGGGTTCTACGACTCGGTCGCAGGCATCGCGCGAAACCTCGGGCCCAACGCAACGGCCGCCGATGCGCTTGCGGTATTCCTCGATCAAGCCGGACTGACGGGAACCGAGCGACGCTACGCGGAGTTCGCACTTCGGGTCGAGTTCGAGATCAATACCGCGCAATCACCGGAGCTGGTCGCGCTCAGCGACAACCCGAGCCGGGCGCTCCCCGGAGGCGAGCACTTTCCCGAGGGGTCGTACCGGGGGATGGTGAATGCACTCGGACGCGGCGTCGATGTTCGACTCGACACGGTGGTCTCTCGGGTCGCCTACGACGACGACGGCGTGACCGTCGAAACGTCCAGCGGCGTCGAGCGCGGCTCTCACGTCGTGGTCACGGTCCCGCTCGGCGTGTTGAAGGCGGGCGCGATCACGTTCTCTCCCGAACTCCCCGAGGCCAAGCGCGGCGCGATCTCGCGGCTCGACATGGGCGAACTCGAGAAGGTGGTGCTTCGCTATGATGAGGCCTTCTGGCCTGACCCCGGGACGGGCAACTTCCTCTACCTTTCAGAGCAGCCTGGGGAGTTTCCGCTGATCGTCGACTACACCGGGTTTGCCGAGGGCGCTCCCACGCTGGTCGGGTTCTACTGCGGGAACTACGGACGCGAGGTCTCGGCGATGCCGGATGAGGACATCTCAGGCCGGCTTGCGGAGATCGTCGAGGAGATCGCGGGGGCGCCAGGCCCCACACCGACCGACATTCACGTCACGCGTTGGAAGTCCGATCCGTTCGCGCTGGGGTCGTACATCTACCTTCCCGTGGGGGCGACCTCAGCGGATATCCAGACCCTTGCCGAGCCAGTCGGCGAACGGGTGCTCTTCGCAGGCGAAGCCACCAGTCTCGACTACAACGGCTACGTCCACGGCGCCATATTGAGCGGGATTCGCGAAGCCGAGCGTCTGCTCGGCCGTCAGGGCCAGGGCGTGGCGCTCGAATCGGGCCTTGTCGTATCGCTCGGGTGCGACGAAGAGGCTTGAGGGGGACGGACGCTTTGCCGAAAATTGTCGACGCTGAACAACGAAGGGCCGAAATCGCCAAGGCTGCGGCGAATGCGATCGTGGCGCACGGGATCGACGATGTCACCATGGTCGCCATCGCGAAGGCCGCGGGGATGACGACCGGTGCGGTGACCCACTACTTTGCGGACAAAGACGACGTGATCCTCGCAGCGCTACGGTGGGCCGACGGCGCCATGCAAGCGCGGACGGCGCGGGCGCTCGACGAACACGACGACGTGGCGGCGATCATTCTGGCCGCCCTTCCCCACGACGAAGCCAGCCGAACCGAGTGGTTGGTCTGGTGCGTCTTCTACGATCGGGCGACTCGCAACCCGGCGTTGATGGCCGAACAACGGGCGAGAGACACGGACTGGCAACGGATGGCAGTCCAGGTGCTGAGCGACATGAGGGGCCGGGGCGAGCTCGACCCGTCGGTCGACATCGAGGCGGAGGCACACCTCGCCGTCGCACTCGTCGATGGGATTGGTTTTCACGCAGCGTCGGACCCCGCGTCCTGGCCTGAGGAGAAGCAACAACGATTGGTGGCGCAATACCTCGCGCGTCTCGCGCCGCGCTCGTAAAGCGACGGCTGCACCAACCGGCCGCACCGCCGGACGACGCGGGAACGTCGATCAGACTTCGCGGGTCTCGTCGGTCCCGGTCGGTTCCGTCAGGGCCTCTTGCGGACGATGACCCCGACGTACGGAGTCAACCACCAGCGGACCTGCTCGAAGAAGTTGCCCTTGCCGCTCATCGAATAGCGAAAGCCGACGTCGATGTAGACCCCCCGCTTGGCCTGAAAACCAAAGCCGGCGCGCCCAGTGAAGCCCGGCGTGAAGCGGTACACCGAGAACTCGCTGCAGTAGTAGAACCCGCATCCCACCTCGGTTTCGCGAAAATTCCAGAAGTTCATGTCGAACGCACCGCTGATGTACGGGAGGACGACCTTGAGGTTCGGCACCTGCACGCGGAACTCGGGTAGCGTCAGGAAGATGCGAGAGAGGGGGCTTCGGCCGGAGAGTCGAACGGGTGTCCCATTGATGTCAACGGTGACTCCGTTCAGGTCGATCGGGTTCCAACCGACCCCCGTTGCACCGCCGATCACGAAGTAGCCGAAGTCCGCCCCGCCAAAGAACGTGATGTCGGCACCAGGCCGGACGATGTCCCTCGGGACGTCGAGGAAGATTGGGACGCCGATCTGGAGCGCCCAAGTGAAGCCGAGCGTCAGCCCCTGCTTCGGTGGCGCGAGCGAGGCGGGAGGCGGCGCTTCCACCATGTCTGGTGGCGCGGGCGGTGGAGCGGGGGCTACCGAAGCGGGCGGGGGGGCTGGCTCCAGTGCCGGATCCCATTGGGCCGACGTGACGGAACCGCCCCAAACCCAGGTTGTACAGGTCAGCACGACCCCGAGGGTCGCCCATTTCAATAACCGCACGGCAAGACCTCCTCCCGCCCGCTGGCGAGTCGCGCGCGGAGCATAACAGGGCTGCTGCGCACCGCGTTGGCTTTCTTCGGGTTCCCGAAAAATCCCCGATTGGGCTTTCGCACATGGATGCTCGGCGCTAGCCTTCACTTCGCTCGGGGCGCCCGATAGGGCTGAGACGTACCCGTTGAACCTGATCCGGTTTGCACCGGCGTAGGGAAGCTAAGCCTCGGCTCCTTCCCTGCATCGAGGAGTCCGATGACTGATTTCAAGATCCCCCTTCGTGGCGCGCACAACCCCTCAAGCACGGGGGCCGGGACGACGCCGGGTTCGTTTGCGCATGCGCCGGACATTGGCGGGCCGAGGATGTTCTCGTCGCCCGACACACCCGGGATGCCCACCCCGAGTCACAAGACCGCGTGGGACTTCATGCCGGACGACTGGGCGAAGGACTCGACGGGATGGCATCCGCCCGAGGGGTTCGTCCCCGTGACGCAACTCGAGCACGCCCGACTCGGGATCGTCACACCGGAGATGGCACGGGTGGCGGAGCGAGAAGCGCATCTCACCGCGGAGCAAGTGAGGGACGAGGTGGCGGCCGGTCGAATGATCATCCCCGCCAACCGCGTTCACCTTGGCTACGATTTGGATCCGATGTGCATCGGGCGCGCCGGACTCACGAAGGTCAACGCCAACATGGGCGCGTCCCCAGTCTCGTCTGGAACAGACGAAGAGGTCGACAAGCTTCGATGGGCCGAGCGCTGGGGCGCCGACACGGTCATGGACCTCTCGACCGGCGGAGACCTCGACGCCACCCGTGATGCGATCGTGAGAAACGCGCGCGTTCCCATCGGGACGGTTCCGATTTACTCCATGATCATCGGGCGAAGCATCGAGGAGCTGACGCTCGACGTGATCCTCGAATCGCTTCGACATCAGGCGCAGCAAGGTGTCGACTACTTCACGATTCACGCGGGAGTCGCGCGCGCCCACCTTCCGTGGATTCGCAAACGGCTGATCGGGATCGTCTCGCGAGGCGGTTCGCTTCTCGCGAAATGGATGCTGCATCACGGCGAAGAGAACCCGATGTACACGCACTTCGAGGCTATCTGTGACGTCATGCGGGAGTACGACGTGTCGTTCTCGCTCGGCGATGGCTTGCGGCCCGGAGGGCTTGCCGATGCGACGGACGCCGCACAACTCGGAGAACTCGACCGACTCGGTGAACTCACCGAACGCGCGTGGAAGAAGGGCTGCCAAGTCATGGTCGAGGGGCCGGGACACGTGCCGCTCGATCAGATCGAATACAACATGAAGCTTCAGCGCCAAGTCTGTCATGGAGCGCCGTTCTATGTGCTTGGGCCGTTGGTGACCGACGTGTTCCCTGGTTACGATCACATCACAAGTGCCATCGGCGCGACCTCGGCCGGATACCACGGCGCGGCCATGCTCTGCTACGTCACGCCCAAAGAGCATCTCGGCCTTCCGAAGCGCGACGACGTCAAACAAGGCTGCATCGCCTACAAGATCGCGGCGCACGCGGCGGATGTCGCCCTTGGCATCCCGGGCGCGCGAGACTGGGACGACGACCTCACTCGAGCACGCGCTGCGCTCAACTGGGACAAACACTTCGAGCTCGCTTTCGACACCGACACGGCAAGGGCGCTTCACGACGAAGACCTCGATGTCGACACCGACTTCTGTGCGATGTGCGGGCACGACTGGTGCTCGGTGCGCATCTCGAAAGAGATCGTCGAGTTCGAATCAGGCAAGGCCGAGGGGTTCGAGCGGGGACGCGTGGTGAAGTCGCCGGCACTCACGGCCGACCAACAGGAAGTGCTACGGACGCGAGGCTACCTCTCGCCCGCGGAGATTCACCAGTTGGCCGCGAAGACCAAGCACGCCGTCAGCGGAGAGGAACCCAAAGCGTCTTGTCACAGCGATGTCGTCGCTGACGACGCCGAGGCTTTTCAGGTTCAGGGCCAAAAGCTGCTAACATTGCGACGTAAAGGCAAAGCGGGGGCACGGCCGCAGTAGGCGGCCCCGGCAACAGAGGAGTAAGGGCATGGGGAAAACATGGGTCTTCGGTTTGGCGATGGGGCTTGTCGCGTTGGTGGCGGCCTGCTCGTCCGGTTCGGGCGAGTCAACGACCGCGATCAACGTCGAGGCCTTCGAGTATCCGATGGTGTCGAGCGATGCGGCCGCGGGACAAGAGGTCTACGCCACGTTCTGCGAGGGCTGCCATCCGAACGGAATGGAGGGCGACGGCCCTGCCATCGTCGGCGAGATGCTCACCCCCGCGCAGATGCGATGGCGCGTCCGAAGCGGTGAAGGCGACATGCCCGGCTTCGATACAAGCAAGATCAGCAAGACCGAGCTCGACAACCTCCTGGCCTACACAGCCACCTTCCAAGCCGTCAACCTGGGCCAGTAACGGGGTCACTCCGCCCTCCCAAAACCCCAATCTTCCCTCGCACTTACGCGTCGCACCGCGAAAACCCAGCGCGCCGCCCGCGGGCGGGGAAGCGCGCCCCGACGTCCGCCAGGGTCAGGGAAGACCCGTTGAAGCTTGGACGAGCTGCCCCCAGCGACCGGCCTAGCATGCCGCTCTCAGTCGGAGAGGGCAGCCAAATGGGTTTTCGCGGTATGGGCTTTAGGTAATTGAAATTAGAGAGGTTTTCGGAGGGCGGAGTGACCCCGTCAGTCGCAGGTGCACGCGGGGGCGTCGGTTAGCTGGGAGGACAGGGCCGCTGGCACGCAGGCTGAGCCCTCGAACGGGAGCAGGTCTGCGGCGAAGTCGGCGCAGTCTCGGCAGCAGACGTAGGAGCCCTCGCAAGTCCCGGCGGAGCAGCCCTCCACTGAACAGAAGCCCGCGCCATCGGCGCCTACGCAGCGGTTCGCGGTGAGCGCCGCGCAATCAGCGTTCGTCGCGCAGAGGGTACCCGTTCCATTGTCTGTCACCTCGAGAACACCGCCATCTGAAGCCCCCGCATCCCCCTGAGAGAGGCGGTTGATGATGATCGATGTGCCCGCGGTCGAGTAGGTATCCTCAAGGGCTGCCATCCGATGGAACTGTCCCTCCTGGCGGGTCGGGTCGGCCACGACCACGTCGAATGCGGTCCGGCTCGGAAAGAGGTTGATACGAAACTCATCCCACACGCGGCCGTCTCCAACGTACACGCCTTCGATCGCGAACCGAGCGAGTGGCGCGCCACCTTGCTCGAGCGCTACCCCGGTCGCTGCGCTCTCATACAGCGCCATCGCCTCTCGCCCGCTGCGCTCGGGCTCGTCGCTCCCCGGCGGGTACTGGGCGACGTCGTGGTAACGCAGTAGGTGTGTGATGAGGGTCGGCGGGTCCGAAGGGGTAGCCGGATTCGGTATCATCGACGGTTCGGGTGCTTCCGGGACCTCTTCGAGTTCGGAGACGATGACGAGGCTCTTCTCGACCCCCGCATCCTTGTGAATCGCGCGCGCCTGGAACTCTTCGTTTTGAACCAGCTCGAAGAACTTGGCCCGACTCGGGTACCGGACGATCGCGATCTGCTCCCATTCGACGCCGTCCGAGCTAATCAGGGTGTCGTCGACCTCCCCGACGAACACAACGATCGCCCCGATGGCCTCGAGGAACTCCAGCGGCTCGTACAGCGCGTCCGCTTCCCGGCCGGTCAGGTCGGTTTCTCGCCCGTCGGCGTAGTCGGCCTTCTCGCGATACTTGATGAGGTTGATCATCCAGAACGGCCGGTCGTCCTCCGGCGGGGTCTCGAGCATGCGACGCACTTGCTCTTCATTGAGAGTGCCGAAACGCAGGTCTCCCCCTTGGAGAGCCGTCAGGTCAGTGTCACCGTTCGACCCGCACGCTCCCAACAACGAAAGGCAGGCACAAAGTACTGAAATCAATGGCTTTTGACACAACATAGGCGCACTCCATGGCTTCGCGAGATTCAACGCTAACTTTTGACACTCTGAGTGTCAAGAGATAACTTCGAAGCGCCATGACCGCCCCAACCCCCACCGACGGCAGAAAGCAGCGTGCCGAACGGCACAAGGAGGCCGTCCTCCGCGCCCTGCTTCGCGTGGTGCGGGAACAAGGCCAGGTGCCCACCGTGGCGGACCTGGCCGAGCGGGCCGGCGTCTCACGGCGCACCGTGTTCCGTCTCTTCGACGACATGGAGTCGCTCCACGTCGCGGCAACCGCTCTGCAACGCTCGGAGGTGATCGAGCGGTTCCCGCCGCCTTTTCCCTTGGGTCAGTCACTCGACAAACGCGTGGCGCTGCTGGTGTCCCACCGCGCCGGGGTCTACGAGTTCATTCGGCCACTCCGGCGGGTCGCCGAGGCCCTGAAGGAACAGAGCACGTTCGTCCTCAACGATATCGCGCAGACCCATCGAGAACTCCAGATGCACGCGGTTCTCATGGTTGGCGACGCCCTGGCCACCGAACCCGGCGCGCGTCAGCGGGCGGAAAGCGCGCTTGGGCTAGCGACAGGGTTCTCGTCCTGGCGCGCGTCTCGCGAAGAGGCGGGCCTCTCCGTTGACGACGCCAAGGGAGTCATGGAGACGTTGGTGAGGGGGCTCTTCCGCTAGGGTTGCGCCGGGTTCAGCGGGTTTTCGCGGTATGGCGCGTAGGGGCTTGGAATTGAAGGGGTTTTGGGAGGGCGGAGTGACCCCGTTAGAGGCCGAGCCAGCTGCGGGCGTCTAGGCTCTTGGTGCCTCGGCGGACTTCGAAGAAGAGGATGGCGTCGGTGCCGGTTGCGTCGAGCGTGCCGACTCGGGTGCTCATGCCGACCCAGTCGCCCACCTGGACGTCGGTTTCCCCGAGGCCCGCGTAGACGGTGTAGAAGCTGCTGCCGTGGTCGAGGATGACCATCAGACCGTAGGCGCCGTACGTCTGGGAGAACGCCACGCGGCCGTCTGCGGCGGCAAACGCCGGCCCTCCCCTGCGCCCATAGAATTCAAGACCCGGCGCACCTTCGCGTTGCGCGTCACCGATCCGCATCGACCCCTGAACCGGCAAGGCGAGCTCTCCTCGGAGCCGCGCGAACCCATCGCCAAGATCGTCCATGTCGCCCGAGACTCGAATCCGTCCGTATGACAGCGCTTGCTCGGGCGGCGGCTCCTCGGCGACCCCACGAAGCGTGTCCTGAAAGAGCGACGCACTTCGTTGGCTCTGCTCGAGTTCGGCCTTTCGCGCCTCGAGTGCCCGGAGCGCCACCTGGGCGCCCTGAAGCTCCTGCGCGAGCTCACTCTTTTCGACCCGAAGCGCGACGCCGCGGTTCTCGAGGAACTTCATGGTTCGCAGGTCGTTCTTCACCATTCGCGACAGGCGCTGAACGCGGGCGAGGTGCTGCATCAGCGCGTCGAAGCCCCCGGCGACCGGAAGCATCCCTGCTCGCCGAACCCGATAGAGCGCCCGCGCCCGGTCGTGGAGACGGGTCTGCGCATCGGTCCGGCGACCTTGGAGACCGGAGATCTCCGAGTCGATCTGGGATTGACGGGTCTGGGCGTGCTCGATCCGCGCAAGGCTCTCGGCCATCGCACCTTCGATGGCCGCGACATCGGTCATGGCGGCGACGTCCGGCTCTGGCTCCGCAACCGCAGGCGCCGCGATGCAGGCCGCGGCGAACAAGATCCAAAGTCGGCGTTGGGTCTTCATCCGTTCACACCGTGAGGTACCGTCGAACCGAGACCGCACTGCCGACCGCCCCGATGAAGGCGCCCCCTGCCAGAAGCCCGAGCAGTGTCCAGGTGCTCAAGAAGATGATGCGGCTTCCGGTGAGCGCAGCCAGGGTGGCGTCGATCGACTCGTGAAGCGAGAGGTAGACGACGAGGAGCGCGAGGACGGCGAGCAACGCCGAGGCGAACCCTTGGAACATCCCCTCGAGGACGAATGGACCGCGCACGAAACCATTGGTCGCGCCACAGAGCTTCATCACCTCGATCTCCTGGCGACGCCTCGCCACGGCCAGGCGAATGGTATTGCCGATCACCGCAACGACGCAGAACATCACCAGGAGCGCAAGGCCCACCGCGAGCATCCTCGCGCCCCAAAGCAGGTGGTCGAGCTTCTCGAACCAGCCCCGGTAGCTTTCGACATCGCTCACCGCACGGAACTGGCCGAGACGAGTCGCGATCGACTCGCTTCGCTCTCGGGTGACCCCTTGGTTCAAGGTG
>JBCCEK010000014.1:0-42023 GCA_039030295.1 Myxococcota bacterium | reverse complement strand
TGCGGGTCAGTCGGTGACCCCCACAACATGTAGGGGTAGACGTCGCACGGTGCGCTCGCGATGGCGTCTATGGGGTGCTCACCGCGATTCGCGGTCTGCGGTTTTGGCGGCCACCACCGCAACCTCGGAGGGCTTGGTGCTACGAGGGCGCGAGGCTGCGCGTCGGCGATCACGAAGGAACTCGAGAAACGCTTCGGCGGTCTCGAGGTCGTGATGGGTGAGTGCATCGATCAGTGCATGCGCTTGGGCCCTGCGGCCGTCTGGTTCCGATGACCGAGAAACTCGCGAAGGGTCTCGCTCCTGGGTAGGCATGGGCTCCGGCTTCACCTCGTCAGCCGTCGGCACGTGCCACGTCGGCCGCTCGACCGAATGGATCCCGTGGGCCGTCAGCCATGACTCCATGCACGCCCGTAACCTATCGGAACGAAAGGCAAACCAGCGCTCCCGATCGACCGGGTGGCTCACCAGCGCATCTTTGAAGCGGCGGAACGCGCCCTTGCCGTCGATCGCGATGTTGAGTCGACGTCGCAACTCATCATCCTCGACCGTCGCGATGAACCGCTCCATCCAGCGATACTGTTCGCGCGACGACACCGGGTCGATCCGCAGGTACCGACTGTCGCTCAGGATACGCGTGTGCATCGCGGGGTCGGCGACCCCGTCGACGATGCGGATCACTTCGCCGGTGTCGAAATGCAGGTAGCTGTGCACCTCAGGTGCATTGTTCTCAAACGCGTCTTCGAGTGCCTCCCAAGCTACCGGTACTTCTAGTTCTTTCTTGTTTTGCCCGACATCCGATTCATTCTCGTTCATGTTATCCTCTAATCACTTCGCGCTCGCCGTACCGCGTGACGCCATCGCCGAAGGTGGCCTTCCCTTTCCTCAGAAGACATCGTCGGCTCGAAGCTACGTTCGATACGGTAAGCATCCACGACAGACTGAAGACCGTCGAACACTCCGACGGCCATTCCGGCCAAGTAAGCAGCTCCAAGAGCAGTCGTTTCGACAGACGCGGGACGATCGATCGTCACCCCGAGCGTGTCGCTTTGAAATTGCATGAGTAAGTCATTGCGGGCCGCACCTCCGTCGACCCTCAAACGCGTTATAGGGCGTTTCGCATCAGCATGCATCGCCTCCACGAGATCGACGATCTGAAAGGCCATCCCCTCGAGCGTCGCCCGCGCGATGTGCGCCGCGCTCGAGTCGCGGGTCAAGCCGTAGATGAGCCCGCGGGCCCGAGGGTCCCAGTGGGGTGCCCCAAGCCCCGCGAGCGCTGGCACGAAGACCACATCGCCGGCCGAATCGACCTGTTTTGCGAGGTTTTCGACCTCCGCAGAGTCTGAAATCAGCCCGAGCCCGTCCCGCAGCCACTGGACCGCCGCTCCGGCGATGAACGCGCTCCCTTCGAGGGCGTAGACGGTCTCGTCTCCGATTCGCCACGCGATTGTCGTGAGCAAGCCGTGTTCCGAGTGGGCGGGCTCGGTGCCGATGTTCATGAGCAAGAACGCGCCCGTCCCGTAGGTGCACTTGGCGTCACCCAGCTCGAAACACGTCTGCCCGAAGAGCGCGGCGTGCTGATCGCCAGCCATCCCAGCAATGGGGATCCCGTCCGGAAGGCCAGGAACGCCCGACGTTCGCGCGTAGACCTCGGACGACGTCCGAACCTCAGGAAGGACAGTCATGGGCACGTGCAGCGTGGATGCCAGGTCTTCGTCCCAACGTTGCTGCCCGATGTCGTAAAGCAGTGTGCGCGACGCATTGGTCGCGTCGGTCACGTGGACCGCGCCGCCCGACAGCCGAAAGACCAGCCACGAGTCGATCGTCCCAAACGCGAGCTTCCCCGCCTTCGCCCGGCTCATCAGCGATTCGTCATGCTGGAGGAGCCATTCGAGTTTCGTCCCCGCGAAGTACGGATCGAGCACCAGACCCGTGCGCTCACGAAACAGCGCCTCGTGGCCCGCCTCTTTGAGCTCGCTGCAGCGGTCGGCGGTTCGTCGGTCTTGCCACACGATCGCACGATGGGCCGCCTCCCCGGTATCGCGATCCCACAGCACGGTCGTCTCACGCTGGTTGGTGATCCCGATGCCCAGGCAGTCGTTGGCGTGGACGCCGGCCTTGTCGAGCGCGGCACCGACAGCATCGCAAACACTCTTCCAGACTTCGTCGAGGTCGTGCTCCACCCATCCCGGTTTCGGAAAGTGCTGGGTGAACTCAACCCCGGCCTTGGCCACGATGGTTCCGCTAGGAGACAACACGAGCGCGGTAGAACCGGTCGTTCCTTGATCGATCGCCAAGATAAAGCCAGACATCGAACGGGTACCGTACGCAGGCGTCGAGCTAATGTAAAGCCCAGATCAGCCGCCTTTTGGGGGGCCAAGGACGAGTCGAGAGTCAGTCTTTTGAAGGCGTCTGAAGGTGGTCTTCGAACCGCGTCCAGGCATCTCCGATACGCGACCGCAGAAGCGCTCCTGTTTCTTCTAGGACGGGATCGTCCGCACCCGCCCTGCGGGCCCGGTCGAGGCACACCATCGCCGCGATGTTCTGGTCTCGCGCGGCCAACGACTGTGCGAGCAGAGGCAACGCCTCGGACTCGTCGGCCCCAAGCGTGAGCGCGCGCCGCAAGAGCCCGATCGCCTCCCCATGTTTGGCCGAGGTCGCAGATGCGCGACCGAGCGCAAGGTACATGCCGGCCGCCTTGTTCGAGTCTCCCGCCCACTGAATGCCAAGTCGCAACACCTCGTTCGCGGCCTCGAAATCGCCGAGGCCCGCATATGCGGAACCGAGAAGATCGAGACTGTGCGACAGTTGCTGGTGGACCTCGGTTGCAAGGTCGGCGGCCTCCCCCGTCCGAAGGAGCATCGAAATCGGCGTGAGCCACGGGTTGAGCATGGCTACCGTAGCAGCGAAGTCCCCCTGCTGGTTTGCCGCGTGGGCTTCGTCGACCACCGCAAGGTCGATCGCGAACTCCCCGCTGGGTCGCCGCATCCCGAGTTCAGAACGAACCCGCTCGTCGATCACGTCCCGAAAATCCTCGAGGGACAGGACATGCCGCAACTCGTTGAACTGGAGCGCGATCTCCGCCAAGCCGCTGTCGACCCGAAGCTCGAGCGGGGAGACCCCGAAGAGGGACGCCTCGAGGAGGTAGCGGCCCCCGATGTACGCTTGAAGCGCTTCGACGTCAGGGTTCGCAGGCAGAGGTTGGGTCTGCAGCGGCGCCAGTAGAGTGCCGCCCACGACCTGCCGGAATTCGTCGAGGGATCCCTCCCGCGGCGCTGCGCCTGGCCCCATCGCAAACTCGACCGTCACGACATCACCGGCGGCAGGGTCTCGCGACAGACTGACGATGCGAACTCCGGCAACGAGTGCGAGGCCAAGGGTGGCGCGCCCGATCAGGTCTGCGGCCGCCTCGAAATCCTTCGACTGCTTGATGACCTCGTCGTACCAGCCCTCCGGTCGCGCGACCGCCAAGTCGAAGACCTGCACGCCCGCGCCCGCCATCTCACGCCTCGCCATTGAGCTTTCGCCGGTACCAATCGATCGTACGCAGCAGGCCTTGCTCGAGATCGACCTGCGCCCGAAAGCCGAGAAGACGCTCTGCCTTCTTGACGTCCGGAATTCGCAACTCGACGTCTGGGAAATCCCAATCGACGAACTCCAGCTCAGACTTGCTCTGCGAGAGCCGCAAGATGAGTTGCGCCAGCTGGTAGATGGTGACGGTGCTGCGTGGATTCCCGATGTTGAAGCTCTCTCCAACCGCTTCGTCGCGTTCGAGCGACAACATGATCGCATCCACGATGTCGTCGATGTAGCACCACGACCGGATCTGATCGCCCTCGTTGTGAATGGTGATCTTGTCGCCCTGTAGCGCTCGAACCACAAACGCATGCACGGCGCCCTCGCCGACCTGGCCCGGGCCATAGATGTTGAACGGGCGGATGGACACGGTCGGCAAGGAGAACTGCTTGAAGTAGTTGTGGGCCAGATGCTCGGTTGCGAGCTTGCTCACCGCATAGGTCCACCGCGCTTCCCCAACGGCGCCAAGACTGGTGACGTCGGCCTCGCGCACACGGAAGGCATAGGAGCCAAACACCTCACTGGTCGAGAAGTCGATCACACGTCTCACACCGGTGCAGTCGTGAGCCGCGCGAAGCACGTTCATCGTTCCCTCGAGCGAGATCTCCATCGTTGTGACGGGGTTCTTGAGCACGGTGTCGACCCCGGCGATCGACGCCATGTGGACCACGTAGTCGCATCCCGTGACGGCCCGACGCACGGCGGTCATGTCGCGAACATCGCCGACGACCAGCTCGACGTTTGGGTGGTGGTCGAGCCCAGCTTCAGACAGCGCGTTTCGGCGCAGAATGTCTAGGACGCGAATCTGGTTGTGCTCCGCGAGACGTGCCGCCAGGCCGGTTCCAATGAACCCGGCGCCCCCGGTGATCAGCACGTGTGCCCCTTGCAACATATTTCCCCTTTTGCCCCTCAGCTATCATAAACGCCCGCGAGCCGTCGAGAAAGCCCGGTTCCCTTTACAGAGCCACGCCTCCGTGAGATCTTAGTTCCTGAAGGGGGAGCGCCGCGGGGAAACGGCATCATCATGGAACGCTTCGTCCTATGGCATAGGGTCCTGCCCCCCGCATTCGAGGAGGAGGAGCCAACGGCAGCCGCCGGGCAGTGGGCGCGGTACGTGACCCACGAGATGCAGGGCGCCGGAGGCGAGGTGATCTCCTCGCTGGCGGGCACGGTCGTCTCGAGCTTCGCGCTCCATGAGCTCCGGGCCGCCATCAACCTGGCGCTCCGGCTCCTTGCCGAGGCCGAGTCGCAGCCGGTCCCCGCAGGAGGCCTCCCGATCGCGTTTGGAATCGCGACCGGCGACGTCCAACGAGCTCAAGACGAGGCCGGGCACGCCACCAACACCGGCAGCGCGATCGATCGCGCACAACTGCTCGCGAACCAAGCCCGCGCAGGCGAGGTCGTGCTCGACGTCGAGTCCCGGGAAGCCGCGTCGCGGACTTACCTATTTGGCCGGAGCGTCAGCACGACATCCTTCTCGCTTCGAGGAGAGGCGATCGACCGGTCTCGTCCGCTGGTCGAGGAGTGTCGGCAAGCCGTCGCGCAACTCCATCCGGCGCCCGTGCCGGCAAGCGTCCGCCACGCGCTCGAGCCACTCAAGGGTGCGGCCGCAGGGACGACCACCTGCGCCTTCTATCTCGACGGGTCCCTCGGCGTCGGAGCACGCGCCGGCCTCTACGCGCTTCGAGATGAGCTCGCCCCGAGCCTGTTCCTTGAGATCGGCGCGGTACCCGGTGGACTCGAGCCGCTTGGGGGGCTGCGGTTGGCGCTGCTCGCCGCCTGGCGATCACTCGAGCCGACACGTCGGACACTCAAAACCGACGAACCCGGAGCTGCCGACGCCCTCAAGGCGATCGCCTGCGCCACGCCCCCGAGACGCGACGCCACGATCCACGCCCTGAAGGCGACACTTCGCGCGGTCGGAGCCGGCGGAAAGCTCCCCTGGATCTACATCGACCGGACCTCGGCCGTGGATCCCGCCACCTTGTCGGTGCTCGAGGCGACACTCGAGGACGAGTCCGTCGCGGCGCTCCTTTGCGTTCGAACCACGGAGTCGAAGGTCCCCGCAGGCCTCAAGCGTGTGCGTCCAGCGGTTGGCCTGGAGTTCTCGGCGCTCAATCCGAACGAAGCGCTCGTGGTCGCCTCGGCGATCCTCGGTCCCGATACCGACATCGACATCGCGAAGCAGGTGGTGATCGCTGGCGGCACAACCCTACTTGGTCTCACCGAAGCAGCGCGCACGATGGTCGCGACCGGCGACATCGTCCACGATGGGCAGGCGTTCACGTGGCGCGAGGACACCGCGGGGCAGCGCCAATTCCTCGGACCTCGCGCGCTTCTCGAGGAACGCTTCGGCACCCTGGACACATCTTCGATGCGTTTCCTCGAGATCGCGTGTGCCGCCCTTCCCGCCTCTTCGGCCCAAGTGATCGACGCGGCGGTGGCACTCGACGGCGTCCCGCCTGGGACCCGAAAGCGCGCGCTCGAGGCGCTCATCGCGGACGGCTTGCTCACCACCCAGGGCAAGCCGGAATCGGAGCTCCTGCGACGCGCGGTGGTCCAGCGAATGCCACCGGCGCGACGCACCGAAGTGTACCGCTTCGTGGCGCGCGCCCTACACGAATCGGAGCCCCTGGTAGGGCCTTCGATGGCGGCGACCGTGGGGGCCTACCTTTGCGAGGGAGGCGACCTTGGCCGTGGCGCGTTCGCCATCCTCGAGGCGGGATCGCTCGCGGCCGACCAAGGGTACGCGTCGGCCGCAGTCCGATTGGCAGCCGCGGCCGTCCAGTATCAACCGGACGACGACACCCGTCTCGCCGCCACGGAGATCAGCCGCGCCGTCAGGCTCCCGTCCGGGCCGCCGCAGCGGGACGAGCACGAAGAGCGTCACACGATTCCGGTGGAGGAACACGAGCTCGAGAGTCCCGCGGTGGCCGTGATTCAGGCACTTCAAGACCAGGACCACGATGCATTCGACACCTTGATCGACGCCGCAATCGCGGCTGGCGCGGAACTCGTGGGAACGCATTGCCTTCAGGTGATCTCCTACGTCACGAGGCAAGACCTCCCTGCTGCGCGACACGCACTCGAGCTGGCCAAGAAGAGCCCAAACCAGACGCCCTCCGCGAGCATTCGAATTGGAATCGCATCGGCGTGCGTGCAGCTCGCCCGAGGCCACGCACGCCAAGCGATGCTCGACGCCCTCGGCGCGCTCGCCACGGCACGCGAGCGTGAAGACGGGCTCGGCGAGGCCGCCGCTCTCAAGATGATCTCCGCAAGCTGCCTCGCGGCCGGCCTCGAGAACGACGCGGTCCGAATCGCCCACGTCGCCGAAGCGGTGGCCAGCTGAGGGCCCCGGCCTACGACGAGCTGAGTTCGGCCTGGAGGCGACGGCTTGGGTACGACCCCAACACCGTCAGAAACGTCGTCACGTTCCGGAGCTCCTCGAGGGCCGACTGGGTCGCGGCGGCATCGATGTTACCTTCGAAGTCGACGTAGAAGACATACTCGAACGGGGTATCGGGCTTCGGGCGCGATTCGATCTTGGTGAGGTTCAGGCCTCGCTCGGCGAAGATCGCGATGCAACGGGCCAAGGCCCCCTGTTCGTGGATCGTGGAGAACACGAGGGATGTCTTGCACGGAACGTCCGGGGCGTGGTGAGCGGCCTCGGTCGCCACGATCACCATTCGCGTGAAGTTCTCCGGGTGGTCGGCGATGCCCCGACGGAGGATCGGCAAGCCGTGAAGGGTTGCTGCTTGCTCGCTCGCGATCGCCGCTTGTGTTGGGTCGCCCTCGATCTTGACCTTCTCCACCGCCATCGCCGTATCGACGAACGCCTCAACGTGACAGTCGTTCAAGGACTCGAGGAATGCGCCGCACTGGGCGAGCGCGACCGGATGTGAATAGACGCGACGGATGTCCGCGAGCGGCACTTCGGCTACGCCGATCAAACAGTGGGCCACCGGTTGGTACTCCTCCCCGACCAGCGACAACCCTTTCTCGGCGAGGAGGTCGTAGCTCTCGTTGATCGACCCCGCAATCGAGTTCTCGATGGGGAGCACCGTAAAATCGATCTCGGATCGTTCGAGCGCCTCGAGCATCTCGCGGAAGCTGTGAAAGCCGCGACACTCGACGTGGGTAACCGCGTCGGCGAAATGGCGCGTCGCCGCAAGCTGGCTGTACGCCCCCTCACTGCCTTGGTAGCCAACGACCCAAGTTGGTTTTGCGTCCGACACGGCGTCAGGCCTCAATCCCGGAAGTTCGTGAACTGCAGCGGTAGATCGAAGTCTTTTTCCTTCAGCATGGCCATCGTGTCTTGTAAGTCGTCCCGCTTCTTCCCGGATACGCGGACCGTGTCGCCCTGGATCGACGCCTGCACCTTGACCTTGCTCTCCTTGATGGCCTTCACTATCTCTTTGGCCTTTTCCTTCGAGACGCCTTCCTTGAGCTTGACGAGCTGCCGCCACATAGAGCCGCCGGCTTGGTGTGGAGGCTGAGGGTCGAGTGACTTGAGAGACACCTTGCGCCGCACCATCTTGCTCTCGAGCACGTCGCGCGCCGCGTCGATGCGCCCCTCGCTGTTCGCGCGCAGCACGATGCCCTCCTCGGTTTGCTCGATGCTGCTCTCGGTGCCTTTGAAGTCGTACCTCTGCGCGATCTCTTTGCTCGCCTGATTGCGAGCGTTGTCGACTTCATGCTGGTCGACCTTGGATACGACATCGAACGACGGCATCTGGACTCCTTGTTGAGCGAGAACCCTATCACACGGATGGCTTGCGGCGACCCGGCTTTCGCTCGTCGGCCCCTTGGTCGCTGCTCACCAGTGGCGAGAAAAAGTTGTCCTTCTTCGTGTACTCGTCGACGCGAAACGCAAACTTGTAGCTCGGCGCAGATCGCATGTTGCAGTCGGTTCGTTCGCAGAACCTGCACGTGGTCCCGACGGGAACTGCCATCTTCTTGGGATCGGCGAACGGAAGCTCGTCCGCGTAGGCGAAGAACTTGGCGTTGTCGGCGTGCGTCCCCAAACCGATGCTGTAGGTCGTCCCTTTCACCAACGACCCCTTCTCCGGCTCGGTCACGACCTTGGCGAAGCAAAAGTAGGTCGAACCGTCGGGAAAGGTCGAGTACTGCTTGGTGATCACGTTGGGGGTCAGGAACGCCAGGTGCACGCCCATCTTCGGGCAAGAGCCGTCTTCGTGTGCGAAGCGGATCCCGTCGCCCGAGTACCGCTTCGAGATGTTTCCGGCGACGTCGACCCGGAGGAAGTGCATCGGCACACCGCGCCTTCGGGGATCCGAAAGGTTGCACATCCGGTGGGCGACCGTTTCATAGGACGACTCGAAGAGTTGCGCGAGCAACTCCACGTCGTAGCGGGTCCTGGTGACCTCACGATAGAACTCCGGATACGGAAGGAGGACCGCCCCCGCAAAGTAGTTGGCGAGGTGGATCTTGATCAGCCGCCGCGTCTCGGCGTGCTGACCGGTGTAGCCTTCGAGAATCGGCTTGTGAAGGTGTTCTTGGTCGAACAGCCCAAGCGCGATCGTGTGCGCGAGCTGAAACTTGAGGCGCTGCTCGAAAAGCCCCGCCGACACCGTCAGCACGCGTTCCTCGGCGTTCCATCGACGGATCACCGAAGTGTCGGCGGGTTCCGCAGAACGGTGGACGCGGACGCCGAGTTGGTCGCGTAGACCTCGTTCGAGGTCCTGGCTCAGTACGCGCTGCTCGAACGCAGACTCGCGCCGGAACTGTTGGGCGCGCGTCTCGAGCGACTCGAACCAGTTGTCGTTTTGCTCGAGAAAGTCCGTGACCTCGTCATAGGGGCTGTAGTCGAAGCGGACGTCGCCCTCGCCGGACTGTTTCTCGAGCTGGGCCATGCTCGTCATCACGTGGTCGAGCTGACTCCGGGTATTCTTGTAGAGGTTGAACAGAGCCGTGATGGTCGCGACCATCCTCGGTTCGGCGCTGATGCTCGCGAGGTCCTCCTCGTTGAGATCAAGCGACCGAAGAAGCGGCTCGTCGAGCAATCGAGCGAGGCCGTCGTCGACGTGTCGCTCTCCGAGACTTGCCATGAACTCTTCGACCTGCACCCCGTAGAGTTCGAGCGCGCGAAACATCAACGGGAGCTGAACGACCCGCTTGCCCTTCTCGATCAGGCTCAAATACGCCGGCGAGATCTTGAGCCGGCGGGCCACCTCTCCCTGTTGGAGGCCTCGTCGGAGCCGGAGTTCCCGCAGTCGCTGGCCCATTGCCGCATTGGTTTCGGCCATCGCAAGGATTTACCGCGAATTTACAGCTCCGGCTACCCTGCTCGGAACCCACAAAAACGCAGGGCCTGAGGTGCTTGACCGACGTAGGGCGTGTGGTACTCGAACCTGAGGTAAGGTCTGGCCGTGTGAAGCTGTAAAGGCACCGCAACGGCCACAAGGGCCTGAGACCGCAAGCAACCCAAAACGAGGTAGGATTTCGCTATCGCGAAATCGCGAGTGAAAGGATCGGCGCATGGCTCCGAGCGGCAAGCGTGAACGCGACAAACCGTGGATTATGCGAACGTACGCGGGCCACAGCACCGCCAAGGCGTCGAACGAGCTTTACCGAACCAACCTCGCCAAGGGTCAGACGGGCCTGAGCGTCGCCTTCGACCTCCCCACGCAAACGGGATACGACTCCGACGACGCGCTCGCGCGCGGCGAAGTCGGCAAGGTCGGTGTCCCGATCTCGCACCTTGGCGACATGCGGGCTCTTTTCGACGGAATCCCCGTCGATCAGATGAACACGTCGATGACGATCAACGCCACGGCTGCGTGGCTCCTGTCGCTCTACGTGGCGACGGCGGAAGACCAAGGCGTCGACCCGAGCGTTCTCCGGGGCACGACCCAGAACGACATCATCAAAGAGTACCTATCGCGCGGCACACACATCTTCCCGCCCGCCGCGTCGATGCGCCTGATCACCGACCTGATCACGTACACGGTCATCAACGTGCCCAAGTGGAACCCGATCAACATCTGCAGCTACCATCTGCAAGAGGCGGGCGCGACGCCGACCCAGGAACTCGCCTATGCGCTGGTCACTGCCATCGGCGTCCTCGACGCGGTCAAGGCCACCGGCCGCATCCCCGAGAGCGAGTTCGGAAACGTGGTGGGGCGGATGAGTTTCTTCGTGAACGCGGGCATCCGGTTCGTCGAAGAGATGTGCAAGCTTCGCGCATTCGTCGAGTTATGGGACCGCGTGACCCAAGAGCGTTACGGCGTCACGAATCCGAAGCAGAGGCGGTTTCGGTACGGCATTCAGGTCAACTCACTCGGACTCACCGAGCAGCAGCCCGAGAACAACATCATTCGAATCGTTCTCGAGATGCTTGCGGTCACGCTGAGCAAGGACGCGCGCGCCCGAGCCGTGCAACTTCCCGCTTGGAACGAGGCCCTCGGACTCCCTCGCCCGTGGGACCAGCAGTGGTCGCTCCGAGCCCAGCAGATCCTCGCCTACGAGAGCGACCTCCTCGAGTACGCAGACCTCTTCAAGGGCAGCGAGGTCGTCGAAGCGGAGACCCAGCGGCTCGTCGAATCGGCTTGGACCGAGGTTCAGGAGGTCTTGAGCCGAGGGGGCGCCGTCGAGGCCGTCGAGAGCGGCTACATCAAGCAGAAGCTCGTCGAGTCGAACGCCGCAAGGCTCCGGGCCATCGAGAACGGCGAACAGATCGTCGTGGGCGTCAACAAGTACACCGAGGGCGCACCCTCGCCTCTCACCGAGAACCTCGACGACGCAATTTTGACGGTGGACCCAAGAGTCGAAGAGCAACAGATCGAAGCGCTCGAGAAGTGGCGCGCGGCCCGTGACAACGCAGCCGCAGACAAGGCTATCGCCGAACTCCAGCGCATCGCGCGTACTGACGAGAACATCATGCCGGCGTCGATCGCCGCCGCCCACGCCGGGATCACAACCGGTGAATGGGCACATACGCTTCGAGGGGTCTGGGGCGAGTACAGGGCCCCGACCGGCGTTGCAGGCGCGAGCGTGAAGACGTCGGGTTCTGGGCCCGCGGTCGAGGTCGTGGCCGAGCTTCGCAAGAGGCTTTCGGATCTCGAAACCAGAATGGGTCGCCGCCCCAAGATCCTCGTCGGCAAACCAGGCCTCGACGGCCACTCGAACGGCGCCGAACAGATCGCGATCAAAGCGAGGGACGTCGGGTTCGACGTCGTCTACGAGGGGATTCGCGTGTCCCCCGAACAGATCGTCGCTTCGGCACTCGAAGAAGGCGTCCATCTCATCGGCCTCAGTATCCTGAGCGGCTCGCATCTCGCGCTGGTTCCCGAGGTGGTCGACCGGCTGGCTCAAGGCGGACTCTCCGACGTGCCGGTCGTGGTGGGAGGGATCATCCCTGAAGCCGATGCAGAGCAGCTTCGCACGCAAGGGGTGACCGCGGTGTACACGCCCAAAGACTTCGAACTCGACGCCATCATGCGCGACTTGATCGATCTGGTGGATCGGCAGCATGCCGCCGAGTGATCCCGGAGCCGAGGCCAACCGCGTCATGAACGCCGACAAGACCGCCATTTCGCGGGCCCTCAACTTGGTCGAGGACCGCCGTACCGAGTCTCAGGGTCGCGTCGCCGCCTTGTTGGCATCGCTCGAGGATGCGCCGAAAGCGACCCGCGGCCATCGCGTTGGGCTGACGGGGCCGCCCGGTGTCGGAAAGAGCACACTCACGTCGACGCTCGCCCGCGCCATGCGGATCCGCGGAACGACCGTGGGAGTCGTCGCAGTCGACCCTTCGAGTGTCCAGTCCGGCGGCTCGCTCCTTGGGGACCGCGCGCGCATGAGCTTCGACCCCTCCGATGAAGGCCTGTTCGTGCGGTCGTTGGCGACGGCCGGGGAAGTTGGCGGCCTGGCGTACGCGGCGAACTCCGCGGTTCGAGTTCTGGCTTCCGCTTACGACACGGTCGTGGTCGAGACGACGGGTGTCGGGCAGTCCGAGATCGACGTCGTCCACGTGGCCGACACGGTCGTCCTGGTCATCCAGCCCGGAAGTGGCGACGTGCTTCAGTTTCTCAAAGCAGGGATCATGGAGATCCCGGACATCCTGGTGGTCAACAAGGCTGACCAGGACGCGCTGGCGCGTCGCGCGGTCGCCGACCTTCAGGGAGCGCTCCGGACCGCGCAAACCGCAGGCGCGGGGCAGCGCGAAGACGGCGATTGGGAGACCCCGATCGTCGCCACCAGCGCCACTCAGGGAACCGGCATCGACGCCCTGATCGAGGCCCTCGATCGCCACCGAGAACACCTTGCGCCCACCCTCCACACACGGAGACGCACCGGTGAAGTCCGGTGGGCCATCGATCTTTTCACCCGAAAGCATGGCGACCACGGAGTCGCGACCCTAGACGGTCTACGGGAATTGCGAGATCGCGCCGCACGCGAGCTCGACCGAGGCCAAAACCCGCTGAGCCTTTGCGAACATCTGAGCGACGAGTATGTGGCAAGGCTCTGCCAGAACTCACCCGAGAAAACGTAAGAAACCCGAGCCGTCATCGGAAACGGCTAGGAGACCCCATGCAAGAAGTCATTCAAGCCATCGAAGCCATCTACCAAAAGGCGCACGGAAACCTGAAAGCCAAGGTCTCGGAAGGCGACCGCATCAGCGGGAGCAAGCTCAACGCCAACCAACTGGGTGCGCACGCCCTCGCCTTTGTCGCGACGGAACTCGAGGCATGCCGGCAACTCGCCGGATGGGCCGAACGAGTCGGAGACGAGTACTCGGCCAAGGTCGCCCGAGCGTACGTCGGGGAAGTGGCTCGTGAGCTGGTGGGTGGCGTCAACCTCGGGGCTTGCGAGAACATCGGCCTCGACGAGCTCGGGATCACGCAATCGGACTTGATGGAGACCCTCCTCCGGCCGGACGTCGTCGCGTTCTCCGCTGAGCATGCGAACGGCGCGGTTTATCTCGAACTCGCCGCCAAGGCGCGCGATGACGGGTCCCCAAACCCGGGGATGGGCGACCCCATGTTGGACGAGATCCGGTCTCAGTTCTCGAAGTTCGTCGACGCCGAGGTCGTGCCACGCGCGCAAGACATCCACCGAAACGACATCCTGATCCCGATGGACATCGTCGAACAGATGAGCGAGCTCGGGGTCTTCGGCCTCACGATCCCCGAGGAGTATGGCGGCCTCGGGATGACCAAGGTGGCGATGTGCATCGTGACGGAAGAGCTCTCGCGCGGATACATCGGCGTCGGATCGCTTGGGACACGCGCCGAAATCGCCGCCGAGCTCATTCTCGGCGGTGGCACCGAGGAGCAGAAGCAAAACTGGCTCCCTCGGATCGCCGGGGGTGAAGTTCTGTCGACGGCGGTCTTCACCGAACCGAACACGGGATCCGATCTCGCCCACCTCGGTACGCGCGCGATCAAACAGGACGACGGCAGCTACACTGTGAGCGGCGCCAAGACCTGGATCACCCACGCCGTACGCGCCGATCTGATGACCCTACTCGCCCGAACGAACCCCGACGAACCCGGCTACAAGGGTTTGTCGATGTTCCTCGCCGAAAAGACCAGGCTCACGGGGGAGGACGGGGAGCCCGAGTTCGTCGACGAGGGCCTGACAGGGACCGAAATCAAGGTACTGGGATACCGCGGCATGAAGGAGTACGAACTCAGTTTCGACAACTTCAAGCTGCCCGCGGGGTCCTTGCTCGGCGGACAGGAGGGCGCCGGGTTCAAGCAACTCATGCGCACCTTCGAGAGCGCGCGCATCCAAACGGCCGCTCGGGGCGTGGGCGTGGCACAAGCCGCTCTCGAAGACGCCATCCTCTACGCGACCGAGCGCGAACAGTTCGGCGGTCCGATCTTCCAGTTCCCGCGAGTCGCTCGCAAGATCGGCAGAATGATCGTCCGCACCGAAGCTGCCCGACAGCTGACCTACTTCAGCGCGCGCGAAAAGGACCAAGACAAGCGTTGCGACCTCGAAGCCGGCATGGCCAAGCTCCTCGCAACCCGTGCCGCATGGGAATCCGCCGACGCCAACGTCCAGATCCACGGCGGCAACGGCTACGCCGAGGAATACATCGCCTCACGCATCCTGGTCGACTCCCGCGTCCTCAGCATCTTCGAAGGCGCCAACGAAATCCAAGCCCACGTAGTCGCCCGCCGCCTCCTCGAGTCGGGGTCACGCTAGCCCTCCAAAACCCCTTTACAATCCATCGCTTAGCGATCGCACCGCGAAAACCCATACGACCGTCGCAGCAACTCCCCAGACCTCGGCCCCAAGTCGACGCCATCTGACGATGTGTCGAGCGGGTTTCCGCCCGGTTTAAACGCTACGGTCGCGAGGGCAAAAGCCCCCGCGGTGGGGTGCGCACCCTACACTGCGTGGCGATGTTCGGCGATCTCAACCCCGCTCACCGGAGGATCGCCCAAGGGTTCTTGTTTCTCGGCGCGGTCTGCCTCGCCGCCGTGGCCGGGTACATGGCGCTCGGGTGGAGCTTCTCCGACGCGGTCTACATGGTTGCCATCACGATCTTCAGTGTGGGCTATGGCGAGGTTCACCCCGTGGTCGGAACGGTGCGTTGGTTCACCGTCGTCGTCATCATCCTTGGCTGTTCGTCGCTGCTCTACATCCTGGGCGGGTTCTTCCAACTCGTCGCGGAAGGCGAACTCAACCGTTTGATTGGAAACCGCAAAATGAAGAAGTCGATCGAAGAGCTCTCGGACCACATCATCGTCTGCGGTGTCGGCCGCATCGGGCGGGTGTTGGTGTCTGACCTCGACAAGGGAGGCGCCACAGTGGTGCTCGTGGACAGCAACGCCGAGCGGATCACGGCTGCCATCGAAGCAGGTGCGTACGGCCTCGTCGGTGACGCCACGTCCGACGACGTCCTCGTGCAGGCTGGCGTACGACGCGCGAGCGCCCTAGCGACCGTGCTCCCAGACGACGCCCTGAACGTGTTCATCACGCTCACGGCACGCAACCTCAACCCAAACCTCCGCATTATCGCGCGAGCCGAGAACCCAGCGTCGGACTCCAAGATGATTCAAGCGGGCGCTGACAAGGTCGTTCTCCCCTCATCACTCTCCGGAGAACGCGCGGCACAGATGCTCCTGCGCCCCGCGATGGTCGATTTCTTCTCCGGGCAAGACCTCTCTGGCCTCGAACAAGAGCTAGGTGCGCTCGGGATCCAGATGGAACAGTTCGAGGTCGACGCCAACTCTCGGTTGATCGGACAGACCGTGGGCGCGCTCGAGAGCAACGGTGATGGCGGGTTCCTGGTGATCGCGATCCGTCGAGCTGGCGGGGAGCTCGTCCGTAACCCCGAGAAGCACTTCACGTTCTCCGAAGAGGATAGCGTGCTCTTCCTGGGTCACGGCGAAGACATCCCGCATCTGAAGGAGGCCTTCGCCATCGCCAACCTGAGGCCCGCGGTCCGGCGCCCCCTGACGTACAGGGGCGCCACCCGCCGGTAGCCCACTACTGGACGATCACGGTACAGACCGCGCTGCAACCCGCAGCGGGCGCACCATTGTTCTCGCCCGCATCGCACTCCTCCCCAAAGTCGGGTTGGCGGATGCCGTCCCCGCAGCTTGGTCCAAGAGTGCAGTCCGGATTGCAACCGTTGTAAGCCCCGAGATTGTCGCCCGCGTCGCATTCCTCGAAGTCGGCGTCGAGGTTGCCATCACCGCAGAACGGCCCGAGCCCCGAGCAGTCCGGGAGGCATCGACCGTACTCACCGGTGTTCTGACCGTCCCCATCGTCGCAGAACTCGAAGCGCGTCGCGAAGCCGTCTCCGCACTCGAAGTCGCAGCTCGAACTCTCGGTGACGAACCCGTCGAGAGTGAGGCTGAAGTTCGACGCTCCGGTGTGACGCTCTGCGTGAAAGATCGCCACTTCGTACACGTTGCCAATCGTCAGCCTGTCCTTGCAGGCCGCAACGATCCCATCTTGCGTGGCGCTGTTGGCCTGGGTGGGGTCCGCGAAGCTCATGACGTCGGTCTGACTCGGATGAAGCCCCCCGACATCGAGACAGAGGAAGCCATCGACGAACACCCACAGGTCGTCGTCGCCGCTGAACGTAAGCACTTCGTCGCCTTGATAGACAAAGTAGTAGTGCGTCTCGGTCGTGAAGCTGAAGTTCCGAAACTCACCATCCGGCGCGCCACTCGGCACAAAGATGGTCTCTCCGAGAGTCTGCTCGGCGGGCCACGCCAAAGGCGCAAGCGCCGGGTCATCGAGCGGGAAGAACCCGACCGACTCCGGATCGTCGTTGCTAGAGAACGCGTAGACGTTGTCACCGGTCTCGCTTAGAACCAGTTCGCCGATGACCTCGAGGTTGCCCGTCGCTTCGATGTTCTCGCTCGTACGGTACCACTGAGCGAACGATTCTGCGGTGTGCGGTGGTCCTTCGTTCGATCCTGAAACGTAGAGGTTGGCGTCAGGGTCGTCGGAAAGCGCGGGCTTGCCGTCGACGTCCAAGAAGTCCTCCGTGATGTGGAACGCGATCCCACCGTTGCTATCACCCGGATTGTTGAAATCGGGGCTGAAATCGGTGGGGTTGCTGTTGTTCGTATCGTTGCTGCGAAAGTCCCGATAGATCACGGGGATCCGAAGCGGATCGGGCAGTTCAACGGGCGTCAGGAGACACGTGAAGCCCTCCTCCACTTGGCACTCCGCGGAGCACCCGTCCCCGTCCTGCGTATTGCCATCGTCACACGCCTCGCTGGTTCCGGGTAGGATGACGGTGTCGCCACACACGGCCTGACAGACGCCCGCATTGCAGTTGGGCTCGTTCTTGCATTCCGCGTCACATCCATCGAAAGGCGTCACGTTGCCGTCGTCGCACTGCTCGGTCCCCTCCTGAACCCCGTCGCCGCAAGACGTGGTCTCACAATCGGCACCTGGCGTGTCGCACTTGAAGCCCTCCTCGAGCTGGCACTCGGCGGTGCATCCGGGCGCAGAGGAGTTGCCATCGTCACACTGCTCGAACCCAGCGACTAAGCCGTCGCCGCACTCGGTGGCGGTACAGGCCACGCCGGGCAGCGGACAACTCCACCCGTCTTGTCGGGTGCACGTGGCATCGCATCCATCGTCGCCGACGGTGTTTCCGTCGTCGCAGGTCTCCGGCGGGTCGACCCTCGAGTCGCCGCATACGATGGCCACACACGCGACGCCGGTGGTCGGACACCGGAAACCCGGTTCGATCTCCATGCAGTCCGCAGAACAACCATCGTCTCCGTCGCGGTTGCCGTCCTCGCAGGCCTCGGTGGCTTGCAGTACGCCGTCGCCGCAATCGAGGGAGACCATCCCGCCCGCGCCGCCATCGCCACCGACGTTGCCAGCACCACCGCTACCGCCGATCGCGCCAGCGCCACCACTGCCAGCGTCTCCCCCGCTCCCGCCCGTGTCGCGGGGATCCGAAGTCCCACCACCGTCGGAACAGGCCAAGGCCAGGGTCAGTACGCCCAGTGCAAGAATCCGATAATAATTCATTTCTTGAGTATAGGTGTATTTGAGAGTGCTTCCAGCCGACTGGGCCCGGTTTTCGGGTGAGCTACATCACGAACACCTCATGAAGAAGCATCCCCCACCCCCCGCATTCGCGCCAGCGGCGGAACGAAACCGGCGAGCCATCGCCTCGGCGCTACGCGAGTTCCTGCCGCCCCGCGGCCTCGTTCTCGAGGTGGCGAGCGGCACGGGTCAGCACACGGAGTACTTCTCCGAAGTGTTCCCGGAGCTCGAATGGCAGCCGACGGACATCTCGGACGCAGCCCTCGAGAGCATCGCCGCTCGTGTACAAGCGGCAGCGCGCCCCAACTTTCGACGGCCGCTCCAACTGGACGTGCAAAGCCAACCGTGGCCCATCGCCCGTGCCAACGTGATCGTGTGCATCAACATGGTGCACATCGCGCCCTGGGAGGCCTCACTCGCGTTGTTCCAAGGCGCCGCGGACCTCCTCGACCCGAGCGAAGTGTTGTTCACCTACGGTCCGTACCGCGTCAACGGAGCGCATACGGCGCCGAGCAATGCAGCCTTCGACCAGAGCCTTCGCAGCCGCGATCCCGAATGGGGCGTTCGCGACATCGGGGAACTCCAAGAAGTCGCGTTAGCCCAAGGCTTCGCCCTCGAGGCAACCCTCCCAATGCCGACCGAGAACATGAGCCTGGTCTGGAAACGCGAAGCGCCACCCCCCGGTTATGTCGGAGAGGCGAACAGCATCACGAAGTAGGCGCCGAAGACCAAGACCAGCAGCGCGCCTCGCCTCGTGCCGATATGACTCTCTCTCCCGGTTAGCGCCATCGCGATCAAGAGCGCGGTGACTCCGAACATGATCGGAAAGTCCCGCGTGACGAGGGCATGATCGACCGGCGCCCCTGGTGCGATGACGCCGGGTAGCCCAAGCACCCCGGTCAAGTTGAACATGTTCGACCCGACGACGTTCCCGACCGCGATGTCCTGTTCATTTCGCCGCGCGGCGGCCACAGACGCCGCAAGTTCCGGCAGGCTCGTCCCGAGGGCCACGACCGTCAACCCTATAACCAGCTCGCTTACGCCGACACTCTGCGCTGCCTGTACCGCACCCCATACCAAGACACGCGAACCGCCAAGGAGAAACAGGAGCCCGACGAAGAACAGCGCAACCCCCCGCCAGGTCGGCATCGCCTCCGGAAGCTCCTCATCGAGGGCCGCGGGGAGCGGGTCGGCCGACTCTTTCGAGTGAGCTCGTCCCTGGATACCGATCCACGTCATCAACGCCACCATCCCCGCAAGAAGCAGCACACCCTCAAGCCGAGTCAGCGTATCGTCGCGCAGGAAGAACCATGCCGCGCACATGATCACGACCAGAACCGGCAGCTCGCGAATCAGGAGCCTTGAGTTGACACGAAGGGGACGAACGAGTGCGGCCGCACCGAGGACGAGCGTCGTGTTCGTGATGTTGGATCCGATCGCGTTCCCGACGCCCATCTGGGGGCTCCCCGCCCAGGCGGCCATTCCGGAGACGAGCATCTCCGGTGCGGAGGTCCCGAACGCAACGATCGTCAGGCCGATGACCAGCCGTCCAACCCCCAGGTTGGTCGCAATCCCGGCCGCACCATAGACGAACCGGTCGGCCCCCCAAACGACCGCAGCGAATCCGGTCAGGATGGCTACCGAAGCGTAGACGAGCGTCAAGAGAGCCTCGTGATGCGGTCAGCCAAGGCCGGAGTGTTGCGCAAGCATAAGGACGCGCAAGCGGCGTGCAGATGAGGCTGGCAAACCGACCCGTTCCGGCGGTATACCGGTCGAACAGAGAAGGGGAGGCAGATGGGTCAACGGCTCGAAGGCAAAGTTGCAGTGATCACGGGCGCCAGCCGGGGGATCGGAGAGGCGATCGCCATGCACATGGGACGTGAGGGCGCCAAGGTGGTGCTCGTCTCGCGCAAGATCGAGGGCCTCGAAGCGGTAGCTGCCAAGGTGCGTGAAGCGGGCGGCGACGCCACCCCCATCGCATGCCACGTCGGCAAGGAAGAGGCGCGTCAGCAGATGCTTGCCCAAGCGATCGAGGCCTACGGCCAAGTCGACATCCTCGTGAACAACGCTGCGACGAACCCCCACTTCGGTCCGATGATGACGATCGACTGGGGGGCGTGGGACAAGACCTTCGAAGTCAACGTCAAGGGGTACTTCGGGATGATCAAGCTCTTCGTGAATCACCTCCAGGAGCGAAAGGCGAAGGGGTCGATCATCAACGTGGCGAGCGTCGCAGGGCAGATGGCCGCGCCCTTTCAGGGCACCTACGCCATGACGAAAGCCGCCGTGATTTCGATGACGCGCACGCTTGCGATGGAACTCGGTAGCGCCGGCATCCGAGTGAATGCGATCGCCCCAGGGCTGATCGAAACCAAGTTCGCACAAGCACTGGTCGCCAACGACACCTTTCGTGCGATGGTCGTCGAGCGAGCGGCCGCCGGTCGTGTTGGGCAACCCGAAGACATCGCGGGGGCTGCGGTGTTTCTCGGATCCGACGAATCAGACTACGTGACGGGGGAAGTCATGGTCATCGACGGCGGTTGGACAATCGGATAGACGAGGGCGAATGGTCGGAGATCCGCCCTCACGCCCTGCAAGGGCGATACGTATGCGCGACCTGACCGAGTTGCGTCTCGACAACCTGCGCCGTGAGCTCGATGCCGAAACCGACGCGCGGAGCCAGGCCGCGATTCTGTACGAGATAGGAATTCTCCTCGAGCATGATCTCAAAAAGCCGGAGGAGGCCGCATCGGCGCACGCGCGCGCGGCAACACTCGATCCGCTCTTCGCCCCTCCCCTGGTCGCGAGCCTTCGCATCGCAGAACGCGCGTCGAACAGCCACTCGATCGAGGCGATTTGCGACGCGCAGGTGGTTGCGGCGTCTTCACCGATCTTGCGAGGCTCGGCGCTGGTCGACCTGGCTCTCCACACCGAGGACTGGGAAGGTCTGATTCGCGAGGCGATCCGGATCTCTCCGGCAACGGGCTCGGCCTCGTTGCTTCTCGAGTGGCTCGCCGGCAAGCACGGCAACGACGAGGCACGCGCGGACGCCCTGCGGGCCCAGGCACAAACGGCGACGGACCCGGCGTTGCGCGGTGCGCTCTGCCTCGACCTCGGGCTTGCGGAACTCGATCTCGGCAACATTGAGAAGGCCCTCGCCGCGTTGTCCGAGGCCTGTGAGTCCATCGACGTGCGCTGGCAGGCTCGGGCCTTATCGGTGCGCATCGCACGTGAGCACGAGGTTTGGGACACGTTTGATCGCCAGGCTCGAATGCTCGCCGCGGAGCTTCAAGACGAACGGGCCCTCGGGCCCAATGGAACCTTGGGATTTCCTTTAGACCATTCGTCGGCGATCGCCTGCGCGGCGTGGCTGCTCGAGGAGACTGCCATCCGAAGGTTCGACGACCTCGGCGATCCCGAGGGAGCCTCCGAGGTGCTCGACGAAGCGATTCAGCTCCGCCCCGAGAGCCTGCGCCTGCGACTTCTGGCTCTCGCCCTAGCACAGGAGACGGGCGATGAGGCCCGGATCACCGTCGCGCGCGCCTGGTTCGAGGAGAACGCTCGCGCGCATCCGGGGTTCGTCGCCCACCGGGTTCGGGAAGCGGTCGAGGACGCTGGGCACGAGGACGCACTCTCCGCGCTTCAGGCCGTGTGCGAAGCGAATCCCGAGTCGCGGTATGCACGGGCCGCCCTCGACGTCGTCTTGGCGAAAACGGGAAGCAGCACCGATCGCGTCCATGCCTGGCGTTCGCGCTCGAGCAGCACGGGTGACGACCTGTCGGCGTGGCGAGCCGCGCAACTGGCGACGGACCAGGGCGCCCCCGGAGTAGACACCGCGACCCTGTTCGAGCAAGCGGCCAACGCAAGCCCCTCCCACGCCGTGTCGATCGCGAGAGAGAAGCTGGGCGACGCCTGGATCCAGCATCGCTACGACCAGCTCGCAAGCCGCTGCGACGAGTTGATGGGGCACGACCTCGACGATGGCGAGCGGGCCACCATCGGCCTTTGCAAGTACGAGGCTCTCAGGCGAGGCGTCGGGGAAACGAGTAGCCGCGCATGGCTTCAAGAGGCGATCGACGACCCGACGCACGAACGGTGGGCACCCAGCATTGCACGTGCACGCGCTGCCTGCGCCGGGGATCTCCCACTTCTGATTCGCGCCCACGAAGCACTGGCATCGACGACGGCAGGCGCGACCCGCGTCGGGCATCTTTGCGCGGCCGCCCAAGCCCATGCCCGACAGGATGACTGGGAGCGCTGCGAGCAAGCTCTGGAACGCGCGCTCGAAGAGTCACCCAACGACCCGTACGCCCTCTCCCTCATGGAAGGCGTGATGCGCGAAAGCGGCCGGCCTGAGGCGGCGGTCTCGCTGGTAGAGAAGCGTTCTTCAAGCCGTCCAGGTGCGCCGCTCGACGAGCTCGCTTTGCTACTCGCGGGAGCTTCGGCCGAAAGGAGCGGCAATCTCCCGGCCGCCCGCCACGCCTACGAAACGGCCCTGAAAGCGGCCCCCGCTTCGGCGTCCGCAGCGTTGTCACTCCTAGACATCGCCCGGCAACAAGGGGACCGAGCCGCCTCGGTTCGCGCGTACGAGGCCCTCGCCCTAAGCGAACTCGGGGGCGAGAATCCGGAACGGTTCTCCATTCTTCACGCCGACGCCCTGAGGGACGCTCACCGCGAGGCCGAAGCCGCCGAGGCATACGAAGCCGGTCTCGGGAGCCCGTCGACCTCGGTCGCCGGCGCGCTTGGCGTGCTCACCACGCCCGCACGCGCAACCACCGACGCACAGCGAGGCGCCGCCGAGCAAGCGCTCCAAAGTCATGTCGTCGGCGCCGAGCCGACACCGCAGCAGTTCGCGGCTACCTACAATGCCTGGCGCTCCGCGGGAGCCACAGGCGACACCGACGCACAAGCTTGGTTCGCGTGGTCCGAGATGGCGCCAAACGACACCGTACGCGCGAGCACGCTCCTTCACGGACTTCGCTCCGCGTCGCTCGGGGAGAACGCCAACGGTGACGACACCTTTCTGATGGCACAGCAAGCGGCAGGCACCGCTGAGCAGCAGTTACAAGCTGCCGTCGCGCTGGACGAGTCTCTGGCGCCAGGCGACGATGCGGAGTTCATTGCGGACGCGCTCGAGAAGCGGTTGCGCCATCGACGAAGCGGCTCCGCCGGCGGAGAGGCCTCGGAGAAGGCCGCGTTCGTGCGGGCACTCGTCAACGCCGGCCGTGGCCGTGATGCGATCCCGCTGCTGACGGAGGCCCTCGACGCTCGCCCTGACGATCTTGCGCTCTGGGAGACCCTTCGATCCGCAGCAAGGCAGGCGGAGGAATGGTCATGGGTCGCGCTTGCTTGCGATCGGCTTGCGCAGTCGGTCGAAGGCTCTCTTCGAGCGGACCTTCTCGAGGAAGGAGGCGTGGTGCGTCTCGACCAACTCGACCAAGCCGCGCAGGCCGAGGACCTTTTTCGCGCCGCACTCGAAAGCGACCCGACACGAGAAGTCGCGTTTCGACGGCTCCACGACATCCTCGCAGATCGCGAGGATTCCGACGCGCTCGAAGCACTTGTCGCCACTCGCCTAGCCGGGGGCCACGCCGACGACCGCAGCGAGCTGCTCTATGAACGCGCACGCCTGTTGCGCGGGGTTGGTGAGCGAGAGGAAGCACTCTCGGTGCTCGATGAGCTTCTGGCGGATTCGCCTGAGCACCCAGGAGCGCTGGCACTTGCGGCGGAGACCTTCGTATCGATGGAACGATGGGAAGACGCGGTGGCCAGGCTTCAGCGGCTGACCCAATCGAACATTCCACCAGCGCAACGTCGGATGGCGCACCTCGGCGCGGCAGACTTCCTCGAGCACCAGCTCGGACGACCTACCCAAGCCCTCGAGGAGCTCCGTGCAGTCGATGCCCTCGGCCTCGCTGGCGTCGCTGTCCTCAACCGGATGGGACGGCTTTCGCGATCAGAAGATGATAACGCCGGGGCCGCCGAAGCATTCGAACGCGCCCTCGGCGTCGACCCGATGAACCATACGGCCGCCGAGGGTATCGCCGGTCTACCCGACGGGCCTTCTCGCGATCAAACGCTCCGCGGTTTCGAAGACGCATTGTTCACCGCAATCGACCGTGGAGAGGCGGACGTCACGACGTGGTCGGGTGTGCGGGACGCAGCCCGATGGCGCCACCAAACCGATCGCGCGGCCGCCGCGGAACGGTTGCTCATGCTCTTCCAACCAGCGGGGACCTCATCGCAGGGGGCGGGCGGACAGCCCGATTTCGGGAGCGTCGATGCGGAGGCACTTGCGGATCACTCGCTCGACGAACGGATGCAGCAGCTCGTGCTCCGCGGTTGTCCGGGCCTCGACAAGAGCCGGCACCGATCACGGCACAAAGCGAGCGAGGACGCCCGCGTGATGGCCGAGTTGGACTCGTCGTGCATGCGGTTTGGCGCCCGGCGTGGCGTAGTTCGGCTCAGCGACGACGTGACGAGACCTCAAGCGCGTTTGAACCGACGAGGCGAGGTCGATTGGCTTCTCCCGACCGCGGCAGCCAAAGGTCTCAAGGCATCCTTCTCGTTCATCGCAGGACGATTGACATGGATCACACCGCGGGGGGGCTCTGTGCTCCTCGAGGCCACGAGGGCGCAAGCCACCGGGACGCTCGCGGCGATCTTGCGAGCTGCGGGACGCGATGTGACGTCCGACCTCGGGGGCATCCCACGCACCGACGTGAAGCTCTCGCGGTCCGTCCGACGGAGTATCGGTGACGCTGCAGACGGCACGGCAACCACGCTCTCTTCACTCCACGCGGCGGCGCGTTGGTTCCAACAGAGCGCCGACCGCGCTGGGCTGATCGCCTGCCAAGACATCGCGGCCGCGCTCGAAGTGATCCTTGGCACTGCGGAGATCACCCCAGACCGGATCGCCGAATCACCTCGCGCGATCGAACTTACGCGTTTTTGGCTGCATCCGGAATCACCTCTGTGGAGCGCGCATGGCTGAGGACGAGCTTACGAGCCAGCCCCCACCGAGCGGTGCGGTCTTCGACTTCGATGAAGGGAGCATCTCGACCCTGCTCGACCACTTCGTCGAAGCACACACGGGACCTCAACGAAAGGAGAGCTCGCGACCGCCCGACGCCGAGGACGCGGGCGCGCAAGCGGCGCACCGTACCATCTTCGAGCACGCGCCTCGCCAAGAACGTATGCCGCTGGTCGGCGACACCCCAGAGGCGCTGCGCCGGAGGATCTCGCTTATCGAAGCCTTGGCGGCGAGCGCGAGCGGTTCTGCGGAGGCCCGCCTTTGGACGAGCGCAGGCGAGCTTCACGAGCGGCTCGGCGACCTTGACTCAGCCGGCGAAGCCTATCGTCGCGCGCTATCTTCGGACGCGCGCGACGTCGTTGCCCTGAGGGCGCTCCGTCGGCAGGCGCGAGTCAGACGGGACTGGGACGGCATGGCCGGGTTCCTCGCCCAAGAGGCAGCCCTCGATCTCGGTCCAGGCGAACGAGCCACGGCCCTCGAACTACTCGCGCAAGTTCATCTGGCAGGCACGGGCGACACTGCAGCCGCAGAGCGTGCCGCGCGAGACGCCGTGTCTCTCACCACGGGGAGCTTTTGCGCGCACCTGACCGTCGCATCCGCTTGCTTCGCCCGCGGCGACTTGCCCGGAGCGGGACAGGCGATCGCTGACGCTGCCGAGGGCTGGCCAGATGACGCCGCCAGAGCGGCCCTGCTGCAGCACGCAGGCGCACTTGCCGAACAAGGTGGCGACATCGCCAGCGCCAGAAGCCTGTATCAGGAAGCGGCCGCCCTCGATCCGGAGTCGTTGCCAGCACAACTCGGCCTCATCCGAGCCGCCTACGAGCTCAGAGACCTCCAAAGCTGCGTGACCACCTTGCATGAACTTGCTGGACGGGTCGGCAGCCCCGCCGTCTCTGCTGGGCTCACCCGCATGGCCGCCGTGGTTCGCGCCTCGGCCGGCGACCCGGCCGCGGATGTCGGCACTGGAACTGCAGGCGATGCACTCCGTCGGTGGACCGACGCGAGTATCGCGGCGGCCGAGGGGGACCTCGACGCACTGGTCGAAGCACTTCGACCTGAGCCGGACGACGACGATGCGGTACGCGCGCTCGACGCCGTACGAGTTGAACGCATCCGTGCCGAGCGAAGGGAGCGCTCCCAACTCTCGGCGACAGACCCCGAGCGGATCGAGGCGCACGGCCTCTCAAACTACTTCCGAGCGTCCCAACGCCTACGCGGCGAGGACGACGGGAGCGAGCTCCGGTGGGTGATCGAGGCGCTGCACGTGGCTCCCGAAAGCGTACCTGCAGACATGGTCAATGCAGACAGCGCGGCTCTCCTTGGCGACGGCGCCGCCCTCGTCGCGGCTCTTGGCCGCGAGGTCGAACGCGCCGCGGATCCCACGGGACCGACCTTGGCGCTCGCGAAGATCTCCGAGGAACTCGACCCGGAAAGCCGCGCCCAGTCCCTGAGAGACGACTCGGATCCACTCGTACTCAGAGCGTTCACCTTGGCGGCTGGGCCTGCTGACGCACCGTCGATCGCTGAGGCCTGGCGCCAAGAAGGGCGGGCCACGCCCGGACACACCGGGGCGTTCGCATCCACCATGGCGGGTCGCCTGTACCAGCGCGCCGGCAGGCTCAGCGAGGCCATCACGTGCTTCGAAGAGGCGACCCAGCAGCAGGTCGACTACTGGCCCGCACTGTGGGCCCTCGAAGACGGTCCTTTCGCCGACGCCACCAAGCTGGAGTCCGCGGTCGCGCAGGCCAACCTCGAGGCCCCTGGCGCATCGGATGCATGGCTTCGCGCGTCCTTTCTCACCACCGAACGAGAAGAGCGGCTGCTGCACCTAGAGGCGGCGAAAGCAACGGCGGCACAGGATCCAATCCTTGCCGAAGCCCTCGTGCGCGCCCTCGGCCCGTGCGGTCAGCCGACGGCGGAGGCCCTGCTTGCGTCGACCCACGACCTGCCATCGGTTCGGGTCTCTCGCGCGGCGAGTGCGCTTCTCGCGAAAGGAGACTCCGCGGGAGCTGCGCGAGAGCTGCGCGCCCTTGCGGAACGCGAGCCGGACGACGTCGACGTTAGAACCCTATGTGAGGATGCGGAGATCCGAGCTGGTGAATACGCGAGGGTCGCGAGCTCGATGATGCGACGAGTGCGCGGCGCCAAGGAGGAGGCGGGCGAGCTTGCCGGGCTTGGCGAGATGGTGATGGTCGATCGACTGGTTCGGGGGGATCGACAGAGTGCGCGGCTCTCCCTTCAGTCGATCGCGGAGCGTGCCCCCCAACACCTCCCAACCTCCCGCGCACTCGAGTGGGACGCCCTCTATACGCACGACGGCCAGCGGATCATGTCGAGCGCGAAGAGAATGCTCGGATGTCTCGCCGCAGAATCTCCCGAACGGGCCGCGCGTCGACGCCTCATGGTGGAAGCCTTACATGCCGATCCCGACATCCTTGCACACGATATCGATCGACTTCTGACCGGTACCAACGACGACATCGACGCGGATCCCGGTCTCGCGAGGCGCGTGCTCGGCATGGCCTATGAGCGCGGCGAGGACGAGACCACTCTACGCGCGCTGGCCTCGCTCCAGGCGCACCTTCCAAGCGAGCTCGAACGAAGCGCGGTCGCACTCGAGCGAGCACACGTCCTCGAACGAAGGGGAGAACCCGAGCGTGCCCTGGCGGTCCTGTCGGACGCCTCGGACCATCCGCTTGGCCTGGAGCTCGAGGCGGAGCTGCTGGCAGCCGCTGAGCGCTGGGACGAGGCAACCGCATACTTCGAGCGGGCCGCCACCCATGCCAAAGATGGTCGGAGGGCAGCCTCGCTCTGGCGAGCAGCAGCGATCCTGTTCGAGGAGAAGCTCGACGACACCGACAGCGCGGTTCGAACGTATGTTGCAGCGACCGCTGCCGACATCACCTACCTCGACGTCTATCGACGACTCGTAAGCCTCTACCAACGACTCGGGCGCTCTACAGAAGCGGAGGCACTGACCGACGCGCGCATCGACGCAGGGGCCGATACACCCAACCTCGTCGCCCTTCTCCTCGAGCAGGCGAGCCAGCGACGCCAGCGCGGCGACCTCGATGGCGTCGTCTCCGCGCTTCACGAATGCCTCGAGCTCGACCCCCACCACTTTGTCGCATTGACGGAGCTCGTGGACACACATCGGCAACGCAGGGACTGGCAAGGTGCGGCGGAGGGGCTTATCCGGATCGCACGACTCAAGCGTTCGAACGACGAGCAAGTGTGGGCGTTCTCGCAGCTCGCGGAGCTATACGAACTCGAGCTCGAAGACGCGCCGCGGGCCGAAGCCGCACTCCGACAAGTTCTGAGGCTCGCACCGGCCCGCGTCGAAGCCCACGACCAGCTCGCTCGCGTCTTGCGTGTTCAAGGCAAAGCCGTCGAGGCCGCCAAGGTGCTCGACGGTCTCGTACAGCATTCTCCCGCGGGCCCTGCAAGAACCGACTACGCGATTCGTCTGGCAGCGGCGGTGGAAGCCGCAGGACAGCCGCGCAAGGCCGAGCAGTACCTCGAGAACCTTCGCGCCGAACACCCTACGGACGTGGACTTGATTCTCGCGTTGGCCGACCACTTCGAGCGACAGGGCACCGCCGCCGCAGCATCGATGCATTTGAATCGAGCCTTGGTCGACTTGCGCGACGCGATCGACGTCGATCCGGAGGACGAGGAGCTTTGGACGACCATCGTCCGCATCCTCGGCCGCCGGCATGGGCCTGGCCCCGCCTCGTGCGCGGCGAGCGCCGCAGTCGCCCTCGGTTACCCCGTCGCCTTGTTCGCGGGAGCCATCGACGAAGGGGGTCGGAGCCTCGGCACCCCACGTGATCCGATCGACCTCGAAGTCGATCGAATCGCAACGCCAAAGGAGTTGCCGGCCACGGCGCTGCGTGTCTTCGAGATGTGCGAACAGGGCTTCGAGAAGCTCCTTCCCCTCGACGCGGGGGGGTGGAAGCTGCGTCGCGTCCCAAACTCGATGCGCGCGCTACACGCAGAGGCGAGCCAGGTCGCTAACGCTCTCGGGCTGAGCGAGCCAAAGCTCCGAGTCGCGAGCGGGTCATCGACCGTGTGTATGCCGATCTCGAGTCAACCTCTAACCATCGCGATTGGGGAGCAACTCGCCGAGGCGACGTCGGAGCGAGAGCGCTCCTTCCTCTTCGCGCGGGCCCTCAAAGTCGCCAGCCTTCACTTGGCACCGGCGCTTCGCGCCCAGCCAGCCGATCTCGATGCCGCGCTGTTGGCGCTCCTCGGCAACCAAGAAGCCAGTCGAGCAGAACGCCCTCCCCCGCCGCGCGTAGACGACGTCCGACGGACTCTCGTTCGATCCGTGCCGCGACGGTCACGTAACGAGCTCGAAGGGCTCGTCCTCGAACTCCGAGGCGACCACAGCTTCTCTTCCCTCGCCGTCCCAATGGCGATTGCCGCGCTCGGGAACCAGGTGGCACTGACATTGACTGGTGATTTGCCCTCCGCGGTGACGGCTCTCCTTCGGGCTTCCGGTGAGCCCGTTCCCGACGTCCCTCACGCTAAGCTTGCGGTTATCCGCGACACCCCGGAGGTATGGAATCTCGTGCGTTTCGCCCTAAGCGACGCACATTTTGAAGCTCGGGCCCAAGCTGGTGTAGATCGATAACTCATGCGGTTTGGTTTCATCGGCCCTGCGGGACTGGACGCCGCGCTCCTCGAGGGCGCGGTCGACCTCTTGGTGACGAAGTTCGAAGCCGACGCTGTCATCTACTTCGCGGCCGATGAGGCGATCCGGGACTTCATCACCGCGCATCAGCGAGACAAGACCGACCTGACCTTCGAACAACAGGTCGCTCAGGTCGCCGCCACTGGGTCGCCGGACGAGATCCACCAGGTGGTTCGCTCGCTCTGCGGCGCCCGGTACCTCGAGAAACTCCGCGTCGTGCCGCAGTCACCGGCAAGCGTCATCGAGATGCTCGACGACCGAATCGTCCTCTTGGTGCGTGACAAGTCGAGCATTGGCGAAGAGGACGTGGTGAACTCCAACGTTGTCGTGTACGGCGATGCGAAAAGCCTCACCTTCAAGCGGTACGGTCCCCGCTGCTTCTTCAGCCCCGGCCCACTGGAGGGCGGTCATGTCGGCATCCTCGATGACGAAGCCGAAGGGGGCGGCGTGACCTTGCGAGCCCTCGGTCTCGATGCGGAGATCGCGTGGACCGAGCCTATCCAAGGTCGAGGCGCGAAGATGAAGGTCGCGCCGTGAGCGCGGATCGCGCGGCCATCTACGGCGGCAGCTTCGATCCACCTCACATGGGGCATGTCCTAGCGGTGGCTTGGGCGTTGGGCGCGGGAGAGGTGGACCACGTGTGGGTCATTCCGACCTGGAAGCACCCCTTCGACAAAGAGCACGGCGCTGACTTCGAGGCGCGCGTCGAGATGTGCAAGCTCGCGTTTGCCGGGCTACGAAATGCCGAAATCTCGACCGTAGAGCGAGACTTGGGTGGGGTGAGCCGCACGCTGAGCACGATCGAGGCACTTGGGACGGCGCACCCCGAGGCGAGCTTTCGCTTGCTCATCGGCGCGGACATCCTGGGCGAAACCAACCGATGGCACCGCTGGCCGGATGTCGCCGCGGCAGCGCCCCCCTTGGTCGTCGGCCGCGCCGGGTATCCGCTTCCGGACGGATGCCCCATCGCGATCCCCGATGTGAACTCGACCGACATCCGTCAAGGCCTTGCCCAGGGGTCGAAGATGGACGGGCTCGTGCCGCACGAGGTGCTCGCCTACGTTCGCGCCCAGGGCCTCTATCGGGACGCTCCATGAACATCGTCATCGTGGGTCGCGGCAAGGTGGGGCGCGCGATCGAACAGGCGCTCGCGGAAGACGGGCAGCACGCATTGACGACCATGGGCAAGAGACTCGCCCGCGTTCGTCTCGAAGCCGCCGACGTCGTCGTGCTTGCCGTGCCGGACGGCGCCATCGAAGCCGTCGCCGACGCGGTCGCCCCCTCCCTCAAGAAGGGCTCCATCGTGGTGCATTGTGCCGGTGCACGCGACACGACGCCCCTTGTGGCCTGCGCGCGAGTCGGTGCGCGGGTCAGTGTGATGCACCCGATGGTCTCGTTCGCAAGCGCCCGCAATCCGCCCACACTTCAAGGCAAAACGTTCGTCGTCCGGGGAGACGCCGGCGCCTTCCCCGCAATCCGAGAGATCGCGCGAGCCTGTGGCGCCGAAGCCGTTCGCGCCGACACGACGAACCCGATCTACCACGCGAGCGCAGCGCTCGCGGCCAACGGCGCCGCCGCACTAGCGTTCTTTGCAGTGGGCCTTCTGACCCGCATCGGCTTGTCGAAGCGCCAGGCCGAGCATGCCGTCGGCGGAATCGTCGAGAGCGTCGGGAGCAACGTCCGGACGGTCGGGGTCCCGCAAGCGCTCACCGGCCCGGTGGCAAGGGGCGATGTCGACACGGTCGAGCGCCACCGAAAGGGTCTGCGTCGTGCGCCCAAGGGGCCGAGGTCGGTCTATGATGCGATCCTTCCCGCGATCATCTCCACCGCCGAGGCAGCAAAGCTACCGCGTAGGCACGCCAAGGCGCTGCGGGCCCTCTTGAGCCAACGCGAGGACTGAAACTACTCGGCGGCCTCAACCGTGCCTTCGGCTGGCTCGAACACGATCGTGTCGCCCCGGCCCATCACGACGACGCGGTCACCCTCGTTGAAGTCACCCGACAGCACTGCGGAGGCGAGCGGCGCCTCGATCAGTCGACCGATCGTCCGACGCATGGGGCGCGCACCGAGATCGGCGTCGTAGCCGCCCAACGCGACGAGGGAATCGATCGCCGAATCGTCGATGCGGAGCTCGACCCCTTGCAGCGCTCGGAGCTTCTTGGTGACGCCGACCATGAGCCTGCGCGCGATCTCGGCGACCTCCGTGCGACTCAGACGGCCGAAGAACAGCGGCTCGTCGATCCGATTCCACAGCTCCGGTGGCAACGCCCGTCTTGCGGCAGCCAGCGCGCGCGGCGCCCCCGCATCCTCGGGGCTCGCCTCGGTCCGAAACCCGATCGACGTGCCGCTACCACCCACGGTTTCACCACCGAGATTCGAGGTCATCACGATGATCGTATGCGAACAATCGACCGTCCGCCCTTTGCCGTCCGTCAGTCTCCCGTCTTCGAGCAGCGGCAGCAACGACTGCAACACATCGACGTGGGCTTTCTCGACCTCGTCGAGGAGCACGAGTTGGTAAGGACGATGGCGAACCGCCTCGGTGAGTTGTCCGCCCGACTCGTGACCCACGTATCCAGGTGGCGCACCCACGAGCTTGGCGACGGCGTGCGACTCGCTCAGTTCGCTCATGTCGATGCGAGTCATCGAGCACCCCGTGAAGAAGAGCTCGTTGAGTGCCCGGGCAGTCTCGGTCTTGCCGACGCCGGTCGGACCCAGGAACAGGAACGTGGCCAAGGGTCGGTGACCGTGAAAACCGGCGGCGCCCTTGCGGAGGGCGTCGGCCACCCGCGCCATGACCTCGGTATGACCTACGACGTGCTCGGCAAGGTGGCTCTCGAGCTGGAGCAGCTTCTGCGCGTCCGACACCAAGAGACGCTCGAGCGGGACGCGGATCTTTTCGGCGACGACTTGTGCGATGGACTCGCGATCGACGATCTTGCCGCCGCGGCGCCGCAGCCGCGCGCCGGCGAGGTCTAGGAGGCCGATCGCTTTGTCCGGCAGCGTTTGCTCTGGGAGGTGGCGCACCGAGAGCTCCACAGCCGCCTCGACTGCGTCGTCGGCATAGGCGATGCCGTGGTGAACCTCGTAGCGCGGTGCGATTCCGCGAAGGATCTCGACCGCGTCGTCTCGGCTGGGCTCGGCCACGTGGATGGGCGAGAACCGCCTCGCAAGCGCGGCGTCGCGCTCCACGTACTTTCGGTACTCCGCGTCGGTGGTCGCCCCGATGCAGGGAAGCTCCCCACGAGCTAGCGACGCCTTGAGCTCGTGCGCCAGATCATCGGGCGAATCGCCGCCGGTGAACAGCGCATGGACCTCGTCGATGAACAAGACGATTCGCCCCTTCGCGCGCTTCACCTCGAACTGGAGCCGCCGGATACGCTCGGACAGCGCCCCCCGGACCCCGGTGCCCGATACGAGCCCCCCTGCGGAGAGCTCGACGATCACGGTGCCTTCGAGTCCCCGAACCCCAACACCACCGTCGGCGATTTTGCGGGCCAGTCCTTCAACGATCGCGGTCTTGCCGACGCCAGGAGGACCCACGAGGAGGGGATTGTTCGAACGACGGCGCGCAAGCACGTCGAGCAAGCTTTCGATCTCGGCATCCCGACCAATCACTTCGTCGATCTCTCCGAGCGCTGCCATCTCGGTGAGGTTCCGTCCGAGTTTGCACAACATCGGGTAGGCGCCCGCGTCGAGCGCGAACGGTGACGACGAAGGGACCACGACATCGTCGTTGGCAAGCGGCTCGGGCTCCGACGTTGCATCTGCCTCGGGCAGGACGTCGGGCTTCTCGACGCGGAGCTCGATCAGGGGCGCGGGCTCGACGGTCGGTCGCGCTGAAGGCCGCGGCGCGCGCGCGGTCGACGACCCGGTTGGAGACGTCGGACGGATGACGGTTTCCCGTCGCCGGGTTCGCTCGGGGCTTAGAAGTCTTCGGATCTCTTCTTGGACCTGCTTGGGTCCGGCACCCACGTGTTCGAGCGCGCGATGCGCTGCGCTCCGACTGTCGCGCGCGATGGCAAAGAGCAGGTGTGCCGGCAGCACTTGGTCGTCGCCCATCGCTTTGGCGATCCGATACGCCCGCTCGACAGCTCTCTCGAGGGCGCTCGATGGCTCTGGATCGACGACGCGAACCGCGCTGAGCAGATCCCCCTCGCGAACACCGAGACCCGACAACAGGGTGCCGGTCGGGCCGCCCGCCCGCAGCATCACCAAAAGGAGGTAGCCCGTCGACGGGCTCTCGGAGCGACGCTGGGCCTCTCGTTGCGCCCTTGCAACGAGTCCTTTGACTCCCCCGCCAACCGTGGTCATGCCGTCGTCTTTCCCCCCCGCAGCCTGCCTCGGAGTTAGCGGGCAAGGCTCCCACGGACAACTTTTCGGCGGTCCGGTGAAGCGTGGGAGATCGTCACCAGCCTACACCGCCCCACCCCGTCACCCTGTCATTGGATAATTACACTTGTTAACTTGTTCCGAGGAGAGACCTCGGAGCATGGCGTTGAGAACACGGATCGCTTTCACCGCTGCCGTTGCGGCAGCCCTTCTTCTGACACTCATGCCCGGGGGCGGAGCTGAAGCCGCGCCCGGCCTGAGGGCGAAACTCTTCCTCACGCAAAAGGGAATCCCGCGCTCGCTCTCGGAGGCGGGTGTCATTCGGTTCGCGCGGACCCACAAGGCGACGCGGCTACAGGAAACGAAAGAGGCGCCAATCGAAGAGCGCCAGTGGCGCGCAAGCCTGGTCGCGTCGTTCAACGCGCCTGTCCGAGATTCCGAGTTCGAGGTGCTCTTCTATGACATTCAGACAGCGGAGCGGAAGTTCATCGCACCCGCGATGACGGTGTTCGTCAACGACACCAGCCAACGAACGATTGTGCACAAGATGTACCTCAAGCGGCCCCAGTTCGAGCCGAACCGGCGACTCGAGATGGTCGTGACGGTTCGTCGACAAGAGGTCGGGCGTTACCGCTTTCAAATTCTCGGGGACCGGGTACAACACAGCGGCGAAGTCACTTTCTCGGACGACGAAGCCCGCTAAATCTGTGCTCACCATCCACGACGTCATGCGCGGGGCCGCGAAAGGCTCCCTCGAGCCCGTCTACCTGCTGGTCGGGGCCGAACGCCTGTTGATCGAACGCGCAGTCGGCGCGATCCGACGAGCGGTCGATGAAGACGGCGTGGCGGGCTTCAACACCGAGATCTTCGATGGCAAGGGGCTGGCCGCAGCTACCGTCGTCGCCGCAGCGCGAACGCTCCCGATGATGGCAGACAAGCGTTTCGTATGGGTGCGCCACGTCGATGCGATGACCCCCACCGAGCAAACCGAGCTGGCGTCCTACTTCGATGATCCAAACGACACGACGAGCCTCGTTCTAAGCGCGACAAAGCTCGATGGACGCGGAAAACTCGCGAAAGCCGGCAAGAAAAAGGGGTTCCTGACCGACGCGAAGCCGCTGCGCGGGCGGGAGCTCCGCGCGTTCGTGCGTACAGAAGCGAAGAACCGAGGTCACGTCATCGCCCCGGATGCGATCGAAACCTTGATCGACGCGGTGGGAGACGACCTTGCAGCCATCGACGATGCGGTCGAGCGGCTGTCACTCTTCGTCGGCGTGGGACAGCGGATCGGAACCGACGAGGTGATCCAGTGCGTCACGCGCGTTCGCGTCGATTCGATCTGGAGTTTGGTCGACGCGATCGGCTTGAAAGATCGGCGCAAGGGAATGGCAGCAGCGCAGTCGCTGCTGACCGATCGAGAACCCCCACTCCGTTTGCTGTCGATGGCGGCTCGGCAGCTTCGGATCGTCGCGCGTATGAGGGAGGCACTTGCCGAAGGCATGAGCCCTCAGGAGGCAGCCAAGCGCGCGGGCGCCCCACCCTTCAAGGCTTCAGATCTCACCGCGTCTGCTCGGCAGTTCAGCGCCAAGAGTTTGGGGGAGGCGTTTCAGCTCATCGCGGAAGCCGATATCGCGCTCAAGAGCAGCAAGCGGCCACCCGATACCATCCTTCAAGACGCCGTGATGGCGCTCTGCGCGGAGCCCAACGGGCCGCGCCCTAGGCGAGCCGATTGACTTGGTGAGTTAGGCGCGAGATGTACCGCGAGCCGGTCTTGCGATGGTAGATGCCCTTCGACACTGCGGAGTCGATCTTGGCGATGGCGACGATGAGTGCCTTCTTCGCGGCATCGGTGTCACCCGCAGCGACGGCGGCGCGAACGCGCTTGACCGACGTGCGCACATTGGTGCGGATGTGTCGGTTTCGGGCGGTACGCTTGATCGTCTGGCGAACTCGTTTTTTTGCTGAGGCGTGGTTGGCCACTGAACTCCTCCCCGTAGGGACGCGGGTGGTAGCCCTGGCGACCAGGGCTGTCAAGTCGGTGATAAAACTCTTGAAAACTGCCTCCTAGCCAGGCATACACGCTCGTGTCTCGACGTCAGGAAACGCTCGATTGGCTCGCTCGTCTGGTCACAGGACGCCGAAAGCTGGTCGTGGGCGTCACCCTCCTGGCCACCCTGGCCTTCGCATCGCAGATCCCCAAGCTGAGGGCCGATCCCGCGCCTGAGAGCCTGCTGTCCTCGTTCGAAGGCGAAGAGTACGCGGTGATCCAGAAGCGCTTCGAGGAGTGGTTCGGCAAGAGGCGCACCGCGGTGCTTCTGTTGGTGGAGGCGGACGACGTCCTCTCGCGAGACTCCCTTCAAGACATCCACGATCTATCGCTCTACTTCGCCGAGAAGCCCTGGGTCGAACAGGTCGCGAGCGTGACCACGCTCAATATCCCGAGACGAGAGAAGGACGCCGAGGGAGACAACCCGGGCGGGCTCGAGGAGATCGAGGTTGTCGAGGACGGCGGCGGGCTCGATGATCTGGATGACCTCGATGACCTCGACGATCTCGACGACCTCGACAGCCTGGACGCCGACAACGGAGACGAAGCGAACCTCGAAGACGAGGCGTTCGATGCACTGCTGGACATCATCGAGAGTGACCCCGATAGGTTCCCAGGGGGCATCGCAGTCGCCGGGCCCGCTCTGGCTGCCGAGCTCAAGACCGACCCCATCGTGGTCGACGCGGAGGTCACAGGGGCTGAGGCCGAGGAGCTCTCGCGCGCAATCGAGGGAAACCCGCTGCTCCTCGGCCGGTTGATCGACGAGGACCACACCTTGGCGGGCGTGGCGCTTCAGCTGCCAGAACTCGGGCCCCGTGAAATGCGCAACGCGATGGCCGACCTTCGAAGCGACCTCGCTCGGCCCGAGTTCCAAGACATCACCGTGCACGTCGGCGGACTCCCGTACCTCCGGAGCGTCATCGTCGAGAAGATGCGGCGAGACAACCTCCGATTGATTCCGGTCACGGTGCTGGTGTGCCTGTTTCTACTGATGCTGTCGTTCCGGTGGGTACCCGGTGTTCTGATGCCGCTCGCCGCGGTGGGCGTGACCGCACTCATCGTTGTCGGCGGGATGGGCCTGTTCGGCGAACCGATGAACATCCTCAACAACATCATCGTGCCCCTTCTGATCATCATAGGGATCAGTGATGCAACCCACCTCGTGCAGCGCTATCGAGACGAAGTCGTTGGTGAACAGAATCCCGTCGAAGCCGGCAAGAGAACTGTCCGTGCCATCGCGGTGGCCGTGCTTCTCACGTCCGCGACCACCGCGGTAGGGCTGGCGTCGCTGGTCGTCTCGAAGACGGTCATGCTGCGGCACTTCGGGCTGACCTCGGGGCTTGGCGTCATGGTGTCGTACGTGGTGATCATCACTTTCGTGCCTGCGGTCTTGACGTGGGCGAAGCCCCCCAAAGCGCCACCTCAGCGTGATCGGAATAGCCTCTACACCAGCGTCACGATGAATCTGGTCTCACGGCTGCTTCGGTGGCGCTGGGCGATTCTCGCGCTGACTGCGGTGTTCACGATCGGTGCGGGATACGTGGCAAGCCAGATCACGGTCGATCACGCCCTTCTCGACCAGTTCGACGAGACCGACCCGGTGTACGTCACGACGGTCCTCATCGAAGAGAAACTCGATGGTGTCCGTCCGCTTGAGCTCGTCCTCGTCAGCGAGGACGACGGACACTTCACCGACCCGAAGATGATCGAGAAGATCCAGAAAATCCGAAACTGGGCCGCCCTCCGTCCGGAGATCATTCGAACACTCAGCTACGGCGACATGCTGCGCGAATCGTACGCGCTCCTCGCGGACGACCCAACCGTGCGATCCGAGGAGTTCAAGAGCGCGAAGCAAGTCCGCGGGCTCGTCACGATGATGAGCCAACGGAAGCCATCGCCGCTCGACGAATGGCTCACCGAGGACGGAGAGAAGGCACGGGTCCAGTTCAAGCTCCGCGACGTGGGCGCGCAGGCCACAATGACCTTTCTCGACGAGCTCGAGGGTGTGATCAACGACGAGCTCGGAGACGACGAGAAGGTGACCCACTCGTTTACCGGAGAAGCGTACACGGGCTCGCGGGGGCAGGCCGCCGTGGTGAGCGATCTGCTCGGCAGCTTGCTCGTCGCCGTCGTGGTCATCTTCTTGCTGCTCGCGTTCTTCTTCCGAAGCATCCGACTCGGACTGCTAAGCATCCCCCCGAACCTGATCCCATTGGTGGCGACGATGGCCTACATGGTATGGCGGGAGATTCCGCTCAACGTGTCGACGGTCATCATTTTTTCGATCAGCCTCGGGCTCGCCGTCAACGGCACGATTCACGTGTTGGCACGGTTCCGTGAAGAGATGCAGTCCGGTCTCGGCCGAGAGGCGGCGCTCATTCGCGCCGCGCGCGGAACGGGCCGCGCGATCGTGATCTCCTGCATCACGCTGATGGCGGGCTTCGCGGTCCTGCTGCTGAGTTCGTTCGTGCCGGTTCGGAACTTTGGCGAACTGATTTCGGTCACGATCGGCGGTTGCCTCGTCGCTACGTTGATCGTCTTGCCGCCGCTACTTCGCGTTGCGGGAGGCAGCGAAACTACGAACGCTCAGTCGTCGTCATCGAAGTAGTCGGTCGAAATCGAGATCGAATACCGATCGCACGGCCCTCGGAACTCGCCTTCTTTCGCAGACACACCGACGATGAGGGTCCCAATGCCACCGTTTTGGTTCTCGCACTCGTGGACGAGCCTCAAGGTGTCGACGCCGTCCTCGATGCAATACTTGTCGGCGCCGAAGGAGCTGCTCGAGCCACTGCAGTCGTCGATGCGCTCGGAGCCATCCGGGCATCGATACGTCATCAGCAACTGACGCTCGCTATCGAGCCCAGCGATGTCGACGCGCATCGAGTACTCGTCGACGTGCTTGAGTTCGATTCGATAGAAATCGAAGTCGGACGCGCGGTCTAGGGTGGCGTCTACGTCGACCCGAAGGTCTGCCGCGGAGCATGTGCCGCCGCACGAAAGCTCGCTTGCCGAAGAAGGGCTGTCGTTCACCTCGTACTGGTCTCTGCAAACACATCGACCGTCCTCACAGAGGGGCGCGCTCGCCGCGTCGCAGACGCCGCATAGCAGCGAAGTCCCGCAAAGGCTGGTGGTCCCGCACTCGATACCCTCAGACTCACAGGTGCACTCTCCCACGCACTCGAAGGCCTGAATGGAGGGGTTCGGGGTACATGCTTCGTCGGCGTCGCACGCTGGGCACTCGACGACGCCGCCACATCCATCCGGCAAGCCCCCGGGCGGAGAACATTCATTCTCGCTACACGGGAAGAGCGGAACGCAGCATTCGCCATCGACGCAGATCTCTCCGTCGTCGCAGCCCCCCGGGCACTCGCAGTCCCCGGATGTGCACGCGCACTGATTGCCGACGCATTCGAGGTCGCCCGGGCACGTACCGCAATCGAGCCCTTCCGCGCTTCCGCACCCGACGTCGATTCGTCCGCATTGCGCCTCGACTGAGCTACAGGTGTTCTCCTCGCAGCCGCACATGAAGTTCTTGTCGTTGGCGCCGCAGGTATCGCCCTCGTCGCAGGGCGGGCACTCGACCGTACCTTCGCAACCGTCTGGTAGCATCCCGCACTCGACGGTGACGCCGAGCGACTCGAACTGACTGATGACCTGTTCGCAGGTCGCGGGCTCACATATGAGCCGTGGCTCGCTTGCGTCGTAGCAACGACCATCGCTGTTCCAGCAGAAGAACCCCGCCGGGCAATCAGTCGCACTGACGCAGGAGAACACCCCGTTCGGGATCTTCACACTGCAGCCCGCCACCAGCATCGCCGTGACAACCAAGCAGAACGCGGCTTTCGTCGACATTTCTCGGCCCACCTCTGCCCCTCAGGGTAGCGAACCGGGCACGAGAGCTCTCGCGGGATCACGCTTCGCGTGAGCCAGCTCACAACTCGCTAGGCGAGTCGGTCGATGACCGCTGTTGCAAACCCCTCGGTATCGAGAGGGCCTCCGAGGTCGCCCGTTTTGGCACCTTCGGAGAGCGCGCGATCGTATGCGGACTTGATTCGCCGGGCGGCGTCACGGCAGCGCGGGTCGTCGCGACGGTCAGCAAGGTAGTTGAGCATCATGACCCCCGACATGAGAAGTGCGAGCGGATTGGCCACGCCCTTGCCGGCGATATCCGGAGCGGAACCATGCACCGCCTCAAACGTCGCGTAGTCGTTCCCGATGTTGGCTCCGGGCACGACCCCAAGCCCCCCGACGAAGCCGGCGCAAAGGTCGCTGAGAACGTCGCCGTACAAGTTCTCGAGCAAGAGGACGTCGAATTGTGTGGGGTCTTGGACGAGCTTCATGCATCCCGCATCGATGATCATCTCTTCGTGCTCAATGTCCGAGAACCCACCCTCTTCTCGGGCGGCGCGCGCGCAGCGAAGGAACATCCCGTCACTCAGCTTCATGATGTTGGCCTTGTGCATCACGGTGATCTTGTTGCGGCCTCGATCCCGGGCGTACTGAAAGCCCCACTTCGCGATCCGCTTGGAGGCGTGCTCGGTGGCGACCTTGAGGCTGGTCACGACCCCGTCCGTGATTTCGTTCTCGATCCCGCTGTAGAGGCCCTCGGTGTTTTCGCGGAGGACCACGAGGTCCACTCCGCTGTAGCGGGTTTCGACGCCTGCAAGGTTCCGAATCGGTCGTACCGCGACATACAACTCGAGGCGCTTGCGGAGCTGCACGTTGACCGAGGTGAACCCTTTGCCGACTGGGGTCGTGCATGGACCTTTGAGCGCTACCCCAAGCAAACGAACGGCGTCGAGGGTCGCCTGCGGAAGGACCTCGCCGGCGCTTTCTAGAGCCGCAACGCCCGCCTGGTGCTCTTCCCACTCGACGGGAGCCTCCGCGGCATGCATGACTCGGGTAACGGCGGTGGCGACTTCCGGCCCAATGCCGTCACCAGGGATGAGAACGATAGAGTGGATTGTCATTTGAAGCTCCCGGCCCAATGTTAGCGCCTGCGAGTCTGTCGCCAACCTCGAGGACCCGGATTTGATGCCAGAAAAAGACGCCGTTTTCAGAGCGATGACAAACGACGGTGCCTTCCGCGTAGTGGCAGCGCGGACGACCGACACCACTCGCGCAATCGTCGAGGCACAAAAGCTCGACGGCCCGGTCGCGGGTGCCCTGTCCGACCTGGCTACCAGTGCAGTTCTTTACCGGGAGACGATGGCTCCGTCGCTCCGCGTTCAGTGCATCGTGAGCCTCGAGGACCAAGGCGGCCAGCTCGTGGCCGATTCGCGACCCGACGGCTCGACGCGGGGGCTCGTCCAGACCGGACGGGAGGGCGTCCCGCCCGACCTCGGCACACAAAAAGCCACGCTTCAGATGATGCGGACGCTGCCGAATTCCGACCTTCATCGAGGCGTCGTCGAGGTTCCGGAGGGCGGGAATCTTTCCGAAGCGTTCATGCGTTACATGCAGCTATCGGAGCAAATCGTCTCGATGATCTCTCTCGGATCGACGCTCGGCGGCGATCAACCGGCCTCCGGCGGGTTCGTCGTGCAGCTCCTTCCGGAAGCCGACGAGGCAGAGGTGGCGGTCCAGACCATGACGGAGCGACTCGAGGACTTCGTCGACATCACCGCGCGACTTCAGGAGTCGGACGCGTCCCCGTCGAGGCTGATCGAGGAGATCTTCGAAGGGATGCCGTTTACCTGGCTCCACGAGAGCGACGTGCGCTTCGGCTGCCATTGCAGCCAGCTTCGAGTGATGACGACCTTGAGCGTCCTCGATCGCACCGACATCCAAGAACTGGTCGACGAGGGAGAACCCCTCAGCATGAGCTGCGACTACTGCGGGAC
>JBCCEK010000013.1:0-42126 GCA_039030295.1 Myxococcota bacterium | reverse complement strand
CGCGCAAGACCCTCCGCTTTGCCACCGACCTGCTGGTCGTTGATCTCATCGAGCGGAATACAGAGCGCGCCGTTCATCGATCGGGTTCGTCTTCACGAATCGCCTCAATGATTGCCGCGGAGCACTCCGCAGGAATCGGAAACGGCGATGCGAACGCCAGCCTGGACGCGAGGCTGCGATAGCGTTGGCCGATGATGGTGGCGCACTCCTTCGGTGTGCCGACTACGGCGATCCGTTCGAGCAGGTCGTCGTCGATGGCTGCGGCCATATCGCCCCACCGACCCTCTTTGGTCATCTGTCGGAGTGCCGGCTGCAACTCACCTCGGCCTTCTGATTCGAGGACGGACCTGTAAGCGGGTGTCGACGCATAGAACGCGACCTGGTTGCGCGCCATCGCGAGTGCCCGAGCATGCTCTTCGTCGTTTCGGCCGGTGACGATGATCGCCTGTGCGCTGAGCACGAACTCGGCGAGGGTTCGACCGGAGCTCTCCAACCCCCGCTCCACAGCGGGGATCGTCACCTCGCTCAGCGAGCGTTCGGAATGAAAGGGGTGCAGCAGTAGCCCGTCCGCCACTTCGCCCGCCGCTTCGGTCATCTTGGGGCCGACACCCCCGAGGATGATCGGCGGCGCGCCTCCACGGGCAGGTCCCGGGTTGAAGATCGGGGGCATCAGCGTGTGGGTGTAGTACTCGCCGCGAAAGTCCAACCTCTCGCCGTGGTTCCAAGCGGCCCAGATCGCACGCAAGGCACCGACGAACTCCCGCATGCGAGTGACGGGTTTTCCCCACGGCATGCTGTAGCGGGCCTCGATGTGAGGCTTGATCTGTGAACCGAGCCCCAACCAGAAGCGGCCCTGAGAAAGGTGCTGCAGGTCGTGTGCGATGTTGGCGACCGTCATTGGGGTCCGGGCGAACGCGACCGCGAGCCCCGTGCCGATCTCGAGGTTCGTGTGTTCCGCCGCCAGGAGTAGGCTCATGAACGGTTCGTGCGGGCCCTCGAACGTGAAGCAGCCGTCAAACCCAGCTTCCTCGAGTTCCCGCGCGTTCTGGGTGACCTGCCCGATGTCGGCGGCGAGCAGTCCAGCGTCGATCTTCATGGGCATACTCTCGAAACCCTGGCTCCTCCCACGGAACGCAACCGACTGTCAAGCAGCGCCCCACGCGTAGATGCAGGTGTTCCGCCCTTGTCCGCAGCGCCGGTTCGATCTACGCCAGTTGGCGGAGGTGTCCATGACGGAACGCACGGGTCTCATCGCTTTTTGGAAGAACTACGACCGCGAGCTCTACCTGAAGGCAGCCATCCTGGCTGACGAGCTCGGCTACGACTCCTTTTGGATTCCTGAAGCGTGGGGCTACGAGATCTTCTCGCTCCTTACCGAGATGGCGGTGCACACGAAACAGATCAAGCTCGGTACCGGCATCGTCAACGTGTTCAGCCGCACACCGTCACTCATCGCCATGAACGCCGCAACGGTCGACGAGATCAGCGAAGGTCGAATGATCCTCGGGATTGGCACGAGTGGAAAACGCGTGATCGAGGGGTTCCACGGGCGACCTTTCACCAAGCCTTTGACGCAGGTCCGAGACGTCATCCGGGTCACCCGCACGCTCCTGAGCGGGAGGAAGCTCACCGAGAGCGATGCCAAGCTGAACGACTACCGCCCCTTCGACCTTGCGATGAGCCCAGCACGACCCGACATTCCGATCTACGTCGCTGCACTCAAGCAGAAGTCGATCACGTCGATCGGCGAGCTGGCCGATGGCTGGATTCCGACCTTCTGGCCGTACACCGAGCTCGAGCGTGGCCACGCTTGGATCGCCGAGGGTGCGGCCAAGGCGGGTCGTGACCCGAGTGAGATCGCGACCGCGCCCTTCACCACGGTGATTCCGCTCGGCGATGCGGGGATTCAACAGGCTCGCGAGATCATTTCGTTCTACATCGGCGGGATGGGCGACTACTACAAAGAGCTACTGAGCGGTTTCGGCTACGCCGACGAATGCAAGCGTGTCGAGGACCTCTACCGCGACAAGGCCACCCGATCGCAGGCCGCGGACGCTGTCTCGGAGCCCATGATCGAGGCCCTGACCATCGCCGGGGACCCCCAGCACTGCATCGCCGAAATGCGCCGTCGTCGCGACTACGGCATCACGCTTCCGATCGTCAATCTCCCGACCAACATGCCGTGGAACATGCTCGAGATGTTCATTCGCACCATGGCCCCCTCGGCCTGAGCCACATTTGGCGCCGAGCGGTGCCCCACATCCCCCCACCCCGGGTTTTTGCCCACTCCCAAGCTTTGTTACGCTGGGATGGGGGAACGATCGATGCGCTTTCTTACTTGGAATCGCTGCCTCGGGGGAGCCGTGTGGCTCTTTGTGTCGAGTTGCAGCGTCTATGACCCACAGCTGATCGAGCAGAGTACCGCGGGTGTGCCGCCTCGACCCGCAGCAAGCACCTCATCGAGCGACGATGACCAAACAATGGTCTTCGGCCTCAAAGACGTGTTCGTCGAGCAGACCCAAGAGAACGCGACGGCCATTGGGCTCGACCTCGACGCAACGATGACGACCGGGCAGGACGACGCGAGCTGTCGACCGAGACAGGTCGGCGGTGAGCCGGTCGGACCTTCGGTCGTCGACGGAGACAAGGGAGTCGACAACTCCCTCGGGGCGACGCTACTCCCAGCCGCGGGCGCGGTGCTTCCCTGTCTGCAGGACAACCTCGCGCTCACGATGGGGCGCGGGATCGGAACGATCATCATCTACGTCCGGGACTGGAACGGCGAGGCGAATGACGCCAGCGTGACGGCGACCTTGACCACCTCGGTCGACGGGACGAGTGCAGATCCGGCGCTGGTGGGCTTTGCGTCCAACAACGACGTCGAGCTGGTCTACAAGACCGACCTCGCCACCCCGGCGCCGAACCCCGGCTGGGACCATCAAGACTCGTGGTTCGTCGATCCGGTCGACTTCCTTCTGGGGGACGACGGAGAGATCGACCTGGCACGGCCGACCGTCGTGCATGACGCCTACGTAGCCTACGGGCGCTTGGTCATGCCGCTCGAGACCGGCACCGGCTTCACCCTGATTGCCGGAGACGGTTCGCTTTCGAGCGACGGCACCATGTCGGTCTTCGTCAATGGAGGGTTCATGATGGGCGACATCGCCGAGGACGGAGGGCGGCTCGACAACGGGCTCTTCACGGGCCGAATGACCCTGAAGACGCTGGCCGGTGCCACTTCGGACATCGGCATCTGCGCCCTCAACGCGACCGTTATTGAGACGCTCTTTGGTCAGTACGCCGACGTGCCGGCTGACCCAGCCGATGACGGCCTCGAAGCGGAGTGCGACGCCTTCAGCCTTGGGGTGACCTTTACCGGGGTTTCGGGTCAGATCGCGGGCGCCGCGCCTCGATCGCGGCCCACGCTTGCGCCTTGTGCGGACTCGCAAGACGTGCCGCCGACCGATCGTTGTTGCCCGAGCCAGTGGCTCGCTGGCAACACGCGTGCGCAAACCTGCGCGAGCCCCGAAAAAACCGCCAAGGCCGCAGCGTTTGATGCGCTCCCGGAGACTATCGTCCTTCCGGTGCCGCCGCCCCCCGCCCTCGAGTGACCGGCCCGCGATGGGTCTCGACTAGGTTCCGGCCGCACGCCGCTGGCGCACCGAAGACGCGAACTCTTCGATGACGGGAAGCGTGGCGTCCCAGCTCATGCACGCGTCGGTGATGCTCTGCCCGTAAGCCAGGGGCTCGTCGTCTTTCTTGTCCTGACGGCCCCCGACGATGAAGCTCTCGAGCATGACGCCAAACACTTGAGTGCTCCCAGCAGCGATCTGCTTGGCGACCTCACCCGCAACGCCGGCCTGACGTTCGTGGTCTTTGCCGCTGTTCGCGTGGCTGCAGTCGACCATCAGGCGGGGTTCGAGCGACGCGCGCTCGAGCATGGAGGTCGTCTCGGCGATCGACTCCGGCTGGTAGTTCGGCTTGCCCGTGCCCCCCCGCAGGATCACGTGGCAATCGAGGTTGCCCTTGGTCGCGACGATGGCGCTCAGCCCCTGCTTCGTGACCGACAGAAAGTGGTGCGGGTTTCGCGATGCTCGGACGGCTTCGACGGCGATCTTGATGGTGCCGCGCGTCCCGTTCTTGAAGCCGACAGGCATCGAGAGGCCGCTCGCGAGCTCGCGATGGACCTGGCTCTCGGTGGTGCGGGCACCGATGGCCCCCCACGACACGAGATCGGCGACAAACTGGGGGGAGATGGGGTCGAGGAACTCAGTCCCGGCTGGCAGGTCGAGTTCCGCGAGGCTACTCAACAAGCCGCGTGCGACGCGCAGCCCGTGATTGATGTCGAAACTGTCATCGAGGTAAGGGTCGTTGATCAGGCCCTTCCAGCCCACTGTGGTACGAGGCTTCTCGAAGTAGGTTCGCATCACGATCAACAGGTCGTCGCGAAACTGGTCGGCGAGTGGCTTCAGGCGGTTTGCGTAGTCGAGCGCCGCTTGGGGATCGTGAATCGAGCACGGCCCCACGACGACGACGATCCGGTCATCGTTCCCATGAACGACGTCGCTGATCTGTCGCCGCGCCTCCGAGATACGCGCGATGGCGTCGTCTCCCGGATGGATCTCCTCCATCAGTATTGCAGGCGGAATCAGGGGCCGAAGGCCGTCGATCCTGACATCGTCTGTGGCTGGGCGGAACATCTGCGCCGCCATTGTTAGCACGGATGCCCTGTGCCGTCCCGCTTGCGGCGACGCCTGTGCTACATCGCGGCTCGTGGCCGCCTTCGTTCGCCTGTTCCCCGTTTGGGTCGCGCTTGCTGGAGCGGCTGCTCTGATCCACCCGCCCTTGTTCACCTGGGTCCTCGACTTCGACCTCATCACGCCCGGCTTGCAGATCATCATGCTCGGCATGGGGCTGACCCTCGAGTTCGCCGACTTCGGACGCGTCGCGAAAACGCCGGCGCCCATCGTTTGGGGGGTGATTCTGCAGTACACCGTGATGCCCCTCGTCGGTTGGGGCGCGGGCATCGTGTTCTCGCTGCCGACCCCCTTTGCGGTGGGTTTGATCCTCGTTTGCAGTTGTCCGGGCGGAACCGCGTCGAACGTGATCGCGTACCTGGCGAAAGCGGACGTCGCACTGTCGGTCTCGATGACCGCGTTCTCCACCATGCTCGCCGCCGCACTCACGCCTTTGCTCACGACCTGGCTGGTTGGGAGCCGTGTTCACGTCGACGCCCTAGGACTTCTCGCGAGCACATCAAAAGTGGTTCTGCTCCCCGTGGTCGTCGGGCTGGTGATGCGCCGGTTCCTCCCCGGGCTGACCCGTCGACTCCTGCCTGCCGCGCCCGTGGCGGCCGTCGTGATGATCGTGTTGATCGTTGGGGCGATCTTGGGTGCACAACGAGGCGCCGTGCTCGACAGTGGTCTTCGCTTGCTCGCTGCCATCGTTACCGCGCACGCGGCGGGGTTCGCGCTCGGGTTCTTGCTTGGGGGGCTTGCCGGCGGTTTCGGAAACGTCGCGCGAACGATCTCGATCGAGGTCGGAATGCAGAACTCGGGGCTGGGGGCGGTGCTCGCCCAAGCTCACTTCACGAATCCGCTCACCGCGATCCCTGCTGCGCTCTCTGCCATCACCCACTGCATTCTCGGGAGCGCCGCCGCGAGCTGGTGGTCGCGCCACCCCGCCATCGACGCCCCCGAACCCCTGCCCGAGGTGCCGTAGGACGACTCGTTTTCGGCGTCGCGTCTCGCGAGAAGTTGCCACGAGTTTCACGCCGTGAAACGCCCCGGACACGAACCACGATCACTCTCCAATCATGGCATTGGCAACCCTCTTCCACCGAGCCGCGCACCGGCTCCTAGACGTCATCGAGCTCCTCGTCACCGACGGGGTCACTCCGCCCCCCGAGAACCCCTATTGATTCGGGCGGTTGCAGCCCGCACCGCGAAAACCCGAAACCGCTACTCGACTTCGAACGACTCGCCGCAGCCACAGTCGCCCGTGGCGTTGGGATTTCGCCACTTGAAGCCGTAGCTCATCAGACTCTGCTCCCAGTCGAGCACAGCGCCTTCGAGGAACTTGATGCTTCGGTTGTCGACCACCACACGAAGGCCGTCGAAGTCGAACACGAGGTCTTTGTTGGGCCGAACCTTCTTGGCGAAGTCGTAGACGTAGTAATACCCGGAGCAGCCGCCACCTTTGACCCCGAGGCGCAGCCCTTCGACGGGCTCCCCGGCGTCGGCGAGTTTCTGCTTGGCCATCTCCACGGCGCGTGGCGTGAGGTCGATGCTCTGGGCTTCGCTCATGGTCTCTGTCTAATGCCGCGTTGAGGGTTCCGCCAGGCCGCCGCCCAATTCGCCTACCAATCGACGGGTTTCCCGGCCGTATGCCGCCTCCACGCCGGGGACTTTGCCCGGAGTGCGGCGACGGTCTCGACAACCACATCGCCCGCCCTCGCGATATCGGCCTCGGTGGTCGACCGTCCGAGGCCGAACCGGATCGAAGCGGCCGCTTCGTCGTCGGGGACCCCCATCGCCTCGAGCACATAGCTAGGACCCGGGGTCGCGCTGCTACAAGCGGCGCCGCTCGACACCGCGACGTGTTCGCCGATTGCCCGAAGGAGCGCTGCACCGTCCACGTACCGAAACGACATGTTGAGGTTGCCCGGATGGCGTGGGGCGCGGTCACCGTTGAGGCGGGTCTCGTCGACCTCATTCGAGATGCGGCGCTCGAGCGAGTCTCGAAGCTTCGCAATCCTGTCCGCCTCCTGAGGACCTTCCAGGGTCAGGATCTCCGCGGCGACGCCGAAGCCCACGATGCCAGGAACGTTCAGGGTTCCCGAGCGAAGCCCAAACTCGTGGCCGCCGCCATGAACCAGAGGCGCCGGCACACCCCTGGCCTGCGCCGTCCGACGCACGTAGAGCGCACCGATCCCCTTCGGCCCGTACATCTTGTGGGCGGAGAGGCTCACCAGATCGACCGGCATGTCTTGGGTCGACAGCGGCAGGTACCCGAGCCCCTGCGCGGCGTCGCAATGAAAAAGCACTCCCCGCTCTCGCGCGACCGCACCGATTGCCGCGACGTCTTGCACCACGCCGACCTCGTTGTTCGCCAGCATCACGCTCACCAGGACCGTCTCGTCGGTGAGCGCCTCACGGACCGCGTCTGGCGCGACGCGACCTTCGGCGTCGACATCGAGGTACGAGACCCTCCACCCGTCGCGCTCCAGTGCCGCGCAGCAGTCGACCACGGCCTTGTGTTCCGTCCGAACCGTCACGAGGTGCTTCCCCGCACTCTCGAGGGCACGCGCGACGCCTGCGATCGCGAGGTTGTCGCTCTCGGTCGCCCCCGAGGTGAAGACCAGCTCGTCCGGCCGGCAGTCGAGGAGAGCCGCCACCTGGGCGCGCCCCAGCTCGGTCGCATCTCGGGCCGCCCGGCCGAAGGCATGCGCCGTGCTCGCCGCGTTTCCAAAGTGATCTCCGAGGTAGGGCAGCATGGCCTCGACGACCCTGGGATCGACAGGCGTCGTCGCGTGGTGGTCCATGTAGATCGGCTTCGAACCCATGTGGGCCAAGCCTAGCGCCGACCATGTGCGCCTCCAACGGCTTGGTTTATGCTCTCTCCATGCCTGGAGCGAGCATTCTCTGCGCGACGGACCTGACGGATCACGGCGACCGCGTGGTCGACCTCGGGATCGCCGCGGCCAAAGCCTTCGGCGCGAGGCTCGACTTGGTGCACGTCATCGACGACGCCGATTCCTGGTGGCCCGAATCACCCGATCTCGAAGCCGTCGATCAGGCGCGCCAACACGCCACCGCTTACGAAGCAGCTCTCGAAGAGCGCCTCGCACAAACCAAGACGCGCTGCACCGATGCGGGCGTTGAATGCGAGGCCCTCGTCGTTCGCGGTCGCCCTTGGCGCTTGATCCCGGAGGTCGCCCAGCAACGGTCGAGCTTCCTGATCGTCATCGGTGCGTTCGGGGCGGGGGGCGCCCGTTCCGTCGACCGCGCCGGAGTCAGTGAGCGCGTCCTTGGTTCTACAGCCGAACGGGTCGTTCGCGCCGCGGACCGGCCTGTATTCGTGGCGACCGGCGACCGCGAGATCAAAGACGCCTTGGCCGGAACGACGTGGCTGGTCGGCACCGATTTCTCCCAATCGTCCGATGCGGCGGTCTCCTGGGCGAAGCGCGCAGTGGCCCGGGTCGGCGGCGCTCTTCACGTCGCGAACGTCGTGATTCCCGCGGGGGGCGAGGAGAAGCCCGACGAGGAGCGCACGTGGCGCCAGGTCCTGCGGGACCAGTCGAAGCTCGAGGCCGGCAAGAAACTCCTCGACTACGTCGATCAGCACGCACCCGATGCCGAGCACCACCAGATCGTGTCCGCCGACTATCCGTCCCACGCGCTTTCCGACGCGGCGATCATGGTCGATGCGGACGTTCTCGTCGTCGGGACGCAGTATCAAAACGTGCTCGGCAGGTTGCTCATCGGCAGTACGGCTGCGCGCTGCCTTCGGATCGCCCCGATGCTCGTGTTGATGGTCCCTCAGCAGGCGCGCTGAGCCCTCCGATCACAGGGGGCCCACGAAGCGCCGATGGGCCATCCTTGACACCCCTTGGGAGTTACCCTAGATCCGGATATAGGACTGACCTAGTCCTTTATCTAAATACCTGGAAATGCTGCGTATTTCAAAAATGACCGACTACGCCGTGGTCCTCGCGACGCACTTGGCTGCCGCGAAGCAGCCGCATGCGGCCCGTGACCTCGCGCTGCAGACCCAGATCCCGGAACCGACCACCAGCAAGGTCCTCAAGCAGCTGAGCCGTGCCGGCGTCGTCGCGTCGCAGCGGGGTTCCAAAGGCGGGTATACCCTGTCGCGTCCGGCTCACCTGATCGGGATCCACGAGGTCATCGAGGCCATCGAGGGCCCCATCGCCGTGACCGAGTGCTCCGACGAAACCACAGACTCGCTCTGCGAGTACGAAACAAACTGCGGGGTCCGCGCCAACTGGCAGCGGATCAACGTCGCCGTCCATCAGGCGTTGGCCCAGGTCACTCTGGCCGACATGTCGTTTCCCATTTCGGACGCGCTGATCACCCTGTCGCGTTCGGCCGAGGAGGCCGATCGTGCGAGGCACGGCGAGCCTGCCGGCGATGTCCACTGACTTTGGAGTGATTCATGTCTACTGCGACCGAGCCGATCGATGAGATTCTCAGCAAGAGCTACGACGCCGGCTTCATTACCGACATCGAGCAGGAGTACGCACCTCCCGGGCTGAACGAAGACATCGTCGCGTTCATCTCGAAGAAGAAAGAAGAGCCGCAGTGGCTTCTCGACTGGCGCCTCAAGGCGTACCGCCACTGGCTCAAAATGCGCGAGCCTCGTTGGGCCAAGGTCGACTATCCCGAGATCGACTACCAAGACATCTGCTACTACGCCGCGCCGAAATCAAAGGACGATGCACCGAAGAGCCTCGACGAAGTCGACCCGGAGCTCCTCGCGACGTACGAGAAGCTCGGTATCCCGCTCCACGAACGTGAGGTGCTTGCGGGTGTCGCGGTCGACGCGGTGTTCGATAGTGTGTCGGTGGCGACCACGTTCCGTGACAAGCTCTCCGAGGTCGGCGTCATCTTCATGTCGTTCTCGGAAGCGGTTCACGAGCATCCAGAGCTCATCCGCAAGTATCTTGGTTCAGTTGTCCCCGTCGCCGACAACTTCTTTTCGGCGCTCAACAGCGCAGTGTTCAGCGACGGGTCTGTCGTCTACATCCCAAAGGGCGTGCGATGCCCAATGGAGCTCTCGACATACTTTCGGATCAATGCGGCCAATACGGGGCAGTTCGAGCGCACGCTCATCGTCGCGGACGAGGGCAGCTACGTGAGCTACCTCGAAGGCTGCACCGCGCCGATGCGCGACGAGAACCAACTCCATGCCGCGGTCGTCGAGCTGGTCGCCCACAAAGATGCGCAGATCAAATACTCGACCGTGCAGAACTGGTACCCGGGTGATGAGAACGGGAAGGGCGGCATCTACAACTTCGTGACCAAGCGAGGCCTCTGTGAAGGCGAACGGTCGAAGATCAGCTGGACGCAGGTGGAGACGGGTTCGGCCATCACCTGGAAGTACCCAAGCTGCATTCTCAAGGGGGACGATTCGGTGGGCGAGTTCTATTCGGTCGCGCTCAGCAATCACCGACAGCAAGCCGACACCGGGACCAAGATGATTCACCTCGGGAAGAACACGAAGTCGACGATCATCTCGAAGGGGATCAGCGCCGGCCATGGGCAGCAAACCTATCGAGGTGGGGTCAAGATCTCACGCGGGGCGACGCAAGCACGCAACTACACGCAGTGCGATTCGCTGCTGATCGGCGATAAATGCGGGGCGCATACCGTGCCCTACGTCGATGTTCGCAACAGCAGCGCACAGCTCGAGCACGAGGCGACCACTTCACGCATCGGCGAGGACCAGCTCTTCTACTGCCGGCAGCGCGGCCTGTCCGAAGAAGACGCGGTGAGCCTGATCGTCAACGGCTTCGCCAAGCAGGTGTTGAAGGAGCTTCCGATGGAGTTCGCCGTCGAAGCACAGAAGCTACTCGGGGTGAGTCTGGAAGGGGCAGTCGGTTGATGCTGAAGATCGAGAACCTACACGTCGAGGTAGACGGGAAGCCTATCCTTCGAGGGATTGACCTCGAGATCGACGCCGGTGAGGTCCATGCGATCATGGGACCCAACGGCTCCGGCAAGAGCACGCTTGCATACGTACTTGCCGGCCGAGACGGCTACGAGGTCACCGAGGGCCGGGTCCTCTACAAGGGCCACGACTTGATTGAACTCGCGCCCGAGGCGCGGGCCGCCGAGGGTGTGTTCCTCGGCTTCCAATACCCGGTCGCGATTCCCGGTGTGAGTAACATCTACTTCCTCAAGGCGGCGCTCAATGCGATTCGCAAGCATCGTGGGCAAGACCCGCTTGACGCCATCGACTTCATGAAGCTGTCGAAGGAGAAGGCCGCACTCGTTCAGCTACCGGACGACCTCACCAAGCGATCCGTCAATGACGGGTTCAGCGGTGGCGAGAAAAAGCGAAACGAGATCTTTCAGATGGCCATGCTCGAGCCGTCGCTCGCGGTGTTGGACGAGACCGACTCGGGCCTCGACATCGACGCGCTCAAAGTCGTTGCCGAAGGCGTCAATGCCCTTCGAGGCCCTGAGCGGGCCATGCTCGTTATCACCCATTATCAGCGTCTCCTCGACCATATCGTTCCCGACGTCGTTCACGTCCTCATCGATGGCCGGATCGTCCGTACTGGCAACAAGGATCTCGCGAAGCAGCTCGAGGCCGACGGGTACGCTCAGGTTCGCGACGGGATGCGCCCGTGACCGACGCTGTCCCCGGTTTGCTGACCAGCCTTCCCGAGGCCTTCGACGAAGGGCCTGCATGGCTGCGAGCGCTTCGCGAGCGAGCAGCTGGCTCTCTGCGTGACCAAGGCCTCCCAACCAAGAAGACCGAGGCTTGGCGCTTCACGCCGGTCAGAACGCTCGTCGATGGCGCGTTCAACCGGGGCGATGACGGACTGCCCCGAGTCACCTCGCCGCTGCCAGACGGGGTGACGGTCCGCAGTCTTCGCGACGTCCTGGCCGACGACCCCGCCCTCCTCGAGAACCGGCTTGGCCGGACACCGGTCGATCACTTCGGCGCCCTCAATACGAGCCTCTTCACGGATGGTCTGTGGATTCACGTCGCCGCGAATGTGGACGTGGGTTCGGTGATCGAGCTCGACCACGCGGCCGTCGGGCCGGCGCCCTCCTCACCCACGGTGCAGTATCCGCGAGTCCTGGTGACCCTCGAATCAGGTAGCGAGGCCACCTTGATCGAGACCTACAAAGGAGAGCTCTCGGGTTCGCTCACCAACGGGGTCATGGAAGTCGAGCTGGGGCCGAACGCGTCGCTGCACCACGTTCGGATTCACGAGCAAAGCGGCCTCCAAGTCGGATACGTCGATGTGCGGCAGGATCGCGACAGCCGCTACCACTCCGTGGTGGCCACCTTGGGCGGCGCGCTTCTTCGCTTCGACGTGCGCGTCCACCTCGAAGCACCTGGCGCCCAATGCCAACTCGACGGCGCCTACTTCGTCGACGGCAGCGACCACGTCGATCACCACACGCTGGTCGAGCACGAGGCGCCGCACTGCCATAGTGCCCAGACGTACCGCGGCATCGCGTCGGGCCGCGGGACCGCAGTCTTCGACGGGATCGTCGTCGTTCACCGCGACGCCCAGAAGACCGAGGCTCACCAAGAGAACCGCAACCTCCTGCTATCGGAGACCGCCACGGTCCACACCAAGCCCCATCTCGAGATCGACGCCGATGACGTGGTGTGCAGCCACGGAGCCACTGTCGGGTCGCTCGACCATGACCAGTTGTTCTACCTTCGTGCTCGGGGCATCCCCGAGGATCTGGCACGCGCCATGCTGACCTACGCGTTCATCGAGGCGGTGGTCGACCGGGTCGCCGACCCGGCGACCCGTGAGCGCCTTCGCGAAGCGGTTCTGGCGCGTATTCCTGAGGGCGAGGCAATCCGGGGGGTCACATGAGTCAGGCGTCTACGGCGATGACGAGCGACGTACGCTTCGACGTGAAGCGTGCTCGGGCCGACTTCCCGGCGGCCCACCAAGAGGTGCACGGCAAGCCCCTCGCGTACCTCGATAGCGCGGCCAGCACGTTGAAGCCCCAAGTGGTCATCGACGAAGTCGCGGACGCCTACTCGCGCGACAGTGCGAACATCCACCGCGCCGTGCATCTGCTGTCGCAGCGCGCGACCATGCGGTTCGAGGAGGCGCGGGAGAAGGCTCGCGCGTTCTTGAACGCGCGCCGGGCTGCGGAGATCATCTTTACGCGGGGGACGACGGAGTCCGTGAACCTCGTCGCGCAGAGTTGGGCGCGCACTTTCCTTCACCAAGGCGACGAAGTGGTCGTCACCGAACTCGAGCATCACTCCAACATCGTCCCCTGGCAGATCGTCTGCCAGCAGGTCGGCGCAGAGTTGGTGGTCGTCCCCATGACCGACCGCGGCGAGATCACGGTAGAGGCGTTTGCGTCTTGTCTCACCCCGCGGACCCGGCTGGTCGCCATGGCCCATGTCTCGAATGCGCTTGGGACTGTCCTTCCAGTCGAAGAGCTGACTGCCCTTGCGCACGAGCGCGGCGCTGTCGTCTTGCTCGACGGCGCTCAGGCGGTGGCCCATGTCCCGGTCGACGTCCAAGCGCTCGACTGTGATTTCTATGCCTTCAGCGCCCACAAGCTCTACGGCCCAACGGGGGTCGGCGTGCTCTACGGTCGGGAACGGTTGCTCGAAGGGATGCCGCCCTATCAGGGTGGCGGCGACATGATCCGCTCGGTGACGTTCGAAGAGACGCTCTACAACGATCTCCCGTACAAGTTCGAGGCAGGCACTCCCAATATCGCCGGCGCCATCGGCCTTGGAGCCGCGATCGACTACTTCACCTCGTGGGATCTCGCCGCCGTGCACGCACACGAGGAGGAGCTTCTGAGGTACGGCACCGAGGCCCTCACATCCATCGACGGGCTCCGTCTCGTCGGAACCGCACAGGACAAGGTCTCGGTCCTTTCGTTCGTGATGGACCAAGCGCATCCCCACGACATTGGGACGATCGTAGACGCCGAGGGCGTGGCGATTCGTACCGGACACCACTGCGCCCAGCCGGTAATGGCGCACTACGGGATTGCCGCCACCTCGCGCGCGTCGATCGGGATCTACAACACCACCGACGACATCGACGCGCTCGTTCGTGCGCTTGGGCGGGTCAAGGAGATGTTCGGCTGATGGACCTCCGCGAACTCTATCAGGAAGTGATCCTCGACCACGGCAAGAATCCGAGGAACCATAGGTTCCCGGAACCACACAACCGCGAAGGCAAGGGGTACAACCCGTTGTGCGGCGATCGCATTACCCTACGCTTGCGACTCGACGGCGACCGTATTGCCGACGTGGGCTTCCTCGGGCAAGGCTGTGCGATATCGCAAGCGTCGGCGTCGACCATGACGGAAGCCGTCAAAGGGAAGACCATGGAGGAAGCCGCCGATCTCTTTTCGAAGTTCCACGCGATGGTGATGGGAGAGGGTGACTCGGATGAGGATCTGGACACCCTCGGCAAGCTTGCTGTGTTCGCGGGCGTGCGCGAGTTTCCCATGCGCGTGAAGTGTGCGACGTTGGGTTGGCACACGCTGAACCATGCCCTCGGTGACGACGGTACCGAAGCGAGGACGGAGTAGAAACTTGAGCGACGACATCGAGCATCTGAAGGTTCACAAGATCGCGCCGCGGTCTACGTCCGACCAGGTGTTCTTGCCCCAAGTCGGCGCAGCCCCCCGGCCACAGGAGCCCGTCAACGAGGCCTACGCAGGGAGCGGCATCGAACCCACCTCGCCCGTCGACCCGGCCACCGTGGGCGAAGCGATCGTCGAAGCACTCAAGACGGTCTACGACCCTGAGATCCCGGTGAACATCTATGAACTCGGCCTGATCTACGACGTTGACGTCAGCGAGCAGGGGACCGCCGAGATCCGAATGACACTCACCGCCCCTGCCTGCCCCGTCGCAGGGATGCTCGTCGAGGAAGTCGCCGAGAAGTCGGGCCGCGTCGAGGGCGTCAGCAAGGCCCACGTCGAACTTGTCTGGGACCCGCCCTGGACACCCGACCGAATGTCCGACGCGGCCAAGCTCGAACTCGGCATGCTTTAGCGTCGAGTCTCCCGTAGACTTCCCGCCCGATGGCTCGAGATCTCGCCGGGCGCTGTGGAACTTGCGGGTGGTACATCCCCAAGAGGGAAGAACCAGATGGCTCGTGGGTTGGAAACTGCCGCCTCGAACAAGGCCATTGGCCCCTGAAGGACATGGCGACCTGCTCGAGCCACAAGTCCAAGGACACGCCGTGGGGCCAAGCGCTGAAACGTAAGCCAGTGGCAGGCGGCCCGAGGCGTTACCGCGAGGCGCCGAGTCCGGCGCCCAAAACGCACATCCCTTCTGAGATAGGAATCGACATGGATCAGGAAACCTTTCGGAACGTTCTTCGCGAGGTCTTGCTCGACGAACTCGGTGTCCGCGAGACCGACATGGGGGACCGATGGGCTGGCGGCGAGTTGGTCCTCGTGCCCGGCCGCGAAGGCACCCAGGAGAAGCGCGTGCCGCTCGACGTGTTCTTCAAGAAGATCGTAATGGTCCGGGACAAGCTCCGGGTGCTCGAACAGAAGATCAACGGGCACAAGGGGCTCTCCGAAGATGAAAAGGTGCAGCTTCAGCAATACATCACCGGTTGCTACGGGTCCCTCACCACGTTCAACGTGCTGTTCCGAAGCAAGGACGAACAGTTCAGCGGCCAGAAGAAGTGACGGCAGCCGCCGGCGAGCTCTACTTCGGGTACGGGTCGAATCTCGACGCCGACAACTGGGGCGCATGGTGCCAGACCAAGGGTTTCGATCCGGCGTCCCTCGAACCGATCGGGAGAGCCTGGCTCCCCGACTACGAACCGGTGTTCCACTACCAGTCACGCCTTCGCAAAGGTGGCGCGCTCGACGTCAGGCCGCGTTTCGGCACCGCGACCCCAGGCGCCCTCTTTAGGGTGCACGACTGGGCAGGGCTCGACGCCAAGGAAGGGGTGAAAGGCTCGTTTTATCGCCCGATCGCGGTGACAGCGCTGACCGCGGACGGGCGAGCGCATGCCGCAACGACCTATACCGTGTGCGACCACCGGCTTCGCGATTTCGTTCCCCCCGGGCCGGACTACCGAAGCTACGTCGTTCGTGGCCTCTCTCGGTTCGGCCATCCGACAGATCAGTTCCTCGACGCTGCGGCTGGCAAGGCCCCAGCGCCGCTTCTGAAATCGTTCTTCGCCTACGGGACGCTGATGACCGGCCAGCGCTCGCACCATCTGGTCGAGCGGCATCTTGGCGGTGACCGGAGGGCAGCGCAGATCACCGGGGCGTCGCTCGTACGGATCGATTGGTACCCTGGGTTGGTCCTTGCTCGGGAGGGCACCGTCCACGGCGAGCTGTTTGATCTTCGCAACACGCCTCGCGTCCTTGGCGCGCTCGACCCCTACGAGGATTTCGCCGGCTACGACGCGCCAGACTCGCTCTATCGAAGGTCGCTTGTGATCGCGCTTACAAGCGAAGGGTCCGCGTTGGCTTGGACCTATGTCTTCACCGGGCAAACCGACGCCCACCCGTCGATCGCATCGGGCCGGTGGACCGCCCCTTGACCCCACGGGCGCGTGGCTTTAGTCTCTTCAGACCGATGAACAACCACCGCGACAACCTGCGCTTCTTCTACTTTTGGTTCACCGACTGAGGTGGCCTGCGCGCATATTGTCGCTCCAAGGCCGCCTCCAGAGGCGGCCTTTTTGGTTTCTGGCACTGGCCGCCAATGGAGAGGCAAGGGAGCCTTCCCATGGCCCACGACGAACGAATAGAACGAACATACGCGACGACCCAACTCACGAAACCGGCGCGAGCCGCTGCGCGCACTGCGACGGTGGTTCACGATGGATCCGCGTTTCAGCTTTCGGCCGACCTTCGACAGCTTGGCTTCGAGGTCACCGAAGGCCCTCTGCTCTCGTTTTCCGCACGGTACGCCGAGCCGCCACGGCTTGCGATTCTCGCGACCAAGCCCGGTGTGGCCAGGGCCGAACGCCTTCACGCATGGACTCGCGAGCTCTGCGCGCATGGCACAACTGTCGTGGCTGTCGGCGCCTCGATGGGCGCCCTCGCCGAGTTCTTCGGCTCGCATCTCGTCCCCAACCGCGAGCCGACGGAGACTGGGCGTCTTGCTGACGTGGCCGCCGAGCACGCCGGCCTTTTCGTGGGCACACCCCTCGCGTTCCGCCTAGCGCTGGCGCCGGCCGTGCGCGTCGAGTGCGAAGACCTGAGCTCAGAGTTTGCAGTGACGGCCCGGTGCCGCGACGGTGAGCTCATCGGGGCCTCCCACGTGTTTCGACCGATTCACCTCTTGCACGGCTCCGTGCTCGAGAGCAGCGATCTTCGTCCGCTCGTCCTCGGCAACCTGCTGCGTCTCGTTCGCGATCGCGGCGGGCGCGCCTTCTAAGGCGCCTGCGACTCACTTACTGCGTGTTCAAACGCCGATGCGCTAGGGTTTGGCCCCGATGGAGGATCGACGGGAGGGCACGCGCGGTGACGGGTGGATCGCGGTGGTCCTTGGGCTGGCTTACCTTGGGCTCTACAGCCTGACCCTCTGTCCGGTCGTCTATTGGTATGACAGCGCGGAGTTCGTGACCGCGGCCTTCACGCTTGGGATTCCGCATCCACCCGGCTATCCCCTCTACACCTTGATCGGCCACGTGTTCACGTGGCTTCCGATCGATCCGGCCTTGGCCATCAACTGGATGAGCGCAGTGTTCGCGGCAGTGACCGTCGGCCTCACGTTCCTGATCTGCCGCCGCCTCGGGATTGGGCGAGCGCCGTCACTGGTCGGGGCGGCGACCCTTGGTGGTGGCAAGCTCTTCTGGGCCAACGCCGTCGTAGCCGAGGTCTACTGCCCCGGCCTCGCGTTCACCGCGCTGGTGTTCTACCTCTTGCTCAAGGCCCGCGACGAGTCTCGCCTCGGGCCGACATTCCTCGCGGCATGGGTTGCCGGTCTCGGGATGGGCGTCCACATGTCGATCGCCACCCTAGGCTTGGGGTTCGCACTTCTCGTATGGGCACACGACACCCCCATCGACACGCCGAGCGACTTGCGACGGCTCGTTCATCGGGATGACGTCGTTCGTAGGCTCGGTCGCGGCTTGTCCGCTTTCGGCATGACGGCGCTTGGCAGCCTGATCTTCCTATACCTTCCGCTGCGGGCCGCACAGTCGCCGCCGCTCAACTTCGGTAATCCGTCCAGTTGGGATCGCTTCAAGTGGGTGGTGAGCGGGGGGACCTACAAGGGTTGGTTCGTCAACGATCTCGGGACCGCCGCTCGACTCGGTGCGCTCTTCGAGGCGTTCCGGGAGCAGCTGTTGCTCGTGGGCGTCGCCGTGGCGGTGGTCGGTGTGCTTTGGCTCTGGCGCCGGCGTCCGCTCGAATGTCTCGCGATGCTGCTGATGGCGATCGGGAACGTGGGTTTCTTCTTTCGGTACGAAGTTCACGACCTGGCGGTCTTCTTCCTTCCGACGACGATGCTCGCATGCTGCTTCGTCGCGGCCGGCGCCCATGCACTCATTTGGGGGATCGGCCGAGTCGTCACCGCTGGACGTGCCCGCGCGATGCGGAGACTCGTCACTGCGGCGCTCCTCGCCTTTGCGTTTGTCTTGGCAGTTGGGAACTATCGCGCGGTCGACATGAGCCACTTCTCCGAGACCGAGCAGTACATCGACTCAATGGTCAGCGAGCTTCCCGAGGGAGCGATCGTTCTCAACTTCACGACGCCCCCCGAGTGGAAGCTCGATGCCGTATTTGGCATGTACACCCAGAAGGTCCTTGGTGCGCGCGCAGACGTCGAAGTCGTGAACGTCGTTGCCCGCGGCCCTGCCGTCGTTGGCGCGGCGTTCGCCTCTGGCCGGCCAGTGTTCGCTTACGTTCCGGTGCCGATCCTCATGCAGCGGTTCGCCCTTGAACCCGACGGCCCTGTGTTTCGCGTTCTTCCACGGTCGGCTTCGAGCCCCTGAGGAGGCTGCTCAGTTTTCTGACCCCGCGGGGCCCGTTCGGTATCGTAGGCGCGCCGCATGCGACTCAGCGTCATCATTCCTGTGTACAACGAAGAAGAGAGCATTCCAGAGCTCTATGACGAGCTTCGTGAGGTGTTCGACGGCGCGCGCTGGGAGAGCGAGATCATCATGGTCGACGACGGCAGCACCGATCGAAGTGCAGCCTGCATCGCTGACATCTCCGACCATGACCCACGGGTTCGCCTTGTCCGGTTCTCGAGGAACTTCGGTCAGACCGCTGCGATTCTTGCCGGGATCGAGCACGCGACCGGGGATGTGATCGTCCCAATGGACGCGGACCTCCAGAACGACCCTCACGACATCCCGCGCCTGATCGAGAAAGTCGAAGAGGGGTACGACGTGGTGAGCGGATGGAGAAAGAACCGCCAAGACCGACTTTGGAGCAGGCGCGTTCCCTCGATGCTTGCCAACAAGCTGATCAGCCGGTGGACCGGTGTTTCGCTCAACGACTACGGGTGTACGCTCAAGGCGTACCGGGCGACTGCGCTGAAGGGCCAGCAACTCTACGGTGAGATGCACCGCTTCATCCCCATCTACGCGTCGTGGCGCGGCGGCCGAATTACCGAGATGGTCGTGAACCACCGGGCGCGTCGTTTTGGGACGAGTAAGTACGGAATCGGACGAACGTTCAAAGTGCTGCTGGACCTGATCACCGTGAAGTTCCTTGGGGGCTACACGACCAAGCCCGCCTACCTGTTCGGAGGCCTTGGTTTCTCCCTCATGGGGATCGGCGTGGTCTTGGCGACCATCTCGGTGGTGGAGTGGCTGACGACCAACGTCTGGCCTCACAAGATGACGGCGCTGATGCTCGCCGCCTTCTTCATGACCAACGGGGTGCTGTTGCTATGCATCGGTCTACTCGCCGAGCTCGTCGTGCGCATCTACCACGGGCAGGGGCATCGAAAGACGTACGTACTGGCCGCCGATGTCCGTCCGGAAGGTGTGCCGAGCGTTCGCCCACCTGCAGGGCCGTGACGGCATGTGCGGGCTGACCGGTATCGTATCCCCCTCGGCTGGGACGAACGAAGCTGCGCCATTGGCCCCCTCGACGATCCGCTCGATGACGGCGGCCATTCGGCATCGGGGTCCGGACGCCGAGGGTTTCTTCGAGGCGCCCGGGATCGCCCTAGGGCACCGACGTCTCGAGGTCATCGACCTAGGCGGCGGCGCTCAGCCGATGTCCAATCGAGACGAGACGGTGTGGGTCGTCTACAACGGCGAGATCTACAACCACGACGCGCTTCGCGAGGAGCTCGTCGGTGCAGGGCATCCGTTTCGGTCGCACTGTGACACCGAGGTCTTGGTTCACGGGTACCGCGAGTGGGGGCCGGCGGGGCTTCTAGAGCGGATCGACGGCATGTTTGCCTTTGCGATCTGGGATGCGGTCGAGCGGCGCGTGGTGCTCTCTCGCGACCGGATGGGTCAGAAGCCTCTCTACTACCATGTGGCTCGAGACGGCACACTCGTCTTCGCCTCTGAAGTCAAGGCGCTTCTCGCCAACCCGTCGCTGGCGCCGTCGGTCGACGGCGCGGCATTCGCCGCGTACCTCACCTTCGAGTACCTGCCTGGGCCGCTCTCGATCCTCGAGGGCGTACACAAGGTTCTGCCTGGTACCTGGATCGACGCCCGTGGCGGAGAGCTTCGCGAGCACCGGTACTGGGACATTCCGTTCGTCGACGAGCCCGCACCCGAGGGCGCGACCGAGCGCTTCACCGAGTTGTTCGACGCTGCCGTCGCTCGCCGATTGATGGCCGACGTGCCGCTCGGGGTGTTCCTGTCGGGTGGCATCGACTCGAGTTCGGTCGCCGCGTCGGTCGTGCGCCAGCGAACCGCGGCGAGTGTCAAAACCTTCTCGATTGGCTTCACGGAAGAAAGCTACGACGAGTCGTCCATGGCACGACAGGTGGCGCAGCACCTCGGTACCGACCATCACGAACGAATCTTCACCGCGGACGCCATGCGGGATGTTCTGCCTCAGGTCGTTTCGGTTCTAGACGAACCCTTCGGGGATGCGAGCCTACTCCCGACCTACCTGCTCAGCGCGTTCGCACGCGAGCAGGTGACCGTCGCCCTCGGCGGGGACGGCGCGGACGAGCTCTTGCTAGGCTACCCGACCTTCTTTGCGGAAACCTTTGCCGGCGCCTTCGCGCGACTGCCTTCGGTCGCACGCCGTGGGCTTCGGCGAATCGGCCGAGGTTTGCCGGTCAGCACGAAGAACTTTAGCCTCGATTTCAAAGTCAACTCGTTCCTTCGCGCGGCGGACGCGCCGACCGCGTGGCGTCACCCGCTCTGGCTCGGCAGCGTCATCCCTGGGAGCGTGGACGATCCCCTTCATCCCGACCTCCGGATTCAACACCCTGCGAACGATGTCCTGGCGTTCGTCGCGGAGCTCTACGATGCGCCCCCGTCGAAAGAGCACCTTCAGCGCCTCTCGTATCAGTACTGCCGTTCGTACCTTGCCGAGGACATCCTTCACAAGGTCGACCGCGCAAGCATGGCGGCGTCGCTCGAGGCACGCTCACCGTTCTTGGACCGCGCCCTCGTCGAATTTTCCGCCCGGCTCCCCCCGCGACTCAAACTCGCCGGTCGGACCGAGGGCAAGGCCATTCTGAAGACCGCCATGCGCGAACGACTCCCTTCCGCGGTCATCGATCGGCCTAAGAAAGGCTTCGGGATCCCTGTCGCAGCGTGGCTAAAGGGCTCGCTCGCCCCGATGCTCGACGAGCTCCTCAGCGAGAAGCGTACCGCGGAGGCAGGCTATCTCGATTCGCGCACCGTCCGCCGATTGATTGACGAACACCGCCGTGATGTACGAAACCATCGGAAGGTCCTCTGGACGCTGCTCAACTTCGAGCTCTGGCGCGATGCGCGCGGCGTCGGAGGGCGCAGCTAAGCGACACGTACCATGTATACCTACGACGAGAAGTTCTTCGCCTACACCAACGCCGTATCTGCACGGTCTGCGGACGTCATCGTCCCACTGCTCTACGGCGCGCTCGAGCCGAAGAGCGTCCTCGACCTAGGCTGTGGTTGCGGCATCTGGCTCGCGCGTTGGATTCAAGGAGGTGCGGTCGACGCCATGGGGATCGATGGCGACTACGTCGACCCTTCCTCGCTCGCGATTCCCGAGGACCGGTTCGTCGCGGGTGACCTTGGCGCGCCTGTGAGCCTTGGCCGTAAGTTCGATCTCGCGCAGAGCCTCGAGGTCGCCGAGCATCTGCCAGCGGAACGGGCGTCGAGCTTCGTGGCCGACCTTTGCGAGCACGCCGACATCGTGTTCTTTGGCGCCGCTCCGCCGGGGCAGGGCGGCGAGAACCACATCAACGAACAGCCATACGACTACTGGCGCGCGCTGTTCGCGCAACGAGGGTACGACGCCTACGACTTCGTCAGGCCGAGAGTGATCGACAGTGACGAGGTGGCCCCTTGGCACCGCTACAACCCGCTCCTCTACGTGCATGAGTCGCGGGCGGCGTCGCTCCCTCGCGAGATCCTCGACGCTCGCGTTCCCGACGACGCGACCGTCCCTGACTTGTCGCCCGCGCACTATCGCGTTCGAAAGGCACTCGTGCGGCAGCTGCCGGGTTGGGCTACCGACGCGCTTGCGAACGTTCGGAAGCGAATGAGCGGCTAGCCTCGCCCTCGGTCGGCATCCGCCCTAGCGTCGACCGAAGAGCTGCCAAGCGCCCGCACGGCCCAGAAGCTGGACCGGTGCTCCGCTCCGTACCAGGAGCGCGGAGGGTTGCTTGCCGAAATCCCTAGCAACGAAGTAGTCGTAGCTCTGCGCGTCGAAAGCGTCCCAGTCGAGCGAGCCCGTGTTCCAGACAAACGTGTGCGGCACGCTCGGTTCGGTCTCGTCCCGGTAGCGAAACAGGAGGGGAAAGTTGATTGCGAACGAGAAGTCGACGACCCCGCCTCGCTCCGCAGCGTACCACGCGGGAGTGTGCAAGAAGACGGGCGTTCGCACGAAACGGCTGTTGCGCCTGACGGGGACGGAGAGCACGCGAGCGTTCTCGGGGATCTGCTCGATGACCTCGCCGAGTCCTGCCACCTCTTGAGCGTAGCCCCGAAACTGACCGAAGGTTGCCATCGTGCATGCGACCGCGAGCGCGGGGCCCAGCGCGAGCTTCCAACGCGCGGGCTGCGCCGCGTCCTTCGGGTCCATGGCGTAGAGCCAAGTTGGAATGGCGAACACCGCGTAGCGTGAGTAGAGATACGCCGTTCCGAGAAACTCGTGCGGGACCAACAAGAACAACCCCACCGTAGTCCCGAACGGGACCCAGCGAGCAGGTGAACGCGAGGGCCTACCGCCGAGGAGCAGGGGGAGCGCGAATCCCGCGACGCCCGCAAAGAGCGTCCACGACGAGAGCGCGTCGCCAGCGCTCTCCGCGAACAGGCGGAGCAACCGCGGGCTTTGCCACGGAACCTCCCAGATCGTCTCCCAGTGGGTCATCGCTTCGTTGCTTCGAGCCACGTAGAGCCAGAGGATCACCACTGGGCAGACCGCGATGGCAGGGACCAGCGCGAGCAACCCAGCTTTCCAATCTTGGTTCTTGGTCAGGATCGTCACGCCCAGGATGAGCCCCACGTAGCCGAACAGAAGCACATGCACGAAGAACAGCCCGAGAAGGAGGGCCGCCAGGCCCAGCCCGCGTCGAAGCGTCGGCTCGTTCGTGTAGCGGAGGACCACCACCAGAGACGCGAGCGCGATCGGAATGCCCACCAGGAAGTTGAAGAAGCCCCAATCGAAGGAGAACCCGTAGACGCCGGGGAAGACGGCGAAGACCCACCACCGGTTCGCGCCCACTTCGCGAAGGAGAAACCGAGTTGCCACTGGGACCCCCACGACGGCGGCGCTGATTACGGTCGTGAGCGCAGCGTTGATCGAGAGGACGGCCGTGAGCGCGTAGGCGAGCAGGTACCCAAACAGGTACGGGGTGAACCAGTTGCGCGTGTAGAGCTCTTGGTAACCGAAGGCCGGGTCCGACCAGCGCGTCCAGATGCCGATCTGAGCTGCGTGTTGGGGCAGGTCGACCATCGGTAGGTAGTCGACGCTCCAAAGCGGCACCAAGAGCAGCGCGCAACAGCCCCAAAAGCTGATCGAGAACCAGCGGTCGCTCCCCATGACGTTGATCGTATCTCGTTGCCGTGAACACCGGCAACTATGGCGCGCGCCGTGCAAGTCACGAATTCGGCCTCGTTTGCGGGGGCGGTTAGACTCCGACGCCGGGCTCCCGTGATCGTCATCCACGTCCTCATCTGCGTCGCGGCGTACCTGCTGACCTGGCAGCATCTGTTCTACCGGGCCTGTTTCCTTCCGCGGTCCGCCTACGAATCCGGGTCTACGGTCCTTGGCATGCTGGCGCATACGCCGACCGCCGTGATGCTGCTCGTCGGGATCCTGCCGCTCTTCATCTTTCGGAAGCGTATCACTTGGACAGAGGTCGACGACTCACTGAAGATGCGGACGTTCGTGTGGATCGTCGCGGCCGTCATGGGCGTGACCTTCGTATTGTCCGACTACAACTACTACTACGACCAAGCGTTCCTGATGGACCGCATCGTGTTACTCGCGCTTCTGATCGCGGTGTGGTTCCACCCTGGTTTCTTGTTCCCGTTCGTCCTCGTGATGATGACGTTCGCGCTTCAGATTCACTACCCGCTTCCCGAGGGCATGTGGAACTGGCCCGACAAGCGCATGCCGACCCACATGCTCTTCGCGTTCGTGTGGTTCGTATACCTGCGCATCTTCGTCAAGACCGACCCGCGGCTTCCCTTGGTGCTTGCCTTGTTCATGGCGGGCGCGGGCTACGCGCACGCGGGCTTCTCCAAGGTGGCGATCGGCCCGGAGGTGACGACCTGGCTCCTCGAGAACCCGACCGCCAACATCTTCGTGTCGGCCTATCAGCAAGGAAGGTGGCTCGGGCACCTCGACGAGGCCCAAGTCATCTCGATGGCCGGCGTGCTCGAGCGGGTCGGCGTCCTCAACAACGCGTTCACGCTGTTCGCCGAGATTGGCGCTGGACTCGTTCTGCTCGACAAACGCGTCGCGCGCTTCTTCTTGGCAGCATGCATCCTCTTGCACCTCGGGATCCTCTCGACGACGGGGATTTTCTTTTGGAAGTGGATCATCGTCGACCTGTCGATGATCGTCTTTGCCGGCACGCTCTGGCAGTGGAACCTTCCAGACCCCGCGGTGACCAAGCGCGCGATCGCCATGCTGACGGCGAGTACAATGATCCTCGGCGCGGCCCATACGAAGGTGACTGGGATCTTGTTCGCCTGGTGGGACACTCGCCATTCGCAGTTCTTCAGCTACGAGGTCGAGACCGAGTCGGGCAAGACCTATGAGCTAGACCCGCGATACTTCGTTCCCTACGACATCGTGTTCGTCCAGAGCCGGTTCTACTACGCGGCACCGAAGCGCATCTTGCCTGGAACGTTCGGGGTCTCGCATCGGTACCCCGTGTTCCGCGCGCTCCAAGACGCCACGGTCGACGACCTGCCGGCCGTCACCGAAGAGTACGGGCAGTGGCTGTTCAGCGAGAGCATTCGATACGACTACGGCAGGTTCATCCAACGGTACGTGCGGGCGGTGATGCGCGGCGACGACAAAGAGTTCCTGCCGACGTGGTTCTCGGTCCCGTATCACTTCCAGACCACGTTCCCGCCCAACCACTACACGGGGCAGTCGAAGGCGACGACCGTTCGCGTTTTCTTTGAAGAGCACTTCTACGACGGTGACAAGATCCACAACCTCTCGCGGAGCGAGGTGATGGTGATCCCCATCGTGGAAGACCCCGTGCCCGTTCCCTCCGGGGCGCCTATGCCAGCCCCGAGCCCGACCCCTGTTCCGGCAGCGCCGTGAGGCACCGTGCGCCCTCTTTGGGGTGCCGGCGCGACGCCGACACAAAATGACAATTGCCTCGAACGCGTCGCCACCCCCGAATCGCTCCCCGTGGCCGACCGATGGCGCTACCGGCGAGGCGTCTTTGTGCATGATTTGAGGGGCTTTTTCGGCGTGACGGGGGACGTCCCGGACGGGGCCGGAAGCGCTTTGTTCGGTCCATCCGGCTCCGGCATCTTCCGCATCATGTTTGACGGGATCACCGCAAACCGCTAACCCAACGACGGAAGCGGGGCATGTGGGTGTATGGGTGACGTCCCCGCGGCCGACTGGAGAGAATCATCATGACCAAGAACATGTGGCGATTGGGTCTGGTCCTCGCGATCTGCGGGGCCCTCACGGCGTGCGAAAAGAAGGCGCAAGACGCGGCGGAGATGGCTGAAGAGGCCGCCGAAGAAGCCGCCGAGGGCGCGGTCGAAGCAGCTGAGGCTGCCGAAGAGGCTGTCGAAGAAGCGGCAGAAGCGGCAGAAGCCGCTGGCGAAGCCGCCGAGGGCGCGGCCGAAGCTGCGGGCGAAGCTGCCGAAGAGGCCGCCGACGCGGCAAACGATGCAGCCAACGCGGCGGCCGAGAAGGCCGGGGACATGGCGGATGCCGTCGGAGACAAAGCCGCCGAATAGCCGGCGAGCAGAGGCGTACATCTCTCTGGAGGAAACATGATCAGGAACATGATGCGACTGGGGCTCGTCCTCGCGTTTTTGGGCGCGATGGTGGGCTGTAAGAAGGCCGAAGATACGGCGGCCGAGGCTACCGACCATGCGGGCCACGCGATGGAGGAGGCCTCCGACACCGCGGCGGACGCGGCCGGTGATGCGGCCGACGCAGCCGGTGATGCGGCTGACTCTGCTGCCGACACGGCCGACGACATGGCTGCGGACGCCAAAGACGCGGCCATGGACGCCAAGGATGCCGCCAAAGATGCTGCCGAAGACACCAAGGCGGCTGCGCAGGACGCCGCGCAGGACGTCAAAGACGCCGCAGACGATGCTGAAGGCCGCGTCAAGGTGGGCGCCGACGCCGCCAAGAAGAAGTACTAAGCCGCGAGGCACTTTCCATCGGATGAAGCCGACCCTCGGGTCGGCTTTTTTCGTTGCGGGACCGGAGATCGAGGGCCCCGAGTTCGCCGGCTTGCATCCCGGCTCGTCCAAAGTAGAACATGTTTCACCTCGGCGGCCCGACCGAGTGAGCGCCATGTACTTCGACTACACCCCCGAACAGAAGGCTCTGCGCGACGAGCTCCGCGGATATTTCGATGGTTTGATCACCGATGCGCTCATCGACGAGCTCAACGGAGCTGAAGGCGGTGGCCCTCTCTACCACAAGGCGATGCAGCAACTCGGGGCCGACGGGTGGCTCGGGATCGGCTGGCCGAAGGAACACGGAGGCCAAGGCCGCGGTCCGATCGAGCAGTTCATCTTCTTCGACGAGGTACAGCGCGCGGGCTTTCCGGTGCCGATCCTGACACTCAACACCGTCGGCCCGACCCTTCTCAAGTTCGGGACCGAGGCGCAAAAGGCGGAGTACCCCCCGAAGATCCTCGAAGGACGGTGCCATTTCTCGATCGGGTACACCGAGCCAGGCTCAGGCACCGACCTCGCATCGCTCAAAACGACTGCCGTTCGCGAAGGCGACGAGTACGTCATCCACGGGCAGAAGATCTGGACGAGCCTCGCCGATCACGCCGACTACATGTGGCTCGCCTGCCGGACCGATCCCGATGCCCCGGCGCACAAAGGTATTTCGATCATCATCGTTCCCGCGGACGCCGAGGGTGTGCAAATCACCCCGATGCATGCGCTCGGCGAGAACAACGTGCACGCGGTCTACTATGACAACGTTCGCGTTCCTGCATCGAACCTCGTGGGCGGGGAGAACAACGGGTGGCACCTCATCACGACGCAGCTCAACCACGAACGCGTCGCACTCTGCTCAGTTGGACCGCTCGCCCGGATCTTTCAGGAAACGGTCGAATGGGCCAAGAACGCGCCGAGCGGAGATGGACGCAAAGTCATCGACATCCCGTGGGTCCGTACCAACCTTGCGCGCGTGTACGCCAAGCTCGACGTCCTCAAGTTGCTGAACTGGCAGCAGGCATGGAGCATCGCCCAAGACGAGCTTTCGCCCGCCGACGCCTCCACCATCAAAGTCTTTGGCTCCGAGTTCTACGTCGAAGGGTCGCGGCTCCTGATGGAGGTGCACGGGGCCGCGGGTACGCTTCACCATAGCTCCGAAGGCGCGCTCCTTCGGGGTCGCCTCGAGAAGTACTACCGGATGTCACTCGTGTTGACCTTCGGCGGCGGCACCAATGAGGTTCAGCGCGACATCATCTGCCAGGCGGGGCTCAGAATGCCTCGGCTAGGGCGGCGTTGAGGGACCGAGGATGGATTTTTCCTTCACCGAAGACCAAGACAGCATCCGCGGCCTCGTCAAACAGGTCCTTGGAGACCTTGTGTCCGACGATGCGCTCAAGGCGCTCGCCAAGGAGGGCCGCTGGTTCCACGAACGCGCTTGGGCGCAACTGGCGGAGTCCGACATGCTCGGCCTCGCTATCCCGCAAGAGTATGGCGGCGCCGGCCTCGGCCTGACGGAGCTCTGCTTGCTCCTTCAGCAAGTAGGGCGGACGGTCGCCCCGATCCCGGCGCTCGGCACGCTCGTCATTGGCGGGCTCACCATCGGGGAGTTCGGGACGCCTGAACAGCGACGTCGGTTCCTGCCCGGGATCGCCCAAGGCAAGACGATCCTTGCCGGCGCGCTGGTCGACCTCGGGAGCCGAGATCCCATGCGTCCCTCGGCCGTCGCGACCCCTCACGGTGACGGGTACGCGGTGACCGGCCGGTTCAGCAACGTGGCGTTCGCCGACCGCGCCGCGAGGGTGGTGGTTCCGGCGGCGGTCGATGGCGCCCCGGTGGTGCTCCTGGTCGATCCGAGCGCGTCCGGAGTCAGGCTCGGGGATCAGCAAGGCACCAATGGGGAGCCCCTGTGGTACCTCGAACTCGATGACGCCGTCGTCCCGCAAGGCGACGTCCTGGGCGGCCCCGACACCGGCGCGTCGGTCCTCCGCTTCTTGATCGACCGAGCGGTGCTGGGCGTTTGCGCCCTCGAGCTCGGCATCGCGGAACAAGCCTTGTTCATGACGGCCACGTACGCCGGCGAGCGCCACCAGTTCGGGGTACCCATCGGGACGTTTCAGGGCGTGACCCAGCGCGTGGGCGACGCATACATCGACGTTCAGGCCATGAGGTCGACGATGTGGCAGGCCTGTTGGCGGCTCGACCAAGGGGTGGAAGCAAGCCGCGAGTTGGCGGTGGCGAAATTCTGGGCTTCGGAGGCGGGCGCGAGGGTCGTGGCGGCCGCTCAGCATGTTCACGGCGGGATGGGGTTTGACCGCGATTACCCGCTCTATCGCTACTTTATGACGTCGAAGCTGCTCGAGTTCACACTCGGCGGCACCCACGAGAGCCTGAGCCGACTGTCCGACCTCATCATCGACCACTGACTGAACGACGCGTGTCGCGCCGTTTGCTCTGGGCAAAAAAAGTCCCTACCTGCTATCGCGTGTCGGGTGACGTCGGACAGCAGGTAGGGGGATGAAATGAAGGAGAGGTTGTTGTTCTGTCTTACGACGCTCCTCGCCCTTTGTTACGGCTGTGATCAAGAAGACGTGCCGACGGGTCTTTCCGACGTGGAGGCTGCGGCAGGAAACGCCGTCGTTTCCACGGCGCGTCTCGATCAGCTCGTCGCGAATCCACGTGATGTCGACCAGATCCTCTCCCTCACGCGGATCTACACCGACCTGACGACGTTCGCGAACGCGGGTGGGCAGCCCGGCGTGTTCGCTGCGACCACCAAAGGAACCGACGGCGACCTTGGCGACTGCGTCACGGAGACTCCGTCGCTCATCCTCTACGACCGCTGTTTGGTGAGCAACGGGCAGATCGACGGCACGATCGCGGTCGACGGAGACGCAGTCACCCTGAACCTCGAGGTCTCCCTCGTCGGCGGCCAGGGAACCGGAAGCCTTGACGTCCTGATGGATGGCACCGTCACGATTGCGCCTGAGTCGCTCGGGGGTCGCCTGACTTTCGTGACCGCCATCGGAGGCCTCGATGAGTTTCCGGACGGCCTTCGCCTCGTGCTCGTGGCCGACTACCTCGACCTCGCACTCGACGACATCCAGTGCCCCCTCGAGGGGACCCTGCGAGTCGAGCAGGAGGGGCCCGATGCCGACACGGGCCCGCGACGGGCCGATTTTGGCCCGGATTGCGGGGAAGTTCGGATCCTCGACTGAATTTCGCACGGGCGAGCGGCGCGGTTATGCGTTGGCGGGAGGGAGACGGGCCTCTACCCTCCACGAGACATGGCGATTGCAACGTTCCTCAACGCCGAGTTCCTGGCGACTCGATCTTCGGCGAACGTCACCCGGAACCTCTGGGATCGGCTCAGCCCGCTGCCGGGCGGTAGTCGAGTCTTCAGCCGGATCATTGGGCGGATGGCGCCCTACACGGGAACCATCAAGCCCCACATCACCGAGCTACGTCCGGGGTTCTCGCGGGTGAGCATCGCCGACCGCCCTTCGGTGCGCAATCACCTCGCTTCGGTTCACGCGGTGGCCCTCGCCAACCTCGTCGAGCTGACCGGCAACATCGCGGTCGCGTACACGTTGCCCGACGACGCACGCTTCATCGTGGCCGGCATGAGCCTCAACTACGTCAAGAAGTCACGCGGCACGATCACCGGCGAATGCCATTGCCCGCTGATCACCACGAGCGCGAAGCAGGAATACGACGTGCGCGTTCTGTTGCGCGACGACTCGGGGGATGTGGTCGTCGAAGGGACGTTGCGCACCCTCGTTGGCCCCAAGGCCGCGTAGCTCTGCGACGATCGGCGAACCTGCCCTAGGTGCTCGTCGCCCCTCGAAGGAGCTGCTGCGCAGCGTCGCGCGCTTGCTGCGTGACTTCGACGCCGCCGAGCATGCGGGCGATCTCCTCGAGGCGTTCGTCGTTCGACAGCAGACGGATGTCGCTCTTCGTGCGGTCGTCGACGACTTCTTTGTGAACGCGGTAGTGTGCGTCCGCATACGCAGATATCTGCGGAAGGTGCGTGATGCACAGGACCTGGCTGTGGCGGGCCACGTCGCGGATCTTTCGGCCGATGACTTCGGCAACCGCCCCCCCGACGCCCGCGTCGACTTCATCGAATACATAGAGGCTCGCGGGCCCCAACCCCGCCAGCACCCGCTTGATGGCGAGCATCGACCGCGACAGCTCTCCGCCGCTGGCGATCTTCCGCAAAGGCTTGGCCTCCTCGCCCCGATTCGGCGCGATCAGGAGCTCAGCGCGGTCGATCCCACTCGGTGAGAGACGCGCGCCGTCGACCTGGAGCTCGCTTGGTCCGCCTTCGAGGGCGGCGAGCTCGACCATGACCTTGGCCTCGCCCATACCAAGCGACTCCAGCTCTTCGCTGATCGCCGTGCTGAGGCGTTTCGCTGCGACCGTTCGCCGCTTGCGAAGCGCGACCGCCAAGGTTCGCGCTCGTTCGAGCGCCTCGTCGTATGCGCGCTGGCACTGATCCATGCGTTCTTCGTAACCGGTGAGGGCGGCGAGCTCCTCGCGCGCTTCGGCGCGGTACGCCTCAACCGACGCGCGGTCGCCGCCGTACTTTCGCTTCACGCGCAGCAAGCTGTCGAGCTGTTCGTCGAGTTGCGTGAGGCGGCCGGGATCCACCGAAAGAGTACGCGCATACCGCCCAAGCTCGGCGGCGGCATCTTCAAGCTGCACGCGCGCCTCACCGATCTGCTGCGCGGTGGGCTGGAGGTTCCTGTCGACCTTGGCGGCGTCTTCGACCGCCCCTTCGATCTTCGAGAGCGCCTCGCAGATCGCAGCGTCATCGGCGTAGAGCTCTGCCTCAGCCCGGGCGGCTGTTCCCGCGAGGGTTTCGGCATGGCGGAGCCGCTCTCGTTCGTCTAGCAGAGCTTCTTCCTCGGTGAGGACGTCGGTCACCGCGTCGATCTCGCTGAGCTGAAAGCGGAGCAAGTCCTCTCGGTCGGTGCGCCCGCGTTCTTCAGATACCACCGCTTCGAGCCGCGAGGCCGCCTCCAAGAGGGATGCGTGTGCGCCGGCGACATCGTCGACCATCGCGCCGTGCCCGGCGAACGCATCGAGGTAGCTCAGATGCTGCCGAGGGTCTGCGAGCGAATGGAACTCGTGCTGGGACGAGATATCGGCGAGACCCTTGGTGACCTCTCGGAGTTGGCCGAGCGTGGCGAGCCGACCGTTGATGTACGCCCGCGTTCGTCCCGAAGCCGTGACCACACGCCGGACCACCAGTTCCCCCTCGGTCTCGACATCGCTTTGGGCGAGCCGTTCCCGGGCACTCTGGTCGTCGCGGAGGTCGAAAAGCGCCTCGACTTCAGCGGCGTCGGCGTCGGTCCGAACGACTTCGGGCCGACCACGCGCGCCTAGCACCAGCTGCAGCGCATCGACGAGGATCGACTTCCCCGCGCCCGTCTCGCCAGTGACGATGTTGAGGCCCGTGTCGAGGTCGACTTCGAGTTCCTCGATGATCGCGAAGTTCCGGACCCGCAGGCACGTCAGCACGGTGGACGCCGTAGCACAGGCGTTGCGTGGGCGCTGCACAAGCGCTAGCAATCGGGCGCATGGCTTCGTCGTCCGAAATCCGCGAATCGTTCCTGCGGTTCTTCGAGGACCGCACGCATACCCGCGTGCCCTCCGGGCCGTTGGTGCCCCCCAACGATCCGACGCTGATGTTTGCGAACGCCGGCATGGTGCAGTTCAAAGACGTGTTTACCGGCAAGGAGCAGCGAACGTACGATCGCGCGACCTCGTCGCAGAAGTGCATCCGTATCAGCGGCAAGCACAACGACCTCGAGAACGTCGGCGTGACAGCCCGCCACCACACGTTTTTTGAGATGCTGGGGAACTTCTCGTTTGGTGACTACTTCAAGCGCGAGGCGATAGAGTTCGCGTGGGAGTACTTCACCAAGACCCTATCGCTCGACCCTGAGCGGTTGGTGGTCACGGTCTTTGGGGGCGAAGAGGGGCTGGCCCCGGCCGACGATGAGGCCGCGGGTATCTGGTCTGACGTGACTGGGTTCGGGAACGATCGGATCATTCGCTGCGGGGCGAAGGACAACTTCTGGCAGATGGGCGACACCGGCCCCTGCGGGCCATGTTCGGAGATCCACTATTGCCTCGGACTCGACGACGTCGATCCGAAGACCTTCGGACAAGAGCCTGACCCCGATGGGCGCGGGTGGTTCGAGCTCTGGAACCTGGTGTTCATGCAGTTTGAGCGACACGAAGGCGGGAAGATGGAGTCGCTTCCCGCACCCTCGATCGACACCGGCGCGGGGCTCGAACGCATCGCGGTCGTCTCGCAAGGGGTCGTGAGCAACTATGACACCGATCTCCTTCGCCCATTGGTCGACTTGTCGGCCGAGATCGCCGGCAAGCGTTACCAAGCCAGCCAGTCAGAAGACGACATCAGCATGCGCGTCATTGCAGACCATGCTCGCACCACGGCGTTCCTGATCTCGGAGGGGATCTTCCCAGACCGAGACGGGCGCGCCTACGTTCTTCGTCGCGTGATGCGACGGGCGATTCGTCACGGGCACCGTCTAGGAATCGGTGAGCCCTTCCTTCATCACTGTGCGCTCCGCGTGGTCGACAACATGTCGAGCATGTATCCGCAGCTCTCGGAGCGGCGCGCGTTGATCGAGGAAATCACCCTCCAAGAGGAGGAGCGCTTTCGCCGGACGCTCGATCGGGGCCTCGCCCTCATCGACGACAACGACGAATGGGTGGCCGGCGACCATGGGCGCTCGCTCCCCGGCCATGTCGCGTTCCGGTTGTACGATACCTATGGGTTCCCGGTCGATCTCCAGGAGGTGGTCGGTCGGGAGCAAGGCTTCGAAGTCGACCACGCGGGCTTCGAGGCCGAGCTCGACAAGGCTCGGTTGGAAAGCCAAGGGTCCAAGGTCGGAAACGCTGCCGTGGCAGATGTGTATCCCGAGTTGGCGTCGACCGTTGGGGTCGTGGAGTTTTGCGGCTACGAAGCCGAGGGCGATTCGAGCGAGATCGTGGCCCTCGTCGCGGACGGCGCCTCGGTGACCTCTCTCGCCGACGGCCAGGCCGGCGAAGTGATCGTCCGCGGCACGCCCTTCTATCCCGAGCAAGGGGGCCAGGTCGGCGATCGCGGGACCATCGCAGTCGCAGGGGGGCGTTTCGAGGTCGAAGACACGCAGAAACCCGTCGAAGGGTTGATCGTTCATCACGGGCGGGTCACCGAAGGCGGACTCGAGACCGGCCAGCGCGCAGAGCTCGCTGTCGACCACGAACGACGGAGCGCGACACGCCGAAACCACAGTGCCACTCATCTCTTACACTGGGCTCTTCGAAAGGTCGTCGGGCCCACTGCTGCCCAAAAAGGTTCGCTCGTCGGTCCGGACCGGCTTCGCTTCGACTACAGCGGGACGAAGCCGCTCGCGCAGGCCGACATCGCCGCGATCGAAGACCTCGTCAATCGTGAAGTCCTCGCCAATGCCGAGATCACCACCGAGGTGCTCCCGATGGACGAAGCCAAGGAGCGGGGCGCCATCGGGATCTTCGAAGAAAAGTACGGTGACGTGGTCCGAATGCTGCGTATCGGGCCTTCCCTCGAGCTCTGCGGGGGCACCCACGCGGCTCGCACCGGCGACATCGGGCTCTTCAAGGTGCTTTCGGAGACCGGGCTTGCGGCCGGGGTTCGACGCATCGAGGCGACCACGGGCCTGAACGCGCTCGGCCACGTTCGCGCCGTCGAGGCGGAGCTCGGCTCGGCGGCCGCGTTGCTCAAAGCGCCCGTGGACCAGCTCAGCGATCGCGTGGGTCGCCTTTTGGAGTCGCAGAAGGAGGCCCGGCGCGAGATCGATCGACTCAACAAGTCGCTCATGGCCGGTGGCAGCGGGGACCTTTCCGCAGCCGCGCGGTCGGTCGATGGGGCACAGGTCCTCGGGGCAACGGTCGATATCGGGGATGCTGGGACACTCCGCGAGATGGCCGATCAGCTGAGGGACAAACTCGCGCCAGCGGTCGTTTTGCTAGGCGCCCCAAGCAAGGACGGCAAAAAGGCGTTACTTGTCTGCAGCGTGTCCAAAGCGCTGACCAGCCGCTTTCGCGCAGGCGATATCGTGAAGGCCGCCGCAGCCGTGGTCGGTGGAAGTGGGGGTGGCCGGCCCGATTTCGCACAAGCCGGAGGTTCGGATCCGGCCAAGCTCGACGACGCGGTCGCCAAAGTCTACGAGCTGGTCGGTGGCGCCTGACCGCACTGTCTCTGGACGGGATGACCGGCCAATTGAGGAGGCCGCAGCGTCTCGGCCCACATGTAGGCAGCTTTTGGGCGTGAAAGACTTTACGACGCCTGGATTTCCTGTGACATTGATCACGTGGGTGCATCGGACGAAAAGCTCTCAGAGCTCCAAGCAGCCTTGGACGATCTTGGGGTCGACGCCGGCGAGGTGTCTGCGGTCCTTCGCCGGTTCGAGGGCAAGCGCGAGGAGTTGGCATCGGTCGACGCCGAGCTAGAGGCACTTTCGGCCGACATCGAGGTGACGCCAATCGCCGGGGTCACGGTGGACCCGTCCGCTTTCGAAGCCCGCGTTCCCGAGGCCGCGGAGGCTCCGGCGGCGCCAGAAGAGACGGCCGCCCAGGATTCGGGGTCGCCCGATGAAGCCTCCGCAGCTGACGAGTGGGAAAGTGACAAGACCGAAGTCGAGATCATCGACGAGGCCGACGACTTCGTGCTTCTGGTCGACGAGGGGGACCTCGAAGAGCTCGAGGCCGCTTCCGATGAAGTCCCGCGGGTGACCGCTCCGCCGCCTTTGCCCGCCAGTGGCGAAGCGGGCGAAGCCGACGAAGACGACGAAGAGCAGGACGACGAAGACGACGGCTTCTTCAAGAAGCTCTTCGGGTCGCGACGCAGCAGCAATCGTCCCTGATCCCTGGCGTCGCCGAGACCCGCTTCGTTAGAAGTAAAAGGTGGCCCCAAATGTCGTGAGGGCTCCAGCCGAGGTATCCGAGCCACGCGTGCCGTCGAAGAACTCCGGGCGTGGGTCACTGTCGATCCGGTGGCGAACGACGCCGCGGACATCAAGATTGAGGGCGAAGCCACGCGCGATCCGAAACTCGAGCCCAAGCCCGGCCTGACCTCCTGCGTGGGTCATGTTGCGGATCTCGTCGAACGTTTCGCGTCGCCCGAACGACACACCGCCGCCCACGAGGAAGTAGACCTGTACCTTGTGCTGCGGGTTGACGAAGAACAGCATGTTCGCCGTGACTGGCACCTCACTGCGGTAGGCACCAAGGGAGTCATTGCCCGCGAAGTAACCCGCGCCCAAATCGAGCGCGAAGTGTTGGACGGGACGGATTCGGAGTGCGCCCGTGAATCCTCCCATCGACAGGTCACCTCCGAAGGCCCCCCCGACGTCGAAGTGAAGGCCGACTTTGCGTTCACGTTCGTCGACTTGCTTGGGTTTCGGCGGTGGGGGCGGCGGGGTGGTCGTTCTCCGAACCACCACGACCGAAGGTGGCGCGGTCTTGACGACGACCGACGTGGACCGGGCGCTCGGCCCGACGACGACGTCGGCGAGCGCCGTGCTGCCGGAGGACGCAACGGCAATCGCAATGAGAAACAAGGCAAAGACGAAGTGGCGCATGGAAACCTCTTTTGGCTCCGACGCCGTCGGCCTGAAGAGATTCATCGCGAGGAGGCAATTGAGCCCTCCGAGTACTGGCGCAGGGGGCTACCGGACCGATCGGCGGTCTTCGAGCGCGCGCCCGAGCGTCACCTGGTCGGTGAATTCGAGCTCGCCGCCATGCGGGACTCCCGCCGCGATCCTTGAGACGCGGACGGACTTGTCGGAGAGCACGTCGGCCACGTACAGCGCTGTGGCTTCCCCTTCGACACTGAGAGGGGTTGCGACGATCACCTCTTGAATCCCCTGGTCTTCGATGCGTCGCTCGAGTGCATCGAGTGGAAGCTGGTCGGGGCCGACCCCGTCGAGCGGGGCGAGCAGACCATGCAACACGTGGTATCGACCCCGAAAGCTCCCGAGAGCCTCGAGGGCGATGAGGTCAGGGACCTTGGCGACCACGCACACGAGTGTCTCGTCTCGACGCGGGTCTTGGCAGATGCGGCAGTGAGCTTCGGCGCCGTAGTTGCCGCAGATCTCGCACCGAACGACGCGCTCGTGAATCGTCGCGACTGCGTCGCCGAGGGCCTGGGCGTACTGCGCATCGCCCTCGATGATGTGGAACGCGAGCCTTGCCGCCGTGCGCTCACCGACACCCGGGAGCCGAGAGAGAAGGGAGATCAGGGTGGCGATCGGATCGTTGGGCCCCATCGCTACCCGAGCCCGGGAATGCTCAACCCGCCCGTGATCTTGTCGACTTCGGCTTCGATGTGGTCCCTGGCCTTGGTGAGGGCGGCGTTGGAGGCGGCGACGACCAAGTCTTGGAGCATCTCGAGGCCCTCTTCCCCCACGAGCGACGGGTCGATCCGTACTTCGACGAGTTCTGGCGAGCCGTTCGCGACTGCGGTGACCTTGTCGTTGCCCGCGCTTGCTTCGAAGGTCTCTTCTTTGAGCTCTTCGCGGCGCTTCTCGACTTTGCGTTGCATGCGGTTCGCTTGCCGCATCAGCTCTCCCATTCCGCCTCGAAAGTTCATCGGTTCCTCTCAGTCTGCCTCAATGTGCACGTTCAGCTTGCCCGCCGATTCCGGAAAGACGTCCATCGCGTCGCGCACGCGGGGATGGTTCAACGCTTCGCGTCGCTTGGCTTCGGCCTCGGCTTCTTTGCGCTGGGCCGCGACGGCCGCCACGGTGTTGGTGGGCTGTTCGGTCGGGGCGTCGAATCGGATCTCCACCTTGGGCGCCCCGCCAAGTCGTTCTTCGGCGACGCGTTGAATCGCGGCGATCGAGTCGGGCGACTCGGCTTGGCGGCCGTAGAACGACCCATGTTGGAACGAAAGGATGATCCGGTCGGGGCCGACCGCCTTGGGCACGCCGTGCTCGAGGACCGCGGCGAGCGCGGGCTGCTGCCGTTCGAGTGCGCCCACCAGTTCTTCCCACTCTTGAAGCGCGGCCCGCCGCACGGGGGCCAACACCTCGCCGCTGCTTGTTTGAAAGCCGCCTGATCGGCGAGTCGCTGGCTTGATCGGCTGACCTGGCACGGCCTCCGTCGCGCTAGCGGCGCTGGCGTTGGGCGGGGCCGCATCGGGATTCGGGGTACCCTCGGCGTGGGCCGGGGCCTCGGAGGTCGCGCTGTCCGGCGGGTCCGGTGGCTTCTCGCCTGATTTCGACTGGCCCGCTGCTGGGTCGTTGGACGGCGCCGATGCGCGGGGCGCGCTAACCCTGTCTTTGGTGACCGGTGCGGCTTGGCGCTCGGGCGCTTCGTCCTTCGGACGGCTTCGTGCATCTGGTTTGGGTTTGCGCGAGCCGCCGCCTTGACCCGAACCCCCTTGGAGCGCGTCGAGGCGCGCGAGCAACGCCGCGACCGATTGGAGCGGAGGCCGGGTGGCGACACGGACGAGCCCCATCTCGAGCATGAGTTTTGGGTCTTGGCTCTGCGCCATCTCGTCCATCACGAGGGAGGTTGCCCGAAACACGCGTTGGAGTTCGAGGATGTCGACGTCGACGACGAGCTGCTGCGCTGCGGCTCGCTCCTCCGGAACCCATTGCTCAGGGTCGCCGGCGTCGAGCTTCAAGACGACCAAGTCGCGTACGAGTTGAAGGAGCTGTCGCGCGAAATTCGACATGTCGACGCTTCGGTCAGCGAGGCCGTCGATGGCCGTGACCACCGCGGCACCATCTCCCTCGATTACCGCCCGCGCGACGCCGTACAGCGCATCCCTCGTCGCAATTCCAAGGCTTTGGGTGACGGTTTCGGTGGTGATCGAGTCACCAGACACCGCGACGAGTTGGTCGAGGATGGTGAGTGCGTCCCGCATGGACCCCGCGGCTTCTCGGGCGACGATCGAGATCGCCTCGTCGTCGGCCGAGAGCTTCTCTTGGGAGAGGATCTCGCGGATCCGGGAGGCGATGAGAGCGTTGGGGATCAACCGAAAGTCATACTGCTGGCACCGTGAGCGGATGGTGATGGGCACCTTGTGACTCTCGGTCGTTGCGAAGATGAACTTGACGTGGTCGGGGGGCTCTTCGAGGGTCTTCAGGAAGGCGTTGAACGCCCCCGCCGAGAGCATGTGCACCTCGTCGACGATGACGATCTTGAAGCGATCCCGTTGGGGCCGGTACGGGAGCGATTCTTGGAGGCGTCGGACGTCTTCGACGCTGTTGTTGGACGCCCCGTCGATCTCTTGAACGTCGACGTCGACCCCGGCCGTGATGTCCAGGCAGGCGTCACACGTGTTGCATGGTGTGGCGGTTGGGCCCTTTTCGCAGTTGAGGGCCTTGGCGAGGAGCCGTGCCGTGGTGGTCTTGCCGACGCCGCGCACCCCGGTGAAAAGGAACGCGTGCGCGACGCGGTCCGACGCGATCGCGTTCTCGAGCGTGCGCGCGACGTGCTCTTGGCCGACCAGGTCCGAGAACGTCTGCGGGCGGTACTTTCTTGCAAGAACGGTGTACGCCATCGAGCACGCGAGCCTATCACGGGCGTGCACCCCGCGCAGCCGGGATCCCGTTGGTGCCAGCGGTCACGAGGTGATGCCTCGATGACGATGTCAGGCGAGACGGCTACTCGGTGTTGTTCTCGTCTTGGCCGTCGGCCGAGTCGTCCTTCTCCCAAGGTGGGACGTACTCGCCGTCTTCGTTGTCGTCTTCAGCGTCGTCTTGCTCCCAGGGCGGGACGTACTCGTCGCCCTCGCTGTCATCCTCTGCGGCGTCCTCGTCGTCGCCACCAAGGCCCTGCGCTTCACGCATCATCTCTTCCATCGTGGGCATGCCCGAGTCGACGGCGCCTTCGGCGTCCTCTTCGTCGAGCGCTTGGACCGACGGGTCTTCACCCATGATGACGTTGCCGAGGCCGACAGAGACCTGCGGGTACCACGTGATGATCGCCAGGCCGACGAGCATCAGGGCCACGAACGGCAGCACCGAGCGTATGATGTGGCCGACGCCGCGTTCCCACAGCGCGCTCGCGACGAACAGGTTGAGGCCGACCGGGGGTGTGAGGTAGCCGATCTCCAGGTTGACGATGAAGATGATCCCGAAGTGAATCGGGTCGACTCCCATCGAGGCCGCGATCGGCGCGAGCAGAGGAACGAACACGAACATCGCGCTCAGGATGTCCATCATCATGCCTACCGCGAGGAGCATGGCGTTGAGCAACAACAAGAACTGCCATTGCTCGAGATCCTTCGACTGGATCCACTCGACCATGAGCGCTGGAATCTCTTCGGTCTCGAGGAACTCGCCGAGCGCGAGCGCCATCACGAGGATCACCAGGAACGAACCGAGGAAGACTCCGACCTCGCCGAAGATGCCTGGAACGTCTTTGATCTTGAGTGCGCGGTGGAGCCAGACCTCAGCCACGATGGCGTAGCCCACGCTGACAGCCGCGGCCTCGACCGCGTTGAAGATGCCCCCGTAGATGCCGCCGAGGATCAACACGGGGAACATCAGCGCCCAGAAGCCGTCGCGCGTGGCCTCGACCAAGCGCTTGAATTTGAACGGCGCCGTCGGGACTTTGTCGACCAGCCCTTGGTAGAAGGAGTAGCCGATCAGAATCGACCCCATGACGAGCCCTGGGCCGAAACCGGCCGCGAAGAGCCGTTCGACTTCGATCGATGCGCTCTGGTTGACGATCGGGTAGACGATCATCGGGATCGAGGGCGGGATCAGGATGCCGAGCGAGCCCGCAGACGTGAGCAACCCGTGAGAGAAGCGCTCGCGGTAGCCCTCGGCGATGAGGGCAGGGCCCATCATCGAGCCGATCGCGACCACGGTGGCGGGACTCGAACCGCTGATCGCGGCAAAGAGCATGCAGGCGACCACGCCGCTCATCGCCATCCCGCCAGGCACCCACCCGATGAACGCCTGTGAGAAGTCGACCAACCGGTGGCTGATCTGCCCCTTGCTCATGATGGCGCCGCTCATGATGAAGAACGGGATCGCGAGGAGGGTAGGACTGTCGGCGAGGCTTCGAATGCCCTCGATGATGATGGTGAACTGAACCGGATCCCGGAAGCCACTCCAGAGGAAGAAACTCCCGAGGGTGGCGACGCCGATCAGAACGAACAGCGGCGACCCGAGCACCGCTGCCGCGAGAATGGCGGCCGCGAGCGTGCCTCCCTTACCGAGGAAAGGAAGGCCGACGATGAGCGCCACGAAAATGATGAAGGGCAGCTTGCGCTGCTTGACGGCGCTCATCCTTCCGCCCCCTGTTCGTGCTGCTTCTGGGCAGCAACGACCGCCTCGTCGATCGGGGGTGCGCCGTAGGTTCCGCCGGTCACGCTGCTCACCGATGCGCCGACGTACCGAAGTGCCGTCATGGCAAAGGCTGCGGGCACCGCGATCGTGGCCACCCAGTCGGGGATGTTCGTCTGTTCGAAGCGACCTTCGAGGGTGAGTGCTTCTTTGGCGTACATGTATCCGAGCAACGCCAAGAACCCGCAGAACGCAGCCGTGGCCAAGTACCCCAGCGCGTCGGTCCATCTCGACATCGACTCGGGCACCACCCGTTTGAGCGCGCCCATTTGAATGTGCTTACCCTCGTGCGCACAAACGCTCGCCCCGAGGAAACCCACCCAAAGGAGCATGATGAGGGAGAGCTCCTTCGACCAGCTGTACCCGTCGGGGAAGTAGTTCTTGGCGATGATGACGAACAACACCGTCGTGATGACGAAGGCGACCAGCTTTCGGAGACGATGAGCGTCGTCGCCCTTGAACAGCCGAACGAGCCACGCGACCGAACAGATTGTGTACAGGAGTCCGTAGAACCAACGGGACTCGACGTCTGGCCGGATCATGATCCACCCGAGCACGCCCAATGCGAGCGCCGCGAGGACCGTGTTGATGATCGGCTTGGCGGTCGACTTCTGACCTTCGCCGGCGGTGTGTTGCTCGGCCGTCCAGAACGCGAAGTAGAGGAGGGCGACACCCACGATGGCGCTCACGATCGGGCCCGCCGCGTTGAACCGCTCCACGGCCGCCGGATCCTCGACGCCGAACAGGCGCACCATCAGCTCGCCGATCTTGCTGTCGGGGGCGGCGAGCCTCCGGTACATCACGTCGAGGAAGACCATCAAGCAAGACACGCCGAGGAAGGTCCAAAGAATGCCCATCTCGACGGCGAAGATCCAATCGTCGATCCGTCTCAGCCACCCAAAGGGGCCTTGGTACGGATCTCGCTCACCCGGTTCAGCCATAGCGCCCGACGGTACGGGTGATCGCGCTGACGATCAAGACTTGATGCGGTACGGTGTGACCGGGTCATGCGTACAGTCATCCACTTCGACATGGACGCGTTCTTCGCGT
>JBCCEK010000012.1:0-43321 GCA_039030295.1 Myxococcota bacterium | reverse complement strand
GAGCTTGATGCGCCCATCTTGAGGGAGCCGTCGCTCGGCAATGTCGAGGGAGGACATGATCTTGAGGCGGGACGCGATCGCGTTCTTGAGCTTGATCGGCGGTGTCATCTCCTCATGAAGAACACCGTCCACGCGGTAGCGCACACGCAAGACGCGTTCGTACGGTTCGACGTGAATGTCGGAGGCTCCCTGCTTGATCGCATTGAGCAGGATGGCGTTGCACAGGCGAACGACCGGGGCGTCCTCACTGGCTCTCTCGAGGTCGAGTAGGTTTTCGTCGTCCTCCTCGATGGCGACTTCGATCTCCGACTCGTCGAAGCCCTCCATGATGTCTTCGTAGGAGATCTCCGGCTGCGCGTAGGCTTTCTCGAGAGCGGCGAGGATGGCGCTCTCTGAGGAGACCACGGGCTCCACGTTGTAGCCCGTGAGGAACTTCACATCGTCGATCGCGTTCAGGTTCGACGGGTCCGCCATCGCGACGATCAACGAACTTCCAGCGCGCGAGACAGGAATGATCTTGTGTCGCTCGCAGACCTGCGGGCTGATCAACTTGAGGATGTCCCTATCGATGTCGTACTCGGACAGGTCGATCGCTTGGACGCGATACTGTTCGCTCAGAAAGTCGGTGATCTCTTGGTCCGAGATCGCGCCGAGGCGGGCGAGGGCGTAGCCCAAGCTGATGTTGTCGTCCTTCTGATGCTTCTGCGCCTCACGCAGCTGCTCTAGGCTGATTCTCTTTTCGCGAACGAGGAGTTCGCCAAGTCGATTCCTACTCATGCTTGTGACTTCCCTGACCGAAATACAGCATTAGTATATTTATTCACATAAAGAGTGAGGACTCAAGTGTAGGTAAACAGAAGCCCATGAAGGCTGAGATTCCGGGGAGGCCCGGCATTATGCGAGGTACCTTACCTCCTGCAAAGGGAGTTTCGCAGAAGTGCAGTGTTTTCAGGGCGTTTCCGATGTTCTATGGCCCGCTCGAAGGGCGTGATCCGCTTGCCGCGAGACGGCACACGCGGTAGCCAGCCGAAAGTGGCGAAGCCAAAAAAACAAATCACGGCGGCTCCGAAGGACCCAGGAGCGTCCATGGAGCAGCTCGAGAAGCCCAAGATGAACTGGAAGGTCATCGGACTCATTGGGCTGGCGCTCGGGGTGATCTGGGTGATCGGCGGCATCCTCCAGCCCACCATCGGGATCGCGGGGTTGGTCGTTGCAGGCGTGCTCACGGCGATCGCGCTCGGGTTCTTCGTCTGGGTCTGGCGCCTGACCAGAAAGTCGGCGGACATCGCAGCGATCCTTCGAGGCGCCACCGACAAGGAGGGTCGCGCACAAGCACTGGAACAGCTACGCGCACGACGCGCACCAGGCGGCAAGGATGCGCTCAACGCCATCGCACAAGCGCAGCTCGTCGCGCAGGAAGACCCGGGTGAGGCCATTGCCATCCTCGAAGGGATCGACCTCAAGAAGGCGCCGGCCATGGTTCATGACGATGTGCGCGCGAACCTGGCGATGTTCTACCTCATGACGGGACGGGCACGCGATGCGCGCGAGCTTGCAGACGAGATACGGCTCGACCGCCAGCCTCAGGCCAAGGCCAAGGCCATGTACGCCGCCGTCATCGCTGAGTCCTTTGCAAGAACGGGGAAGGGAGAGGAAGCTCGCACGCTACTGGAGACCTACGACCCCGAGGACAAGGAGTTCGCCCAAGTCGCGGGGATGCTCTGGCGTGCACGCGTCTACACGTTCATGGCGACCAAGAAACGCGGTCGCGCCAAGCAAGCCATGGAAGCACTGCTCGAGGTCGATCCCAACATGGTGGCGGCGTTCGTTCAGCGAGGGGTCCGTCCGGAGCTCGCTCGACTCGCCAAGCAGGTTCTGGCAGGGGCCGGAGCACTCCCGAAGCCCAAGATGCGCGTCCGAACTCGCTAGCGTCGCGTGACCTCTCGAACGTGGACAGTGCGCGACGTCATCCAATGGAGCGCAGGAGATTTCCGCACCAGGGACCTCGATTCACCGCGTCTCGACGCAGAGCTTCTGGTGGCCGAGGCTCTTGGCACCGACCGCGTCGGCCTGTACCTCGACCTTGATCGCCCGCTCGACGACACCGAGAAGGCGGCGGTTCGTGCGCTGGTGTTGCGCCGACGAGAGCGTGAGCCCGTGGCGTACATCTTGGGGTACCGAGACTTCTTTGGGCACCGCTTCGGCGTGAACGAGGCGGTTCTGATCCCTCGGCCCGATACCGAGACCCTCGTCGAGAGAGCCCTTGCGTGTATTCCCGAGGACGAGCCGTTGCGCGTTCTTGATGTCGGTACGGGTAGCGGCGCCGTCGCTCTGTCGGTCGCGGCGGCCCGCCCAAAGGCAAGCGTGACCGCGACCGACGTGTCGCCGGCTGCCCTTGCCGTCGCGATCGCGAACGCCCAGAGCCTCGGGCTGACCGCCAACGTCGACTTTCGCGAGGCTGACATCGTGGACGACCTACCGCCGTTCGACGTGGTGGTGTCCAATCCTCCCTACGTCACGCGGGAGGAGCTCGCGGAGCTCGAGCCGGAAGTCCGCGATCACGAGCCAACGTTGGCGCTGGTCGGTGGTGACGACGGCCTCGACGTGATTCGGGTCCTCGTCGACCGTGTGGCCGCTGTCACACGCGAGGGCGCAGACCTCCTAGTCGAAGTGGGAGTCGGTCAGGCGGATCGGGTCATCGAGCTTGCGAGCCGCATTCACCCGTGGGCTTCGGTCGCGTCCTATCCTGACTTGCAGGGGGTGGATCGGGTCGTTCACCTACGTCGGACTTGACGAAGCCACACCTCGGCGACCAGCAACAACAAGATGATTCCCAAGAGCCACGGCGTGAGTGGCTGCTCAAGACCCTGGGACGGGACTCCAGCCGCGCCCTCGGCCAACTCGTCGACCGCGGGAAGCTCGGCCGGAACGAGGTCGCTCTCTTCGGAAGGGGCGTTCACCACGAACGCGAACCTCGGGCCGGGCACGCCGTTCACCAAGACCCGATAGGCGCCAATCTCGTCCGTCTCGCGAAACACGACGCGGTCACCTTCGGGCAGGTCCAACGTACGCCCAGACGGCGTGATGACCTGCATGCGCTGGGTGCGGGTCGAGCCAGGGAGGGTCACGCCCCCGAACGGCCGGACGCTATGGAGAGAACGGCCGGCGAGGCGCGTGAGGGTCTGCAGAACAAATGGAACGAACACCGGCTGGTAGGGTAGGTCAGTCCAAGCATCATCGATGGTCGTCGCCAGCATCGCGACGCGCCCGCTTCGAAAGCGATGCTCCACCATCGCGGGGGAGCCATCGTCGAAGCGCGCCGTGACGACTGCATCGAGGGATGTTTCTTCGATCGGGGTACGGCCATGAACCGAGACCTGGCCGAGCTCCGGTAGCTCGTCGGACTGCATTCGGATCCGCCCATCGTTCGTCCGGCTCGTGGTGTAGCGGCCGGGAAGAAGCTCACGGAGAACGCTGCCGTAGGCGCGTGGATTGATCTTGTCACCCGCGGTGATCCAAAGGCTACCGCCCCCGGATACGAAGCGCTGAAGCAGCGGCAGCCACTCGGCATCGAGCGTCGCGTTGGCCAAGACGATCACGTCGGCTCGAACGATCGCGTTCTCGGAAAGGTCCTGGGCGTCCAATGTCTCGACGGCGAAAGCTCTTCCGGCCTGAGGTGCCACGTCGAGCGCATGTGAGAGGAACGCGGTCTCCCGGCGCCTTGGGTCCGGATGCGGATCGCCGTCTACCAACAAGACATGAACCGTATCCGAACCGAGCAGGACCCCGTGAACGTTGTCGGCGGGTAGTACGTCGTCCGGATCAAGCCTGATCTCGACGACTGCGTCGTCGCCATCGCCGTCGACCGGGACCACCGCAATGGCCTTTCCGTCGACGTCTTGGACCTTGGCTTCACCCGTCTCCTGGCCCTTTCGACGCAACCTCACTCGGTCGGCCTTGTCGAGGTTGTCTCCCTCCACCGTAACCTCGAGCCTAAGCTCGCCATCTGGCCCAGCCTCGTCCGTGACCTCGACGGCTTGGATCGCTCGGTTGTCGGGGTTGGGCGTCGACACTTTCTCGAGTCCGACTTGGATTCCGCGTTTGGGCCACTCGCACTCGGTGGCCTTGGTACCGCGGGTGAAGTCTGAGAAGACCAGGATGCGGCGGTCTGACAGATCGCTCTCGAGGACGAGGTCAGAGGCCATCCTGACGGCTTCGCATAGGTCCCCCGCGCGGATCGATCGGTCGTCGACCTCGGCGAGCGCGTCGGCAACCAGGGTCGCGTCGCTCGCGTTCCTGACCCAGACCCGAGCTGGCTGACCGGCAAGAATCACCGACACCTCCGAGCCGTCGGGAAGCTGGCGGAGTTGTTCTTCCGCAAGATCCGTGGCGCGCTCGATCAAAGTCGAGCCTTCGTGGATGGCCGACATCGACAACGAGTCGTCGATGACGAGCGCGAGTGCATGTTGGCGGTCCGCGACGCTCGATTGAACGACCCGGTAGGGCTTCGCGGCGACGAAGACCAGGCACATCACGAGCAAGACCCGAATCGCAAGCAACAACATGTCCACGATGCGCAGGCGTGTCGCCCGCGTGGCGTGCACGCGGTGCAAGAACGCAATCGTGGGGAGGGTCTGCCGCGGGAGCTTCTGCTTGCGGAGTAGGTGCGCGAGAATCGGCGCACCGACCGCGACGAGGCCAGCGAGGACCCAGGGCAAACCAAACCCCATCGTTACGCCCCTCTCAAGAGCTGCAGGAGCGCATGCTCGGGCGGCGAATCGGTGCGGGCCAGTTGGTATTGGGCCCCTGCAGCCACGACCTGACTACGACACCCTTCGATGAACGCGTCGATCGATTCCTTGTAGCGGCGCCGAACTCCTTTCGGATCGACCTCGATCGGCGTCTCGCCCTCGAGCCCCTCGAAATGAAACGGCTGCTCGAACGGGAGATCGATCTCGGCCGGATCGAGCGTGTGAAGGACGACCGTTTGGTGTCCGCGGGCCTGTATTCGCGCAATGGGATCGAGCGCACCTTTGGAGAGGTCGAGAAGATCGCTAGCGATCACGACGAAGCCCATCCGTCCAGCGTGCTCGGTGAGTTCATCGAGTGACGCATGAAGCGCTGTCGTCGGTTCCGGGGAAGGAGGCGAGGCAAGCGTGCGCATGAGGTAGTCCAAGTGCGCCGCTCCCGATCGCGCCGGCAGTCGCTCGCGCACACCGCCGTCGAAGGTCACGAGGGACACGGCGTCGCCCTGCCGTGTGAGCACGTAGGCAAGCGCGGCCAGCAGCGTCGAAGCGTGGTCGAGCTTGCTGGTCTCGCCGCTCCCCCAGCGCATCGACGCCGAGACGTCGAGCGCAAGTGTCCCTCGCATCTGGGTTTCGTGCTCGAAATGCTTGATCGCGTAGCGGTCAGACCGGGCGTAAGCACGCCAATCGATCAGTCGGGGGTCGTCACCGGGGCGGTACTCCCGATGCTCTTTGAAGATCGCGCTCGCCCCTCGATGGGGACTTCGATGCATGCCGGCGAGCAAACCATCGACGGTCCGGCGAGCCCTCAGCGTGAGCCCAGCCAAGCGCGACGCGAGCTCGGGCTCGAGCACGCGGCTCACGGGGCGATACTTTGGAGAATGCCGTCGATGACGTGCGTCGCGGCTACACCTTCGGCTTCGGCGCGAAAGTTCAGCACGAGCCGATGCATCAAAATTGGCTTCACCAGTGCTCTTACGTCATCGAGTTCGGCGGTGTAGCGCCCGTGAAGAATGGCGCGCGCCTTCGCGCCAATAATGAGGCCCTGGCTCGCACGGGGCCCGGCGCCGAACGCCACATTGGCCTTAACGAGATCGGTCGCGTTGGAGTTGTCTGGGCGGGTCGCGCGGACCAGCTCGACCGCGTGTTTGACGACATGGTCTGCGGCGGGCACCCGAGGCACGAGATCTTGAAACGCCACGATCTCGCCGGCCGAAAGAACCGGCGTGATACTCGTCGGCATCGGTGCGGTAGTCCGCTTCACGATGTCGATCTCTTCGTGTGCGCTCGGATACCGCACGTCGATTTGGAACAGGAAGCGATCGAGTTGGGCCTCGGGGAGAGGGTAGGTGCCTTCCTGTTCGATTGGATTCTGCGTAGCGAAGACGAGGTATGGCTGCTCGAGCGCGTACGTGTTGCCACTCGCCGTCACCCGCTGCTCGGCCATCGACTGGAGGAGGGCGGCCTGGGTCTTGGGCGGTGCACGATTGATTTCGTCCGCCAGGAGAATGTTGGTGAACACCGGCCCGGGGATGAACCGAAAGTGCCGTTTGCCCGTCGTGCTGTCTTCTTCGAGCACGTCGGTTCCGGTGACGTCGCTCGGCATCAGGTCGGGCGTGAATTGGATCCGGTTCGAGTGAAGCGACAGGGCGTCGGCGAGAGTGGTGATCAGTAAGGTCTTCGCGAGACCGGGCACCCCGACGAACAGCCCGTGTCCACGGGCGAAGAGTGCGATCAGCAAGAGTTCGATGACTTCGTCTTGTCCGATGATCCGCTGACGGAGTCGGTTCAGGATCTCGTCCCGCGCTTCGGCGAGCCGTTTCACTTGGACGACGTCAGAAGGAGCAGCGTTGCCTGGGGGCGACGACTGACTGCGGACTGGTTCGTTCACGGGGACCTCTTAGCGCCTGCGGGCGCAAAACGCCAGATTACTCTCTGGGCCCACCGAAACGTGAGCACAGGCCTCGTTCGTAGTCGGCCGTCGGGCCACCGACCTCCGCGAGGATGCAATGCGGCTGAGGGTCGAAAGGGTTGAGCGCGATGGCTTGCCTGGCCGCTTGCCTCGCGCCTTGGCGGTTTCCGGTCCGCCAAAGCGCCGTGGCGAGACTGGCCTGTGCCGGCGCGTGGCTCGGATACAAAAGGAGCGTGTACTCGAGTGGATCGAGTGCATCGCGGGGTCGACCCCCTGCGATCGCGGCGCGGGCGAAGCGCGACGCCACCACTGGATCATCTGGCGCAACTCGGTGCGCCTTGCCGTACTCGACCGAAGCGGCCGCGGCTCGTGATCGAACCCAAAGCAGATCGCCAAGGCGAAGATGCTTGCGAGCGCGCTCGCGTTCGACGTCCGCGAGCTCGTCGTTTTCGGTCGCCTCTCCGCTCAGGTACCGGCGGAGGAGCCGAGCCGCGGGGGGAGGCGGCCTGCTGGCCAACGCGGCCTTCCAGGACTTCTCGAGCTCGGCCCACGGGGTGTCCGATGCGGCAGAGAGCGCCTCGCGTGCGTCGGTGCCACCCGCGATATCCGCGAGGCTTCGTTGGACGCCAGCGGACCCGTGCTTGTCGTAGAAGCGCTCCATGAATGAGGAGACCTGCGCGAAGGCAAGCGCCGCGTCCCGTTGTGACGGAAGAAGCGCAATCGAAGGGTGAAGCTGATCGAAGTCCAACAGTTCGCCGGACTCGACCGCGCCGTGCAGCAGTCGATCGCTCGCCGGGTTCACCGGCAGGCCGACTGCATCCAGACGCCACCGCGTTTCGAGCAGCTTGGCGAGACCCTCTTGGAGCCAGACGGGCGCTCGATCGACCGTCGCCTTGGTGATGATCAGATGCACGTACTCGTGGGCGATCGTGTCGAGCCATGGGTAGCCACGAAGCAGCGCCCGCGGCGAGGCGATCATCAGGCGACCCCACTTGCACAGGGCAATCGTTCCCGTGTTACGAATCGCATCGATCGAGAGCGTCGACACCTTCGCGAGGGACTCGGCGTCCGGATAGATCTCCAGGCGAATCGGGCTGACCATCGTCGCGCCGAGCTCTTGTTCGATGGCGTCAGCCGCTGCCTTGAGGGCATCGACCGCGTAGGGAACTAGGATCTCGTCGGGGCCCGGGGCGTACCGAACCTCGATGTTCCCCGAACGGAACGTCTCATAATCCTTGGTGGTTTCGTAGGTGTTGACGATCACGTCTGCAAGGAAGCCGAGCTCGCGGGCACCGCCAGGTTCCGCCCGAAGCTCCGACACCCCGACTGCCGCGCCTTCATAGTCCCCTGAGTAGAACGCTGCGAGCACCTCGAGTTCGACGACCGCCGGGGTCCTGGGGTACTCCGAGAGATACTTGGTAAGAAGTGCTTGCGCGGGTGCGCCTTCGCCGGCCGCGAGCGATGTCTCGAGCAGCTCGAGGATCTCATCTTGAGTCGCTGGGGTGGACGGTGCCGCAGGGGCGAGGGCCGGCATCGACGCCAGCCAGAAGAAACACGTGAACCAGGCCAGGCGTGTCATCGAAGAAGCCTCTCGTAGTAGTCTTGTACTGCAGGTTGGTACCCGTCGGGCGCGTCCCCATTGCGGGCGTCGAGCACCCGCCGTCGCCACGCCTGCTCATCTCGGTTCGGTCCGCCTCCCGGGATCTCCACGCGTTCGTCGTTGCGAGTCCCTTCGCCGCGGTCGTCGCCGCCGCCGCCCTTTCGATTCCGCTGCTGAGACTCGAGACTCTGGCGCAACCGTCGAAGCTGATCGGCGGCGGCCTCTTGTTGCTTGTGCGCTTCAAGGGGGGACTCCGACTCGAGCGCCCGGGACGCTCGACGCATCGGCTGTTCGATCGATTCGAGGGTCTCGGCAGCCTGATCGGACACCGGAACTCCGCCGACTTCTTCGCGCAGCCGGCGCGCGAGGTCATGGGCGGCGCCACGCACCTCCTCCTGGCGACCGGCTTGCCGTTGCAGCTGCGCGCGCTCGGACTCCGAAAGCGCACCGGTGACGTCGGGAATCGCCGCCTCAGTCGCGTCACGAAGCGCCAGTGCGTCGGCAGCGGCTTGCCTCGCCTCGGCTGCGGCCTTGGCGGTCTTGCCCGCTTGTCCACGGAACATCATGGCCGAGAGCTCGAGGTCTTTTGCGAGACTCTCCGCGGCTTGTGCGGCTTGGCGCGCCATCGAGAGCGCCTCACCGAGGTCCCCACTTCCGAGCGCCTCTTCGAAGTCCTGCAAACGTTCCTGCGCTCGGTCCTGCAGGTTTCTCTCATAGGGGCCAAGCGCGTCCCCTGGGAGTCCGTTGATCCTCTCCGCTACCTCGCGCGCCTTCTCCGCGAGGGAGGTCTCGGTGTCCGCTCCGAGCTCGCTGGCTTCGTCGGCGGCGCGACGGGCCGCTTGTTCGCCCACGCGTTCGGCTTTGTCGGCCATGCGCTGCTGCTCCACCTCGAGATCGCGGATCTCGTCGAGAGCTTCCATCAGCGCTCGTTCCCTCGGGCCGAACCGAGTCTCTGCGAGAGAATCCTCGGTCTGGTTCAAGGCTTGCGTCATCGCGTCGATCGTCTGGTCGAGGCGCGCCAGCGCGTCCTCGGCAGCGTCGAGGTCGCCTTCCGCGAGCGCCTTACGGAGGTCGCCAAGGGCATCGGTCGATTCGCGCGCCTGCGTGTTCTGCTGGTTGACGAACTCGCCAGGGACGTAGTCCATGGCCGCCATCAACTGCTGCTGCAGCGCACGCATCCGTCGCTCGGCCCGGTCGAGTGCCGCCATGAGGGCCCGCTGTAGCTCTGGCGTTTGGCCGCGCCGGAGCTCGGCGATCAACGACGCGATCTCGCGCCGAAGCTCCTGCATCTCATGCGCAATGGCCGCGGCGTCGTTCAAGCGTGCCTGGCTGATCAAGTCCGCCACGAGGAGGCTGTCGTTTTCGAGCTCTGTGACGAACGCGTTGTCGAGGGCTTGTCGCGACCGGAGGGGAGCGAGCTTCCTGTAGGCCGCGACTTCGCGTCGCTGCAGGCGTTCGAGCCGTTTGCGCATATCGAGGAGCAGCGGGACCGTGCGCGGGCCGGGGTGGTCGCCGATGTCGAATAGGAACGTCATGGCGGGCCCCATGGAAGTCGATACCTGCCGAAAACGCTGTCGTGCCTCGGGAGCCTCGGCGCCTACGTCGTTCTCGAGTCGTGTCGCCAGGGCCGCCAAGAGTGAATCCAAGAGTTTCTCGAGCTCGACAATTCGATCACGGCGTCGCGTGATCTCGGAGGCCAGGGTGAGTGTTCGCTGGTTTGACAACCCAACCCCGGGACCATCGATGCGATTGGCGTCCTTCGCCTCGATCCACACCGTGATCGCGTCCGCCGGGGAGAGTGAAAACTCTTCGAGGGACAGTGTGGTTTCGCCTGCTTGTTGCGGCTGAGCACCGTCGGGAGGCCCAAACAAGGGGCGTCGAAGGTGCTCGCCGTTCGGGAGCTTGATCATCAGGGTCACTTCTTGGACCCCGTAGTCGTCGGTTGCGACGTGGCGCAGGGTCACCGGCTCACGAACCTCGAGCACGAGGTCTTCTCGTGGTTCCGCGAGGACCGCGACTGGAGGCTGATCGGGCTGCACCGCGATCGAGCGTGTTTGGTAGTCGACCCGCCGCTCGCCGCCCACCGACTCGACGAAGATCTGAAGCGGACCCTCGCTGTCGGCCACCAGAGAAGCGACGAACTCGTCGCCCGACGCGTCCGCTTCGACGTGGCGACCGGGGAGATCGACGATGACCCGAGCGGCGTCACCGATCGGCTTGATCCGGTAGTCGATCGAGGTGCCCCTGGGGACGACCAGATGGTCGGCATCGGACACGAACTCATCGTCGCGGTTCATGTAGTCTGGAAACGAGAGCGACGCTTCGGTGCTGGCGACCACGTGGCTGACCTGCACGCCGTCGGCGGGGGCTGCGCTCGCGTGAAGCAGGGCGTACGTGCCGGCGGCGGGTCGGTCGAGGCCGAGCGACCACCAGGCCGCGACACCCGCCAGCAGAGCGAGCGCCAGCGCCGGTTGCACGACCCATCCCCAAGGAATGAAGCGGCGTGCCGGGAGACCCGCAAGCGTGCTCAAGACCCCCGCGCGCTGCGCGGTCACCAGTTCTCTTGAGAACGTGTGGTCGGCTTGGAGCTCAAATGCGCTTTGCAGTGGAGAGAGAAGGGCGGGACGCCGGTCGGCCACCAACCCAAGCGCGCCATGGTTCTTCAGCTGGCGAAGCGGCTGAAAGGACCAGGCCACCGCGGCGGCAACCACCCCGAACACCGCCGCCCACCCGACACACAGCCAAACGACGGGCGTCATCGGCCCGAGGGCCCATGCCACCGCCACGAACCCGACCAAACCGGCCACCGCGGCGGCAACGAGCAACCGAACAAGGATCACCGTCGTGGCTGCCCATCGCAAACGGCTGCGATACCGCCCCAAGTCATCGGTGGTCGCGGACACCTCGCGAATGTAGCACGGTCACTCGGTTCACAAAGGCGGGGCACGTTGGGAAGCCAGAACGGAAAAAGCCGACCTGGTCTCCCAGATCGGCTTCTTCGTCGTAGAGAACGGCAGGCCTTAGAAGCCCATGCCGCCCATCCCGCCACCGTGGTCATGGCCGGCGGGGGCCGGAGGATCGTCCTTCGGCAGTTCGGCGACCAGCGCCTCGGTGGTAAGCATCAGACCGGCCACCGACGCCGCGTTCTGAAGCGCGCTCCGGACGACCTTCGTCGGGTCGATGACGCCGGCCTTGATCAGGTCGGTGTACTCCTCGGTGGCCGCATTGAAGCCGAAGCCACCCTTGCCGCCGCGAACTTCGTTCACGACGATCGAGCCTTCGAGGCCCGCGTTGCCCGAGATCTGACGGAGGGGCTCCTCGATCGCGCGGAGCAAGATGGACGTGCCCACCTTCTGCTCATCGCTCAGGTCGAGGTCGTCGAGTCCCTTCTGAGATCGAATGAGCGCCACGCCGCCGCCAGGGACGATCCCTTCTTCGACGGCCGCACGCGTCGCGTGGAGCGCATCTTCGACGCGCGCCTTCTTTTCCTTCATCTCGACCTCGGTGGCTGCACCCACCTTGATCACGGCGACGCCGCCCACGAGCTTCGCGAGGCGCTCCTGCAGCTTCTCACGATCGTAGTCGCTGCTGGTCTCCTCGATCTGCTTGCGAATCGTGTCGATGCGGCCGCTGATGTCTTTCTTCTTGCCCGCGCCGTCGACGATCGTCGTGTTCTCTTTGTCGATCGTGACGCGCTTGGCACGACCGAGGTCGTTGAGCGTGACGTTCTCGAGCTTGATGCCGAGATCCTCGCTCACGACGGTGCCGCCGGTAAGGATCGCGATGTCTTGGAGCATGGCCTTACGGCGATCGCCGAAGCCGGGCGCCTTGACCGAAGCCGTTTGGAGGGTCCCGCGGAGCTTGTTGACTACGAGGGTGGCCAGCGCTTCGCCTTCGACGTCCTCGGCGATGATGATCAGGGGCTTCTGCTGACGGGCAATCGCCTCGAGCACCGGCAGGAGGTCCTTCATGTTCGAGATCTTCTTCTCGACGATGAGGAGGTAGGGGTCTTCGATCTCGGCGACCATGCGCTCGGAATCGGTGACGAAGTAGGGCGACAAGTAGCCGCGATCGAACTGCATCCCCTCGACGACATCGAGCTCGGTCTCGAGGCCCTTGGCCTCTTCGACGGTAATGACGCCTTCCTTGCCGACCTTCTCCATCGCCTCGGCGATGATCTCACCGATGGTGCGATCGCCGTTGGCGCTGATGGTGCCGACCTGAGCGATCTCTTTCGGGTCCTTCGTGGCTTTCGAGAGCTTTTGAAGCCCGCCGACCACGTGGGCGACGCCGGCATCGATGCCGCGCTTGATCTCCATCGGGTTGTGACCCGCGGCGACCATCTTGCTGCCCTCGCGGAAGATGGCCTGGGCAAGGACGGTTGCGGTGGTCGTGCCATCGCCGGCGATGTCCGACGTCTTCGAGGCCACCTCGCGCACCATCTGGGCGCCCATGTTCTCGAACTTGTCGCCGAGCTCGATCTCCTTGGCCACCGTGACGCCGTCTTTGGTGACGGTCGGGGCGCCGAAGCTCTTCTCGATGACGACATTGCGGCCCTTGGGACCGAGGGTGACCTTCACCGCGTTCGCCAGGGCGTTGACCCCGCTGAGGATTCGGTCACGAGCAGCTGTATCGTAGATGATTTCTTTCGCAGCCATGTTCTTCAGTCTCCTATTCGATGATCCCGAGGATGTCGTCTTCGCGAAGGATCAGGTGCTCTTCGCCCTCGATCTTCACTTCCGTGCCGCCGTACTTGCCGAACAGGACGAGGTCGCCCTTCTTCACGGCGAGCGCTCGGACTTCTCCGTTGTCGAGAATCCGGCCAGTACCGACCGCGACCACCTTGGCCTCGATCGGCTTCTCTTTGGCGGTATCGGGGATGATGATCCCGCCCTTGGTTGTTTCTTCTTCCTTGACGCGCTTGACCAGAATGCGGTCATGCAATGGACGAATGGCCATTTAATCCCTCCGTTTTCGGGCAGTTAGCGCCCGTGAGCTCACTAGCACTCGATGCATTGGAGTGCTGATTGGCCCGCAAGGTAATCCTGATCAGGGTCGAGTCAAGCCATGTTTCCAGGGTTTTTCCGCGACGAATAAGGGGCGGATTTGCCGGTCCAGAACCTGCCTGCTAGCCTCCGGCGCCTATGGCACGCGTCACGGTCGAAGACTGCTTGGAACACGAAGAAAACCGCTTTGCGTTGGTGGTGTTGGCCGCCCGGCGAACTCGGCAAATCATCAAGGGCGCACCGCCCCTGGTGGCCAGCAAGAACAGGCCGATCGTGACCGCGCTCCGCGAAATCGCCGACCAACGGGTGTTCTTCGCACGCTCCGTCCGCACTGCGGTAGAGGAGTACATCGTCGAGACCAAGGCCAACGAAGCCTAGACCTCGCCCGCATTCCTGCGGCCAAACCCCCTTTGCAAGCCTCCCGGGGCACAGGTAGCCTGATGTTGGGGAGATGGCTCGCATCAGCATCATGGGGCCGAGTGGGCGCCAGGAGAGGCAGCTCTTTCGGCACAACTCGCTTGGACGGCACCCGAGGAACACGCATCAGGTCCTCGATCGGGTGGTGTCGAAGGAGCACTGCCATATCGAACTGCAAGAGGACGGGTATGTCCTCAAGGACCTCGGCTCCCTGAACGGCACCTTCGTCAATGGCGAACGGGTGGCCCTCCACCACCTCGAGCCCGGCGACGAGATCACCATCGGTTCCACGAGGATCGTCTTTGAGCCCCCGGACCGAACCGGTGTCCTGTCGTTTGACGGGTTGATGACCGACGACGCGCGGGAGGCGACCAATCGCTTCAAGATCGGCGATGGGTCCACGGGCCCGCTGATTCAGGCCAAACTTGCGGTCCTCGGAGACAAGACCTTTCGACCTGAAGAGCAAGTCGGTGACGACGCAGCGCTTCGACGCGACTACGAGAAGCTCCGCGCGAGCTATGAGGTCACGCAAGCCATCGAGGTCGGAACCACGATCACCGCTCTTTGCGACAAGATCATCGAGGTCGCGTTTCGATTGGTCCCGGCCGACCGCGGAGTGATCCTGTTGCACAACGAACAAGGGCAACTCGAGCCCGTAGCCGTGCGAACCGGCGAAGACATCGACCCATCCCAAGAGGTGATCGTGTCTCGTACGGTGCTCGACAGCGCCGTGCGGGAGAAAGAAGCGGTGCTGTCTCACGATGCTTCGGCCGATGCACGCTTCGAAAGCGCGCAGTCGGTGATCATGCAGGGCATCCGCTCGACCATGTGTGTCCCGCTCCTCCACAACGAGACCGTTCTGGGCGTGATCATGCTCGATTCGAAGCTGGCAGCATACGCGTTTACAGAACGTGACTTGGCCTTGTTCGAGACGGTGGCGAGTCAAGCGGCAGTCGCAATCCAGAACACACTGTTCGCACGAAAGCTCGAGCAGGAGGCGATCAACCGCGAGCGGTTCCGGCGTCTGCTGTCGCCCGCGATCGCCGAGCAAGTGTTGTCCGGCAAGCTCGAGGTCAAGCAGGGCGGCGAGCTTCGAGAGACCACCGTTCTTTTTGCGGACATTCGAGGCTTCACGGGGATCAGCGAGTCGTCCGAACCGCAGCTCGTCGTCGAAGCACTGAACGAGTACTTCGAGCGCATGGTCGAGATCGTGTTCCGGTATGAAGGAACGCTCGATAAGTTCATCGGTGACGAGATGATGGTGCTGTTCGGGGCCCCGGTAGCCCATCGGAATGATCCGGTGCGTGCCGTCAGTGCCGCCCTCGAGATGCAAAAGGCGATGGCGGGTCTCAACGAGCAGCACGTCGCGCACGGCTTGCCGCCGTTTCAGATCGGAATCGGCATCAACACCGGAGAAGTCGTTGCCGGCTACATCGGGAGCAGCCAAGCGATGGAGTACACGGTCATCGGCGATCCGGTGAACACGGGCTCACGTCTCTGCTCGATCGCAAAGCCCTCGCAGATCCTGATCAGCGAAGGGACAGTCGCCAAGCTCGGCAATCGGTTCGAGATCCGTGAGCTCCCCGAGTCTGTGGTCAAGGGCAAGTCCCAGCCGGTGCGCACCTTCGAGGTCATCGGTCCGAACAAGACCTAGGTCGGTCTCCTTTTCTCGAACGCATGGATGTGCCAAGGGGTCGAACGATGGCTCATCTCGATTTCGAAGCGCCGCTGGTCGAGCTCGAGGAGCGAATCGCCGCGCTCCAGACGCTGACCCAGGAAGGCGCGCCCGAGGCCGACGCGATCGACGCGGAGATCCAGACGCTCCGCACACAAGCGGAAGGGCTGCAGCGCAAGCTCTACGAGGACTTGGACGTCTGGAAGAAGGTGCAGCTCAGTCGCCACCCGGACCGGCCCTATCTCCTCGACTACATCCCGCTGCTCTTCGAGGGTTTTGTGGAACTCCACGGCGACCGTCTCTTCGGCGATGACCCGGCGATCATTTCCGGGTTCGCACGGTTCGAGGGCGAAGCCGTCGCGGTCATCGGGCACCAAAAGGGACGTACCGCCAAGGACAAGGCCCTTCGAAACTTCGGGATGGCTCACCCGGAGGGCTACCGCAAAGCGGTTCGCGTGATGCGGCTCGCCGAGCAGGCAGGGCGCCCCGTCCTGACTTTCATCGACACGCCGGGCGCGTTTCCGGGCATCGGCGCCGAGGAACGGGGCCAAGCCGAAGCGATCGGTCACGCCATCGCGACGATGAGTCACCTGGAGGTTCCGGTCGTCGCGACGGTGCTGGGAGAGGGCGGGTCGGGCGGCGCCCTGGCGATCGGCGTCGCGAACCGGGTCCTCATGTTCGAGTACGCCACCTACAGCGTCATCACGCCGGAGGGGTGCGCTTCGATCCTCTGGAGAGACGCGACCCAGGGCGACCAGGCCGCCAAGCAGCTCCGGCTGCTCGCGCGCGACGCCGAGCGCCTCCGTGTCATCGATGAAGTCGTGCCCGAGCCACCACTGGGCGCCCATCGGCGTCCTCAGGTGGCGGCCGCCTCGCTCCGAGACGCCATTTCGCGGCAGCTCGGCCCCTTGAAGGCCCTCTCAACGGAGGCCTTGGTCGAGCAGCGATACCAGCGATTTCGGGCACTTGGAACCTGGCAATAGCCGACGCTTTTTTGACGACCATCGGCCGGGTTCCCTACGATCCAACTGAGGGTTTTCTCAATGGACAGGCTCTTAGCGGTGGTCGTGGGGACGGCGCTGGTCGGGTGCGGCTCGGTTGGAGCGAACACCACCGCGCGCGGCGCGTCCGATGTGTCCTCACCCGAAGCCCAATTGGCGGCCACGCGAGCCGAGCTCGAGGCCAAAGAAACCGAGCTCAGGACGGTTCGCGCCCAGCTCGCGTTGGCGCGGGCGGAAGCCGCGGAGTTCCGTGCGGCAGCCGGCCCAGAGCGCGGGGAGCGGACCGCAGGGGATGATTCGGCGCAGTCGACCGAGTCGGGGAACCGTCAACCACCCTGGCTCGCGACACCAGTCACCGTGGAAACCCCGAGAGGTCGGCAAGAGGTCTTGAGCGTGTTCGACGAGGAGCGACTGGCCACGACCGACGATGTGCCCCAGCTGCCAGCGTTCATCGAGGAAGAGACCTTGGCTGAAGCCCCAGTCGTCGACTCGGGGGTCGAAGACTACCGACGGGGCCTGCGGTTGGTGCAGGAGCAACGGTTCGACGAGGCGACGCAAGCCCTCACTTCCTTTCTGGAAGTCCACCCCAACCATCCGTACGCCGACAACGCCCTCTTTTGGCGAGGCGAGGTCCGTTTTCTTCGGCATCAGTATGAGGCTGCTCTCGCGGACTTCCGCACGATCGAGAAGCACCATCCATGGGGCAACAAGCTCCCCGACGCGCTCTATCGCATCGGACAGATCTATCAGAAGCGGGGGGACGGAAACCGTGCCCGCGCGTACTTCGACAAGGTTCGGGAGCAGTTCCCAGAGACGGCGGCAGCGCGTTTGGCGTTGCGAGAGGACGCATCATGAAAACGGTTGGATCAATCCTAGCGGTCGCGCTGGTCGCGAGCGGCGCAAGCGCGCAGGAAGTCGTGATGACTCCTGAGGATCAAGAGCTCGAAGCCGAGATGGGCATGGGTCCGGAAGACGCGCAGCAGAAGGTCGCGATTCCCGCGGACACGCCGCCAGTGTATACGGTGCGCGACGGGGACACCCTCTGGGACATCACCGAGCAGTTCTACGGGGACCCCTATCGGTGGCCCCAGGTCTGGTCGTACAACGCCGACATCACAAACCCGCATTGGATCTATCCCGGCGCGAAAATCCGACTGCGTCCTGCGGATGGTCAGTTCGTCGAGACGGCACCCCGCGGCTTCTCCTACGCGAAGTCTCGTCGCCGTGGGGACAACCCCGTTTTCATGGCCGAGTATGGCTTTCTCGACTCTGACGCCCTCAAGGAAGCGGGCTACATCATCGGCGCCAACGAAGAGCACATGATGCTCGCGGATACCGACGAGGCCTACATTCGGCTGGTCGACGGCGCGACGCCCCAGATCGGTAAGACCTACACCGTGTACCGCGAGATTCAGGATTTTGAACGCGAGGCAGCAGAACGGGGCAAGCTCATTCGAATCACCGGTGAGGTGGTTCTCAACGACTACGACGAGAAGCGTCAGGTCGGCCGCGCAACGGTCGTGAACACGCTCGATGCGACCGAACGCGGCTTCAAGGTCGCACCCCTCGAAAGGCGCTTCTACTGGGTCGATGTGGTACCGGCCGAGGAGTCCGTGCGCGCCCGTGTCGTGGCAAGCCTCTACCCGCGGAAGCTGCCCGCGACGAACCAGATTGTCTTCGTCAACGTCGGGGCCGAGAACAACGTGCAACTCGGGAACCGGTTCTTCATCGTTCGACAAGGGGACGAATGGCGGCGAAGCGCCGAAGGTCGAATCGGTCGCGAGATCGAGACGCTGGTTCCCCTGCCGAAGCCCCCGAAGCACTATCCGTGGGAGGTCGTGGCGATAGGGCGAGCGGTCAACGTGCAACCGACCACGACAGCGATTCTCCTCGAGCGCGCGACCCGCGCGGTCCGAATGGGCGATTTCGCTGAGCTTCGGGCCGGCGAGTAGACCCCACCGACGGAACAGGAATCGACGCCGTTGCGCCGGGGCCCCGGTTCGGGGGACACTCTTACCCAATGGCCTCCGAAGGGGACAGAGACAGCCAGGAGACCTTGAGGCTGCAAAGCGTGGTGGATCGCGAGCGGGCCAAGTTGCGCGCTCTTCAGGACATCAGCGCCGCGCTCGGTTCCACCCTCGACCTCGGGGAACTCCTCGAGATGATCCTCGACCGCATCTCCGAGGTCATGGAAGCCGACCGTTCGACGCTCTACCTCGTGGACGAAGACACCAACGAGCTCTGGTCGAAGGTCATCCAAGGCGAGGAAGTCGTCGAGATTCGACTCGAGCCAGGTGAGGGGCTCGCGGGGGCCGTAGCCAAGACCGGAAAGCCGCTGAACATCAAGGACGCCTACCAAGATGTGAGGTTCGATGCCGAATGGGATCGACGTACAGGATACCGAACGCGTTCGACCCTCTGCGTGCCCATGAAGAACCAGCACGGACGCACGATCGGCGTCGTGCAGGTGCTCAACAAGCACGACGGTCATTTCACCGTCGCGGACGAAGCGCTTCTATCGGCGCTGGCGAGCCACGCCGCAGTCTCGATCGAGAACTCGAAGCTCTTCCTGTCCGTGGTCGGGAAGAACATCGAGTTGCTCGAGACCAAGGAGCAGCTCGAAAAGAAGATCCGAGAGCTCGACGTCTTGTTCGAAATCACCCAGGTTGCCGCGAGCGCCCTCGAGCTCGACGACCTCTTGGCAGGCGTCCTCGCGCGAACCATGCGCGCCACTGACGCGGAGGCAGCATCGATCCTGCTCGCCGACGAAAACACCGGCGACCTGACGTTTCGCGCGGCTGTCGGTGGAGAGCCCGATCGCGTCAAGCGAATGAAGATCAAAGCGGGCCAGGGCATCTCCGGCTGGGTGGCGGAGCACGGGCGCCCCCAAATCGTCAATGAAGTCGACTCGGACAAGCGCCACTCGAAACACGTCTCCGACGAAGTCGGCTACCACCCGAAATCGGTGCTTTGCGTACCGCTTCGCTGGGACGACGGCCGCGGGGCACTTCAGTTGCTCAACAAGGCAGGCGGGAGGGCGCCATTCATCGACGACGACCTCAAGATGGCAACCGTCATCGCGGGGCACGTGTCGACGGCCATTTCGCAAGCCCAATCAAGGGAAAGGCTCACCCGCGAGGAGCGCCTGAGCACGCTCGGCCGGTTCCTGTCGAGCATGCTCCACGACCTCAAGACTCCGCTGACCGTGATCAGTGGGTATACGGGGCTCCTCATCCAGGAGGGAGACGAAGAAAAGCGCCGCGAGCTCGCGGGCTCGGTGAAGCGGCAGGTCCAGCTTCTGACCACGATGATGGGCGAGACGCTCGCATTCGCGAAGGGCGAGCGGCGAATCCTCATCCGGCGGGTCTACCTTCACAAGTTCTTCGAGGACCTCGCGGATCAACTCAAGGCGGAGCTCGGTCAGCACGGGATTCGGCTCGAACTGGCGTTACGCGACCGCGGCGTCGCGCACTTCGATGAAGAGAAGATGCAGCGCGTCTTTCACAACCTCGCGAGGAATGCGGCAGAAGCGATCGGTGACTCCGGGGGTGTCTGCCGCCTCGAGGTCGATCGCGCGGACGACGGAGGCCTCGTTCTCACCTTCTCCGACGACGGCCCTGGCGTCTCCGAGGAGATCCGTGGTCGGCTGTTCGAGTCGTTCACCACGCACGGCAAACAGGGCGGCACCGGCCTCGGCTTGGCGATCGTTCAGAGCATCGTTCAGGACCATGGCGGGACCGTGTCGGTCGACAGTGAACCTGGCCGAACGTCGTTCACGATCGTGCTCCCCCAGGACCAACCGAGCAGCAGTCCAAGGCCCGCGGCAGCGCAGTAAGGCCCGCGGCAGCGCAATAGGCCCGCGGCAGGGCTAGGCGAAATCGCGCTCCATCCGCTCCTGGTCTTCCTTGCAGCGGATGCAGAGTTCGGTCTCTGGGCGTGCCTCGAGGCGCTTCACGCTGATCTCCTCATCGCAGTCTTCGCACATGCCGAACTCGCCCTCGTCGAGCTTCTTCAAGGCCTTTTCGATCTTCTGAAGGAACACCCGTTCGCGCCCGCGAAGCCGGAACGTAAACGACTGCATGTACTCGCTCGAGGCCAGATCCATCTCGTCCGGCAGCTCCGACGCATCGAGCGTCATGTCCTGCTCCATCGTCTCCTGGGCCCGCCGAACGACGGCATCCCGCTTCTCTTCGAGGATGGTGCGAAAACGCTTGAGCTCGCTCTTCTTCATAGTGTTGGCCCCCTTTGAGGGAGCCGGAGCATAATGATCGATGCCTCGGAGTCAATAAGTCAGCATGCAAGAACGCGAATTTGTTACAGAACTGGCCTAGGTTATCCCTTCGAAAAACGTCGCATCCGCGCGAAGCCCGCGTCCCCAGAGCAGGGTCTCGACCATGTCGTTGGGGCCGAAATCTCCTCGGTCGCTAGGGAGAATGACCAATGCGTTGACCCCCACGAAAGACGGGAGGGACCCAGAGCCTTGAAGGTGTTTGAGGGTGACTGTGACCTCTCCGCCCTGCCGTCGCGCCACGGCGCGGGCGATCTCGACGCGCCCAGGTCTCTTGGCGTAAGCGTGGGTGAGCCGGGCCTGGATCGGCTGCGGATGGGGCTCGGGATCCCCGAGCATGCGGCGGAGACACGGCGTGACCAACACCTCGAAAGTCACCATTGCGCTGATCGGGTTTCCGGGGAGCCCGATCACCGGGGTCCCTTGGTGCTGGGCAAAGGTGAGGGGCTTGCCGGGCTTGATCCGGACCTTCCAGAACTCGGGTTCGATGCCGACGCGCTTGAACGCTTCGTGGACGAAGTCGTACTCGCCAACCGAGACACCGCCCATGGTGATGACGACGTCAGCAGTCAGGGCCTCACGGAGCGACGCCTCGATCGACGCAACGTCGTCGCGAGCGGACGGCATCGGGACAGGCACAGCCCCCACGGACCGGACCATCTCGGCGAGTACGTAGAGGTTCGAGTTGATGATCTTGCCGGGCCCGAGCGAACCTCCAAGTGCTTCGAGCTCGTCACCGGTGGATAGAAGGGCGACCCGTGGTTGCCGAAACACTTCGACCGTGCCGACGTTCTGGCTCGCCAAGAGCCCGATCTCCCCCGCCTCGAGCTTGCCTCCGGCTCGAACGAGGATGGCTCCACGACGGACGTCGCTGCCCTGCGCGCGCACATGGCGTCCCTCGAACGATGCCTCGATGATCCGCACATCGTCCCCGTCGCGCGAGGTGTCCTCTTGGATCACGACCGCATCGGCCCCCGCCGGCATCGTGGCCCCGGTGAAGATACGGCACGCCGTCCCAGCCTCGAGTGCGTCGGGGATCTCGCCGCCCGCGCGCGATTCTCCGCGAACCCGCAGTGTGACGGGCGTATCTACGCTTGCGCCTGTGACCTCGCCCGACCGCACCGCGTACCCGTCCATCGCGCTGTTGTCGAAGGGCGGCGAATCAAAAGACGCCATGACATCTTGCGCGACATGCCGACCCGCCGCCGCGGGCAGTGCGACAGTCTTGGTTCCGAGGACCTGGAACGCCTCCAGCATCCCGTCCAACGCTTCGGCGATCGACCGCATGGAGCGCGAGCCTAGCACGCGCCGGGTCGGGGAGAGCGGGCCGGCCCCCCAGCCTGGGTGGCGAGTCGCTGCTGACGATGGACGGTTGCCTAAGTGCAGACGCGGTTGCGTCCCGCACCCTTCGCCTCGTAGAGCCTTCGGTCGGCGTTCTGAAGGAAATCGTTGGCACGCCAATCAGGTTGCAGCTCGGATACGCCACAAGAAACCGTGACGTCGATCTCCTCGTCTTCGAACGCGAAGACCTCCGCTTCGATCATCGCGCGAAGCTCTTCGGCAATCCGCGCACCACCGTCGAGCTTGGTCTCCGGGAGGAGCAAAGCGAACTCTTCTCCCCCATAGCGCGCAATGAGGTCGTCCGGTCGGAGTCGGCTCTTGGCCAGCTGGGCCACCTCCTTGAGCACCTGGTCCCCGGCAAGGTGGCCGAAGGTGTCGTTGACCTCTTTGAAGTGGTCGATGTCGAGCATGACCAAGGTGAGCGGACGGCTATGTCGCGTCGCGCGTGATAGCTCTCTTTCCAGCTGCTCCACGAGATAGCGTTTGTTGTGAATGCCGGTCAGCTCGTCGACGATCGTCATCCGGTAGATCGTCTCGTGGTACTGCGACTCGAGGTCGCTCCCGCTCAGAAACTTGAGAATGGTGTCACCGATCTTGATCTGGTCGCCACGCACGAGCCGATGGTCGTGAACCAGTTCGTCGTTGACGTAGGTCCCGTTCGTCGAGTTCATGTCGACCAGCAGGTAGTGCCCCTCACGGCGCTCCACCCGGGCGTGCCGGCGCGAGACGCTGTCGTTGTCGAGCACGATCGTGTTGTCACTGCCTCGACCCAGTCTGACCGGACCCGCGGAGAGCGAGAAGCGCTTCCCAAGCTCTTGGGAGTTCACGGTGTAGATGATGACGAGGCAGTCGGACGCACCCGCATTCTTGATGCGTACGTCAGGATAGGGCGTGACCCTGGTCTTGATTTCACTGCGCACGGGTTGCGTGATTCGGGCGCCACGTGGCCGGTGGATCGCCTTCATTCAGGGTAGAAAGCTGGCCTTTGCGCGTCAACCGCGTTGGATGAATCGGAAATTGCGCTGATTGATCCACACGTGCGCGAAAATGCTCCCCCAAACCAAGCCCGTTAGGGCGAACAACGCGCCGAGAAGCACACCCATCACGAAGGCCCAAGCACCCCACGCAAGGAACACCCGCCTTGGACCCACATGAAGCGCACCGAAAATAAGCGAGGTAAGCCACAACCCGAAAACCGGCTGCATCGCCCCGCGGAAGAAAAGCTCCTCCCCGACGCCCGAAAGCACAGCCAGCCACGTCACCTGCGTGCTTGAGAGATCGCGCACGAGCGGCGCTAGCTCGGCATGGAGCGCCTGAGCCCACGCGAAGCGCGCGAGGACGAACGGGGTCGAACGTACGACGAGGATGCCGAGAGCGATCCCAAGCGCGAGGGAGATGCCGAGACGGGTTCCGTAGGGCGCCTCCAACCATGGGTTCGCGAGCGACCAAACATCGCGTCCCTGCCCGATCGTCGCCCATACGACCGCAAGGAGCGCAAGGGGCACGTAGATGAATGCGGCGAGCGTCGTGATGCGTCGGAGTGATGGCAAGAGCGGGCCGGATGTATCAAAGTGCTGCCAGCGCGGCAACGTGAGGGGGTCACGCGTTTGACATGGTCGCAGAGGCCGGGGTACTAGCGAAACGAACCACGAATGAGCGATCCAACGGGCCAAGACGTCGCAAAGATTCTGGTTGTCGACGACGAAGTGGTGATTCGTGAAATCCTCGCGGACTTCCTCACCATGGAGGGCTTTTACGTCCGGACCGCGGAAGACGGCAGCGGTGCGCTCGTCGAGCTTTCGCGCGAGCGGTTTGACCTCGTCCTGAGCGACTTGAAGATGCCGAACATGGGGGGGCTCGAGCTCCTTGGCGCCATTCGGAAGCACACCCCTCACGTCGTCACGATCATCATGACGGGGTTCGGCACGGTCGAGACCGCCATCGAGGCGATGAAGCAGGGCGCCTACGACTACGTGCTCAAACCCTTCAAGGTCGAAGAAGTCGTCCACACGATTCGGCGCGGACTCGAAAAACAACGACTCGAGGCCGAGAACTTCCGTCTCAAAGAGGCGCTATCGCTCTACAAGGTGAGCGAAGCCATTGCGGCAAGTCTTTCGCTCGAACAGGTGGTCCACACACTGAGCCGTGCAGCGATCGACGAAGTCGATTCCGACATGGTGTTCGTGCTCTTGAGCGATGGTGGCGGAAGCTTCTACCGCCGCACGACCGAGCTCGGGCCCAATTTTCGATTGCGGCGCGAGTCCGATGAGCTCAGCGTTCCGGCCCTCGCCGAGCACTTTCGTTCGGAAGCGGCGCTGCTCGAGCACGGAGAGCGCGCGCTAGGCTTCTTTGAACGGGTCGGAGAGGAGCCACTCCCACAGTCCTTGGCCGTGGCGAGGCTGACAGCGCGGAACGAGACGATCGGGTTCCTGTGCGCCGTGAGCTACTCGGCCGGCAAGCGCTTCGACGAAGGTCAACGGAAGCTCCTCCACGCGACGGCCGATCGAGCCTCCGCGGCAATCGAGAATGCGCGGCTCTACGAAGACCTGCAGGCCACGTTCAAACAAACGATCCGTGGGCTCGCGAGCGCGATCGACAAGATGGACCGATACACCGCGGGGCACTCCGCCCGAGTCGCCGCATACGCTCAGATCCTCGCGATCAAGCTCGGCCTCGATGACGCCCAGATCGAGATCGTTCGACAGTCGGCGCTCATGCACGACATCGGCAAGATCGGCTGCGTCCTCAACTTGAACAAACCGGGGAAGCTCTCGCAGGACGAATACGAGATTTTCAAACAACATCCGGAGCATGGGCGCGATATCTTGCAGCCGATCGAGTTTTTGCACCCCCTGATACCGGGCGTCCACTTGCACCATGAACGCTGGGACGGGCTTGGGTATCCACTGGGCCTCAAGGGCAACGATGTCCCCCTGATTGCGAGGATCATCTCGGTGGCGGACACCTACGACGCGATGACGAGCGACCGTGCCTACCGCAAAGCGCTCACCCACGACATTGCAGTCTCCGAGATCGAGCGGTGTGGCGGAACACAGTTCGACCCGGAAGTCGCACAGACCTTCTTGGCATCGATCGACGAGTTCAGAGTGGGGGGACGTTTGCTCGAGGAGCTGCCCGACTTCCAGGAAACTCAGTCGGGGCTCATGGCGCCACGGACGTGACCGCAGCAACGGGCGGGGCAGGAAGCGCAAACGCAGCGTTCCACAGCCTGCCACCACCAGGCACGGGCCAGCGGCGGACGCTCACCAAGTTGTCCTGCAACTCAAAACGTGTCTCCAGGCTCATCGGGCCAGGGACGAGGGGCCGGAGACGCCGCGGGGCCACGGTGACGAACGTCAACGTCTGGGACGGACCGATCGACGCATCGGCGTAGTCAAAGCCCTCGAGACCATCCTCGACCAGACGCCGGACGGTTTTCGGATTCCGAAAGGAGTGGGTCGTGGTGACCAACTCGTGTTGGTCCGTGTTCCAAACGGTCGGTCCTGTGGTCAACTGTTCCGGATTGCCGAGCTGGTCACATGAGGCCGTCAGGGGGAGCACTGCGAGGGCCAGCCAGGCGAGTCGCGCAGGGCTAGGTAGACTCACGGCTACGCTCTCGCGCCACGTCGCGTTCAGTCGCCACCCCCGGGACGGGAAGCGTGGCCTCGCCCTCGTCTTCCTTGTCTTGCCAGGGGTACTTGATCCGGTTGTGGTAGGCGTTGCACAGGGTGTCGGTGAGGGACGTCTGCAAAATGCGGAGGTCCTCCATGGTGAGGCCGCACTCGTCGAGCTGGCCCTGGCGAAGCTTGACGTTCATCACGCGCTGTACGATCGCCTCGAACTTCTCACGTGTCGGGTCGTCGACCGTTCGCGCCGCCGCCTCGATCGCATCGATCAACATCAGGATGGCGGTCTCCTTGGTGCGCGGCCGCATGCCTGGGTACCGAAACGCAGCGTCGGAGAGCCCCTTCGGGTTCCCGTCTTCGAGGCACTTGTGCCAGAAGTACTCGATCACACTGGTGCCGTGATGGGTGTAGGCAAACTCGACCACAGGCTCCGGAACACCTCCATCGCGCAGGATCCGAGCGCCCTCGACGACGTGCGCCATGATCGCATCGGCGCTCACGTCCGGCTCGAGATCGTTGTGCGGTGAGGGTTCTCCGGGGGAGAGGTTCTCGACGAAGTATTTGGGCTGAATCGTCTTGCCAAGGTCGTGGTAGTAGGCGCCGACTCGGGTGAGGAGGGCATCCGCGCCGATCGCCGCTGCGGCCCCTTCAGCGAGGTTCGCCATGGCTCGCGCATGTTGCCATGAGCCTGGCGCCTCGGCGGCCATTTTCCGCAGCAGAGGGTGGTCGACGTCGGTAAGCTCCTGGAGCCTGCTGCGCGCGACCACACCGAGCGTCGCGGTCGCCACCCGCTGCAAGAGCAGGGCGAGCACCCCCGCGATCACACCGCCCGCGATCGTGGACAAAAGAACGGAGTCTCCGAGGAGGGTGACGTCGCCAATGACGTTGATCTGCCGTCCGATCGAAAGCGAGACACTGATGAGGACCAACGCGGCGAAGACGCCCGCGGCCGCCCCGGCAACAAGCATATGCGTGACGTGCTTGCGGTCGTGAAAAAACACCACCACGCCGAGTGTGGTGGCGAGGTACCCAACGACGACAGGCATCGCGAAATCGACGAACGACGCAGTCACGACCGAGATCACGACCCCCGTCACCATCGCAGTCGCTCGATTGAAGTAGAGCGCGGCCCATAGCGGGACGGTCGCCAACGGCAGGACGAATGGGGAGAGCCCGGTGAACAGGAGCAACAGCTTGGCTCCGATGCAGGTCGCGCAGACCAATACGAGAAGCCCTGCCTGGGTCCTCAAAAGGCCGCCGCGACCACCCGCGAACATCCGGAGCACCGCGAGAAAGACGTAGCCCATCAGGAAGTAGCTGATCCAGACGCCAACGAGGGTGGACCGCTCGGGCGGACGCCGCTCGCGCTCAAAGGCGCGCACGATTCGCTGGTCATCGAGGTCGTCGACCACTGCACCCCTGTCGACGACCAGCGGCTGTGGAAGCCCACGCCGACTCCGCACCTTGGCCGTGGGGAGATACGACGCCGGGACGCGAAGGGTCACGGGTGCCGGCTCGAGGGGATCGACTCGAAGCGGCTCAAGGACGATCTCGACTTGGCTGGCGAGCGTCATGATCGACGCAAACACAGCGCTCAAGATCAAGCCCGAGGTGCGACCAGCGATGAGGCGTGTTCGGAGCATCGTGAGCGGAAACCCCGCCTAGGGGCAACACTAGTGAGGCGACTCGCCGGTTTCAAGCGGCGCGCGATCGCCTTCCAGGTTGAGTGGCGGCGGCTCGCCAGGATGTCGTCGACGCATCACGCGACGTTTGATCAGTGCATCTCGAACGCCGGGGTCCCGAGCTTGCTCGCGGGAGACGGTCCCTCTCACCCGATCGCTCGGGATCGGAATGGGTTCGCGGCGCTTCGCGGACTTGGCCACTGGGCCGCGGAACATCAGGGTCCCAAAGCGTGACGGCACGTGAAAGTCGCCCACGAGGGGTGCTGACCAAGCCGCCGCATCCTGTTCGTCGCCCATTCGGTCGAGGACGAAAAGGTTTGCACGCCAGCGATCGTCGATCGCGGGGGCGGCCCTGGGCTGGTCGCGCGTACCGAACGACTTCCAAGGGATCGCGAGCTCGACGGTGTATCCCTCGTCGGCACGAAAGTCGTCCAACGTGCCCGCCAAGCGGACGGCGACACGCGCGTCACTTGCCCACTCGACGTGTCCGTACGGCGCTGGTGCTCGCCTTTGGTCGAAACGGGTGTCGAACACCACCCCGCGGGGGGACACCTCGATCTCGAAATACGCCGCGCCGGATCCGTAAGGGGCAACCATCAGCTCGATGCAGTCTTCCTCCCAAAGAGGATCGTCCGCGGTGCGATGCCGAGACCGAAGGGTCGTGTCTCGAACCTCAACCCCAACGTAGAGGTTATCCGCGTCCCAAAGAAGCTTGGCGGTGGCGACCAACGTCGCCGGCCCACCCGTGAGCGTGTCGACGAAGGGGCCGGTGCGTGCGGCGGTCCGCCACGCTGGCTCGGTCAAGACCCCGTCGATGCGTGGCGGATCGAGGGCTTTCGGGACCTCGAGGGTCGGCGTCGGGGGTGGCGCCCGGTCCGGTTCGACGGGTGTTGGCTGCTCGACAGCGGTCTCATGGGAACGGGCATCGGTCTCAGTCGTTTCCCGCGGAGCACTTTCGGTCGTGCAACCTGCGAGGGTCAGCAGGATTGAAGCAAGGCACGCAACTGGTCCTCGCATGCCCGATCACCGACGCGACTTTCGCCGCGACTTCTTCTGCATCTTGCGCTTGGACTTCTTCTTTTGCTTGTTGACGACCCGGCGCGCGTTCGGGTTCGGCGCCATCCCGCCCTGCTCGGCAACGGCAGCCTGAAGAAGCGTGTCGGCCAGGTTCGACATCATCGGATTGCCCTCGAGCCCCCCGGTTTGAATCGCATCGCGCAGACGGTTGGCTTGGGCGAGCTGTTTCATGCCGGGAATCTTCGAGAGCATGCCGGCCTGCGAGCCGATGCTGCCCATCATCTGTTGCATGAAAGCGAAACGCTGGAGGATCTCGGCGACGAGCTTCTCGGTCGTCCCTGACCCCTTGGCAACGCGGGACACGCGCGACGGCTCTTTCTGAAAGAGCTTCGCTTCAGCGCGCTCCTGGCGTGTCATCGAGCTGACGATGGCTTTGATCTGACCGATCTCGCGCTCGTCGACCTGAAAGCCGTCGGGCACGCTGTCGGCGAAGAAAGGCACCTTGTCGAGCATGTCTTGAAGGGGCCCCATGTTCTGGAGCATCTGCAGCTGCTCGAGAAAGTCGTCGAGCGTGAAGCGGCCTTGGAGCATCCGCTTCGCGTCCTCTTCGGCCTTCTTCTCGTCGACGACGTCTTCGAAGTCCTTCATCAAGCCGACCACGTCGCCCATGCCGAGGATCCGGCTGGCCATGCCCTCGGCGCGGAACTCCTCGAGCCGGTCGAGCGTTTCGCCGGTACCGACGAACTTGACCGCCGTTCCGGTGACGTTCTTGATCGAGATGGCCGCGCCCCCGCGCGCGTCCCCATCGAGTTTCGTCAGGACGACGCCACTCAATCCGAGACGATCGTGGAACGCCTTGGCGGTCTTGACCGAGTCCTGCCCGATCATGGCATCGACCACCAAGAAGAGGTTCTGCGGTTCTACCGAAGAACGAATGTCGGTGAGCTCCTGCATCAGCGGCTCGTCGATCGCAAGCCGCCCCGCAGTGTCGTAGATGACCGTGTCGCACTTGAGGCGCTTGGCCTCGGTCAGCCCCTTCTTGCAGATCTCGACCGGAATGCCGCCGGGGATCGAGAAGACCGGAACGCCGATCTGCTCACCAAGCACCTGAAGCTGCTCGATGGCGCCGGGGCGCGCGATGTCGGCGGCGACCAAGAGGGGCTTGCGCCCATGCTCGTTCTCGAGAAGGCGGGCGAGCTTGGCCGCCGTGGTGGTCTTACCCGAACCCTGAAGACCGACCATCATGATACCGGTCGGCTTCGGCTTTCGTGCGAACTCGACCGCCTCACCTTCGAAGGCCATCATCGACTCGAGCTCGTCCTGGCAGATCTTGACGAACTGCTCGGCGGGCCCGACTTTGACCGCGCGGCCCTTGGACTTGGCCGCTGTCTGGACGACTTGCCCGACTGCCTTCTCCTTGACCCGGGCGAGGAAAGCCTTGGTTACCCCGAATTCGACGTCGGCCTCGAGAAGCGAAAGCCGCACGTCGCGGAGGGCTTGCTCGATGTTCTCCTCGCTAAGCTCGGCGACCCCTGAGAGCCGGTTGCGAGCATTGCGAAAGCCTTTGGTGAGCGTCTCGAACATGACGTGAACGGTTCGGGCGCGTAGCACGCGTCAAAGCGAACGCGCAAGCCTTTAGCACCTTGACCGCTGAGGGCGACCGTTGGATGGTCCCGGCGCATGCCGGACGCGCTACCACGCCAGGGAGACCCGGAGGCGGTCTACGTCATCGACATCAGCTCGTACGTATTTCGGGCCTATCACGCGCTGCCTCCGCTCTCGAACAGCAAGGGGGAGCCCACCCACGCAGTGGCCGGCGTGTCCGGAATGTTGCTAAAGCTCCTGCGTGAACGCGACCCCAAGGGACTCGTCGTCGCAATGGATTCCCGGGAGGGGTCGTTTCGCAAAGAGCTCTATCCCGCCTACAAAGAGAACCGGCCTCCCGCGCCCCCCGACCTCAGGCAGCAGATGCTCCGGGTGCGCGAGATCGTCGAGGCCTGGGGAATGAACCCCGTGGAAGCAGCGGGGTACGAAGCGGACGATGTCATCGCGTCGATCGTGGGCCTTGCCCGCAAGAAGGGGCTCCGGGTTGTCATCGTGAGTGCCGACAAAGACCTGTTGCAGCTCGTCGGCCCCGACGTCGTCATGTACGACACCATGCGCGACAAAGTGTTTGGGGTCGACGAGACCCGCGAGAAGTTCGGTGTCGAACCCAATCAGGTCCGGGACTTGCTGGCGCTGATGGGCGACAGCTCCGACAACGTACCCGGCGTCCCCTCGGTGGGTCAGAAGACTGCGGCCAAGCTTCTTCAAGAGTGGGGCACTCTCGACGCGGTCTACGATCACCTCGACGACATCAGTCGCAAGTCGTTGCGAGAGAAGCTCGCGGCGCACCGACAAGAAGCGGAGACGTCGAAAGAGCTCGTGACCCTCCGAGACGACGTGGATCTCGACGAGGGCGCGTTGGGCGCATACGGTGGTGGCGACCTCGCGGCCCTTCGTGCGCTCTTCACGGAACTCGAGTTCACGCGACTCTTGGCGCAGCTCGATCCCGCGCCGATCGTGGAAGGCCACTACGAGGTGATCACCGATATCGAGGGACTGCGCCGGGTCGCCAGCGCCATCCGCGATGCCGCCCGGTTCTCGCTCTACACGATCCTCGACATCGATGACCCGATCCGCGGCGAAATCGCGGGAATCGCGTTGAGCTGGATAGAGGGAGTCAGCGCATACATACCGCTTGGTCATCGATACATCGGCGCGCCAGACCACCTGGCCTGGGCTGACGCTCGGCCGATCGTGATGCCGTTGCTCGAGAACTCACTGATCCCCAAGATGACGCACGCCAAACGCGAGACCGTGCTCTGGGCTCGGCGCGACGTCACCCTGCGGGGTATTCAATTTGATCCGACGCTCGCGAGCTACCTTCTCGATCCTTCGCGGCACGCCCATCAGCTCGAGGATGTCGCCCGGCAAGAGCTCGACGGCGCGCTGTCGAGCGAAGAGTCCGTCCGCGGAAAAGGGAAGAAAGCGCTCGCCTGGGACGAGGTCGAGGTCGAGTCGGTGGCCGCTTACGCCAACGAGCGTGCGGACTTCACGTTTCGGCTGAGCGAGTTGCTGACTCCCAGAATGCACGAGGGAGAGTTTCGCCGTTTGTTTTACGACGTCGAGCTTCCATTGGCGAGCGTCCTCGCGACGATGGAACTCCACGGCATCCGGGTAGACACCGCTCTTCTGGCGCGGCTGGCGGAGGAGGCCGGCGCAGAGCTCGATCGGCTACGGGCGCGCTGTACGGAGCTCGCTGGGCACGAGTTCAACGTCGCTTCCCCGAGGCAGCTCGAGACGATCTTGTTCGACGAACTCGAGTTGCCCGTGATCAAGAAGACAAAGACCGCCAGGTCCACGGATCAAACCGTGCTCGAGCAACTCGCTGCGATGCACCCACTGCCGGCGGCGATCCTCGAGTACCGCTCCGTCTCGAAGCTCAAGAACACATACTTGGACGCACTTCCCGCCGAGGTGAACCCCGAGACCGGACGGATTCACACACGGTACAATCAGTTGGTCGCTGCCACCGGCCGCCTATCGTCGAGCGATCCCAACCTCCAGAACATCCCGATCCGTACCGAGATGGGACGAAAGGTCCGGGACGCCTTCGTTCCCGCCGAGGGGTGGTCGATGCTATCCGCAGACTACTCGCAGATCGAGCTTCGTGTCCTGGCCGACCTCAGCCGCGATCCGGCACTGGTTGAGGCGTTTTCCCAAGGCGACGACGTCCACGTCCAAACCGCGTGTGCACTCTTCGGGGTCGAGCCCGACGGGGTAACGCCCCACATGCGTGCGCAGGCCAAGACCGTGAACTTCGCAGTCATCTACGGTCAGACGCAGTTCGCGCTCGCCCAGAACCTGAAGATCGAACGAAGCGAGGCCAAGCGGTATATCGATGCCTTCTTCGAGCGCTATGCGGGGGTCAACACGTTCCTGGACGAGGTCGTCGAGCAGGCGCGGGCCAACGGGTTCGTCACGACGTTGCTTGGCCGCCGACGTTCACTCCCAGACATCCGCAGCCGAAACCACAACCTCCGCGCCTCAGCGGAACGCATTGCACGCAACACGCCAATCCAAGGGACTGCGGCCGACATCATGAAAGTCGCGATGGTGAACATTCAACGCGCCATCGAACGAGACCACCTCGAGAGCCGGATGGTGTTGACCGTTCACGACGAACTGGTCTTCGAGTCACCACGCGAGGAGCAGGGTGCGCTCGAAGCGCTCGTAAGGATGCACATGCAGGAGGCTGTGCCCTTGTCGGTCCCGCTGCCGGTTGAGGCCGGGTGGGGATCGAGCTGGGGAGCCGCCCACTAGACCGCTCTCACCAGAGAGTGAGCGAGCGAGACGCAGGACTCGGAGTCGCTCGCAAGGCGGGAACCCGCAGGACTAGCAACGCTATTTCAAGGGGTGAGCAACGCCGCGAGCGGCTTCGAGGACAAGTCGCAGCCGATGAGTCTCAGGTGAGAGCGGTCTAAGCATCCTCAGGGGATCGCGTAGCACTGGCGTTCACAGGGGGAGCGCGCATCAGCGCGCTCGCTTGGCGCGAGAGGATAAGCCGTGTCGGCTGGTGTGGACGGGTCGGGAGCGCATCGGGCAAGGCACGCGGAGATGCGCTCCTGCCTGTCCGGCCCCGTCGACGCCATCGACTTGCACGCTGCCAACGCGACCACGAGCACGAGAAGCTTCCGCATCGTTGACCGAAGGTAGCACGGCCGCCTCAGCCTCTCAGGCGGGGAGGGGCATCGTGTAGCAGAGGGCATCGCCATCCAGCACGAGGGTTCCGTCGCCTCGCGTGACAGACGTCTTGAGCTTCGTGATGGGCTTATCGACTCTCACCTCGAGCACTTCGACTTCGCCGGTAATGTCGTCCCCAGGGCGCACCGGGGCTTTGAAGCTCCAGTTCACTTGAAGAAACACAGTCCCCGGGCCCGGCAAGTCCTCGGCAACGACGGCATTCAGGATCGCACTCGTGATCCCCCCCTGCACCACGATCTCGCCGAAGCGTGTACCTGCGGCGAGCGCCGCGTCGTAGTGAAGCGGATTCCGGTCTCCGGAGATCGCGGTAAAAAGCTCGATGTCGTTCGGGCCTACCGTTCTCGTTCGCGTGGCGCGGTCCCCGACGGCGGGAACGCCGCGAGGCCACACGGCAGTCGGGTCGTCGTTCATCGTTGCCATGTTCCAGGTTTCAGCGATCGATCGCAAGAGCCGTCGGCTGGCGTTGCGAGATGGCGAAACCGACGCCACCCAAGATCATGGCACTGGCCACCCCAAACCGAAGCGTCGCAGCCTCACCCAAGACGACGATCCCCGCGACCGCGGCCAACACAGGCACCGACAGTTGGACGATGGCCGCGCGCGTCGTGGTGATGTGACGAAGGACCGCGTACCAAAGGACGTAACCGAGCCCGGACGTGACCGCTCCCGACATCACCGCGAGCGCGACCGCGCGCGACGGTCCGAGCCCAGAGCCCGAGCCCAAGACAAGAACGCTCCCAAGCGCCCACGGGACGCTCCAGAGGAAGTTCCGCGCCGTCGTGGCGGTGGGACTCGGCGCGCCCCGGCCGCGGACCGAATACACCCCCCAGCCGACGCCTGCCGCGACCATGAGCATGACCCCCATCGCGTCTGGGGAGGTCGCCCCAGGTCGGACGAGATACGCCAGTCCCGCCATCGCCGTCAGGAGCCCGAGCCACTCCTTCGCCAAGGGTCGCTCGCCCTGCCTCCATCCGGCACCGAGCATGGTGGCTTGGACGGCCGCAAAGAGGATCAGCGCCCCGACCCCCGTGTCGAGGGACACGTATGCGAGCGAGAACCCCATCGCGTAGACGAAGAGTGCGAACCCGGAGCCCCAGGATCCCGCCGGCGAGGGGCTCCCCCGTCGCCTCACGAACCAAGCAAGCGGGGCCAGCGCCAGAGCGCCGCTCGCCAGTCTAACCGCCGTGAACATCTCGGGTTCCATCGCGCCGTCGCCGAGCGCCATCCGACAGAGCAGGGAGTTCGCAGCAAAGGCGACGAGAGTCGCCCCGGTCAGCAGCACGAGTGCCGGCGTCGACACCTAGGGACAGCCCTCGAGGCAGATCCGGAACTCGCTCTCGCATCCGGTCTTGCACGGCTTGTCTCTGAGATCACACCGCGATGTGCATTCGCTCCACGCCTCGTCGCAAAGGGGGTCGCAACCTGAAGTGTGATAGGCGCCCGGTGGCGATGGTGGGTACTCGTGGTCTCGCGACCGCGCCGGTGCCGGTTCCACGTCTGGCAGCGAACGCGCGGATGGATCGGTTTCGAGCGCCCGAAGGCGTTCCTCAGCGAATTCCACGCGTTCGGGAGGTTGGCCGTCGGCGTATTCGGCCAACCATCGTTGCCAGCACTGCGTTCGACTCTCGGATGAGACACCAGGGTCGTAGTCGCTCGCATAGCATTGCTCGTAGTGCGCTGAGCTGACGTGCGATTGCTGAAGGCTCGGACCACATGCGAACGAGCCCAAGACAAGGTAAAGAAAAGCCACGCGCGTCATGCCCATCGAACGTACCATCGCCCCAGGCCGCGACCAAGCACCGAACCTCGGATGGGGCCGCTTCGAAGCGCCGGGTTTTGGAACCCTGTGGCTGGTCTGGACCTCTGTCGGTTTGCGACGGCTCGACTTTCACCGCGGCGACGATCTCAACGCGAACCCCTCGGAGCTTCCCAGTGAGTTCAGCGATCCCCTCCATCGGTACTTCGACGGCCAGCCGGAGGACTTCGCAGGCGTTCCTCTCGACCTTCGTGGCACCGACTTCCAGGTCCGCGTCTGGAACGCCCTCCGCCGAATTGGATGGGGGCAGGTCCGTACCTACGGCGGCATCGCGAACGACATCGGTTCACCTCGCGCAATGCGAGCAGTCGGCCAAGCGAACCACGTGAACCCAGTCCCCGTGATCGTTCCGTGTCACCGAGTCGTCGAGGCGGGTCACCACCTGGGCGGCTACGGGGGAGGGCCCGAACGAAAGAAGCGCCTGCTTGAGCTCGAAGGTGTCCGGTTCCACGAAGGCATCGTCCAACCCGGACAGATGGAGCTGTTCTAGGCCCGGCGCGCCCCGAAACGACTCGCTCGGCCTCAGAACCGCGCCGCCAACAGGCACAGCACCGAGAGCACGCCGCAGACGATGCTCACCTTGTCGCGCACCGCGAACAGAACGGGGTCGTCGTGCATCGCATCGCGCGCGGCCAAGAACCAAATGCGGGTCACCCAGTAGACCAGGATCAGGCAGATCCCCCAAAGGGCCTGAGGTGTCGAGTAGAAGGTGAGAATCGACGGACTGTTGATGTAAAGCGCAAACACGAGAACCGCGAGCAGCCCTGCCGCTGGCCCAATGGCCGTGACCACCGGGATGTCCGCCAGCACGTAGTCGCGCCCTCGGAGCGCGCGTTCGTTGCTCTGCCGAAGCTGAATCAGCTCCGAGTAGCGCTTGACGAACGCGAGACTCGTGAAGAAAAAGATCGAGAACGCCAAGAGCCAGAACGAAAGCGGCACTTGAACAGCGACGCTGCCCGCCACAACCCGGTATGTGAAGAGCGAGGCGAGGGTCAACACGTCGATGATCATGAGACGCTTCAACACGAAGCTGTAGAGCGTCGTCAACGCCACGTAGCCGAGCAACATCCCGACGAAGGCGGGGTTGACGAACCGGATCGCCAAGTAAAGGCCGAGTCCGAAGCTCAAGACCATCAAGAGAAGCCCCTCGGGGATCGCGAGAGCTCCAGACGCAAGCGGTCGACTCCGCTTCGTCCGGTGCCGGCGGTCCGACGGCAGGTCGAGCAGGTCGTTGAGGACGTAGATCGATGACGCCGAGAAACTGAAGGCGAAGAACGCCATCAATGCGCCGAAGACCAGCGACCAGTCGTCGTACTCGTGCGCGAAATAGAGTGGGACGAACAAGAGCAGGTTCTTCGCCCATTGATGCGGCCTGAGTTCTCGAATGGCGGCCCGCCACTTCGGCGGGCGCTCGACGATGACCTCCGCACGGGGGGCAACACGTTGCGCACCACGAAGCGTCTGTGCGTTGGGTGCGACGAGGATGGCTTCTCCCGCCGCCGCCCAGACCGGGAGGTCCGCGGCCGCATCGCCCACATATTGGAAGCCCCTCTCACCGTACCGATCGACCAGGAAAGCAGCCTTCCGCGGGCCCTTGAGGTTCTCCCGACCGTCACTGCCAACGGCCTCGTCGAACACGTCGAGGTGCGCGGCCACCGACGCCGCGGTGGTTTGGTCGGAGGCGGTGACCAGGATGACCGGCCGCCCTTGGGTCCTGGCCTCGCGGGCGAGGTTCACGACTTCCTGTCGATACGGCAACGTGTTGGGGTCCACCGGGGCGAAGCGAGCGAGGTAGCGCTTGAGCCTGGCTTTGCCCCCGAGAATCACGAAGAAGAGCGCCAAGACGCGATGCGGGGCTCGGCGCACCAACAGCATGAACGACTCCCAAAGCGTGTCGGTGGCGACCAGCGTACCGTCCAAATCCACACACAGGGGTCGCGCGTCGCGAGCCGGATCAGGGGAGGGCTGGTCCATCTGCGCTCACGGTGCCATCAGAGCCGACTGAGCGCCACTTCCAGTTGGTCACGCTTGGCACGCAGTTCTGCCGCATCGCGCTTCGATTTCTCGACGACCTCTGGGGGAGCCTTGTCCGCGAAGTTCGGGTTTCCGAGCTTCTTCTCGACCGCTCCGAGTTCCTTCTCGAGCTTCTTCAGGGCACGCTCGAGACGCCCACGTTCTTTTTCTGGATCGATCACGCTTGGGACGACCCCGCGGACACCCGGATTGATGAAGACTGCGGCGTTGTCGAAGTGGGATCCCGGATCGTCGAACTTGGACGGGTCCGGCTCGAAATGCATGACGCACCCGGCGAGTGCTTCGATCGTCGCGCGTTCGTCCTGAAACACGCGTCGGATCTCCGCGTCCTCGGTGTGCCAGTGGACCTCGATCGAGCGACTTCGCGCGATGTCGTGTTCCGCTCGGATGGCGCGCATGCTCCGCACCAGCGCCTGCAAGGCCTCGAAGTCACGGACAGCATCGCGATCGGCCTTGGCGTCGACCAGAGCCGAGGGGAACCGTGCCACCATGATGCTCTTGGGCGCTCCGTCCCACTTGGGGACGCGCTGCCATATCTCTTCGGTGATGTGCGGCATCATCGGATGAAGCGCGCGCAGTACCGTCTCGAGCGTGTGAACCAGCGTTGACTCGGTTTCGCGGATGAGATTCGCGTCTCCGCTATCGAGCGCGGTCTTGCTCACCTCGAGATACCAGTCGCAGAACTCGTCCCACACGAAGTGGTAGAGTGCGCCGGATGCATCATCGAGGCGGTAGGCATCGAGGCCCGTCGAAGCGGCATCGAGCGCCTGATAGAGACGCGACAGCACCCAACGGTTCGCGAGGGCGCGCGGGCGAGGGCACTGCTGCGAAGCCTTGGCGCCAGAATCCTCGAGCCGCATCAGGGCGTAGCGAGATGCATTCCAGAGTTTGTTTGCGAAGTTTCGGTAGCCCTCGATCCGCTTGATCGAGAGCGCGATGCGGCGGGACTGAGGCGAGTAGCTCAGGAGCGTCATTCGCAGCGCATCGGCCCCGTACGCCGCGAATCCGTCCGGGTAGGTCTTTTGGAGGTACTTGATGCCGCCTTTGGACGCCCCGGCTTTCGTCGCTTTGTCAATCAGCGCCTCGTTCGTCGCGCCGTGGATGACGTCGAGCGGATCGATCACGTTCCCCTTGACCTTGCTCATCTTCTCGCCCCGCTCGTCGGTCACCAGGCCGGCGAGGAGAACCCGGGTGAACGGCACCTCACCCATGAAGTGCAGCCCCATCATGATCATCCGAGCGACCCAGAAGAAGATGATGTCGTACCCGGTCTCCATGTCTTGGGTGGGGTAGAAACGGCGAAGCGCCGCGGTGTCGTCCGGCCATCCAAGCGTTGAGAAGGGCCAAAGCGCCGAACTAAACCAGGTATCGAGGACGTCCGGATCCTGCTTGAGCGAGGTCGACCCACAGGCGTGACAGGCAGTCGCTTCTTCCCGCGACACGGTGACGGCACCACAGGCGTCGCAGTACCAAGCGGGGATCTCGTGCCCCCACCAAAGCTGGCGCGAGATGCACCAGTCTTGGATGTTCTCGAGCCAGTGGAAGTACGTCTTCTCCCATTCGACGGGGAGGATCTGAATCCGACCCTCGCGCACTGCGGCGATCGCCGGCTCGGCCAGTGGACGCATCTTGACGAACCACTGGGTCGAGATGAGGGGCTCCACCACGGTCCCGGACCGATGCGACCGCGGAAGTGTCATGATGTGCTTCTTCGAACCTCGAACCAGCCCGAGGTTTGCGAGCTCGTCTTTGACGGCGTCCCGCGCGGCGAACCGGTCGAGACCCTGGAATCGCCCTGCGTTCTCGTTGAGGGTGCCGTCGAGGTTCAGGACGTTGATCTCCTCGAGCCCGTGCCTTTTGCCGGTCGCAAAGTCGTTCGGGTCGTGGGCGGGCGTCACTTTGACCACACCCGTCCCGAACTCCGGGTCGACCAGCTCGGCATCGAGGATGATCGGAATCATCCGGTCGACGAACGGGTGACGAACGTATTTGCCGTGAAGATGTCGGTACCGCTCGTCGTCCGGGTGGATCGCCACGGCGGTATCCCCGAGCATGGTTTCGGGCCGCGTGGTCGATACGACCACCTCGGAGTCGCCGTCGGCCAGTGGATAGGCAAAATCGAAGAGCTCCCCTTCGACCCCCTCCTCTTGGTCGACCTCCAGGTCGGAAAGCACGGTCTGGGATTCGACGTCCCAGTTGACCAGCCGGGTGTCCCGGTAGATCAGCCCTTCCTCGTAGAGCCGGACAAACGACTCCCGGACGGCCCGGACCATGTCAGGGTCGAGCGTGAACTTCGTTCGCGACCAATCACAGGACGCCCCCATCTTTCGGAGCTGTTGAAGGATCCGACCGCCCGACTCCTCCTTCCATCGCCAAACCCGCTCGACAAAGGCCTTCCGCCCGAGGTCGTGCCGCGTCAGACCTTCGCGCTTGAGCTGCCGCTCGACCACGACCTGCGTCGCGATTCCAGCGTGGTCGATGCCGGGCATCCAAAGCGTGTTGTGGCCCTGCATTCGCTTGTAGCGGCACAGGACGTCTTCGAAGGTCGTCCGGCAGGCATGCCCCATGTGCAGCGACCCCGTGACGTTCGGGGGTGGGATGGCCAGGGTGTAGGTCGCGCGCGTGTCGTCCGGGTCTTCCGACGCCTCGAAGAACCCCGATTCCTCCCAGAACTCGTACCAGCGTGCCTCGCTCTTGTCGGGCTCGTACGCCTTCGGCATGTCGTCGGACGGGTCGCTCATCGGACCGACCGTGTGCGGTGAAATCGCCAGTCAGTCAAGCGTCAGTCGCCGACGAGACGGTGCAATTCCTCGCGGATCATGGCCTCCGCAAGCTCCGGGACGACTTCCCAAACCACGCGCTCCACGACCTCTGCCGACAGATTGAGCACGCCCTGGACTTGCTCGGCAGTGAGCCCAAGCGCCTCCAAGCGCGCGACCACCGACTGCGACACGACCTCCGAGGTCACCGCGGTCGGGCTCGGCGCAGGCATCGCCGACTGAGACTTGAGTGTGGGCACCCGCTCGGCGGGAAGCGAGGACGCGGCAGCTGGAATCGCCGAAACCGATGCCCCGGAAAGCGGGGTGGACGAGACCGGGCTCGATGGTTGGACGGCGCGACCGCTCACCGGCAGCGGGGGCGGTGTTGGTCGATAGGCTGGCGTGGCCAGTGGTGTAGGCTGAGGCGCCGCGCGTACGACGGGAATCGATGGCGCGTCCGAGAGCGCCTGAACGCCGCCCGCAAGAGCGGTGGCCTTGTCGATGGCCTCTTGCGTATCGAACGGTTTGAGGATGTGCTCGTCCGCGCCCACTTCGGAGGCGCGCCCTTCGTCGAGGGGACGATGCTGGCTCGCCATCAGGATCACGGCAGTGCCCGCAAGCTGAGGGTCCGCCTTGATCGCCCGCGTGAGCTCATATCCGTCTTGGCCGGGCAACGAAGCATCGACAAAGGCAACGTCGGGGGAGAAGCCCCGCCCCTGTGCCAGTGCTTCTTCACCATTCGACACGGCCAGCAGCTCCGCGTCTTCGCCTGCGAAGGTCATCTGCATGACCTTTCGCATCGTCACGCTGTCTTCGACGACTAGAATTCTCATGTTCCCCGAGCCCCAATCACTTCGAGAGTATGTCCGGTGACATACGCGATCGCCACCATCACGGTCAAGAAGCGGTGTGAGCCGGTTGACCCGTGACACCCCCCCCGGTAGGGAGGCCCGGTGTCCGACTCGGACCTACGCCGAAGGTACATCGAAGGGGCCCCGCGGGCGCCAGAGGGCCACTTCTCGCTCCGGGACATCGTGGGGGCAGAGGGCCCGATCGAGCTCGATATCGGCTTTGGACGCGGCCAGTCGCTCATCGAACGGGCCGCGGTCGCGCCCGCCAGCCAGATCGTCGGCATCGAGGTGAAGTCCAAGTGGGCCTACAAGGTCAACGCCCGAATCGAGGCGCTGGGGGTGTCGAACGTTCAGGTCCTCTGCGGTGATGCACGCGAGATCTTGAAGCGGTCCGGGCCTGAAGGGATCGTGGACAAGGTTGCGATTCACTTCCCGGACCCATGGTGGAAGAAGCGCCACCGCAAGCGCATGGTCGTCGGCGAGGCGCTCCTTCGCGAGCTCTCGCGGCTCCTAGGCAAGGGGGGCGAGATCTTCATCCAGACGGATGTCGAGGACCGAGCCGAGGACTACCGACGCGCCATCGAGGAAACCGACGGGCTCGCGCTGGCGGCGCGGACGGGCTTCGTCGACGACAATCCGTTCGATGCCCGCTCCAATCGGGAGCACCGAGCGATCGAAGACGGGCTACCGATATGGCGAATCCTCGCGAGGCGAGTCCCTTAAGCGTCAGCAGTGTCAACAGAGTCAGCACGATTCCACTCACCGGGGTCCGTCGCGGAGGGCGAGCGCTGCGCAGTCGCGTTTGGCTCGCTCGACAAGCCTCGCTTGCCGGTCGGCCAGAGGCTCGGGCGGAGCATGTCCTGGTATGAAGTACCCGAGGTCCCCGACGATGTCGTAGAGTTCCTCGCCGCGCTCGAGCAGCTCACAGTTACGGCGTCTGAGGGCGTCGACCAAGCGGGGCATGGCGTCCAAGCTGTGCCGCTGAGTGTCGTGTAACAGCACGATTCCGCCTCGGACGCCGCTCTCGCGTTCGCGTCGCTTGAGCACGCGGAAGAACGTCCGGACGACGTCGTCTGCGGTGTCGACTTCGAGGTCGCCGGTGTAGACACTCCACAGCACGCTCGTGTAGCCGTGCTCGGCCAGGAGTCGGCTCACCCGATCCGAAAGCGCGCCACCGGGCGGCCTGATCAAACGCGGGCGGAGGCCGATGGCATGCTCGATCTTGCGTTCGCTTCGTCGCAACTCTGCTTCGATCTCGGCGTTGCGCAGAAGCGGTAGCTGCCGATGGGTTTCGGTGTGGTTCCCGAGGATGTGACCGCGGTCCACGATCTCCTGGACGATCTCCGCGTGCTCGCGTTCCCACGGGTTGCCGTCACCGAAACTCTCGGTCGTGACGAAGAACAGCGCACGGATGCCGAGCTGGTCGAGCAGGTCGAGGAGAGCGGGCGTGGTGCGCCGAGACGGCCCGTCGTCGAAGCTGAAAAGAAGGGTGCGATGCGGCGTCGCGCCATCGAGGGTCAGGCCGGAGGGATAGCGAGCCCCGATCGCGTCGTGCGGGGGAGGGCCAGGCTCATCGCCATGGGCAAGCTCGAGATGCTCGTCCAGGTCGACGGAACGTTCGGGCCGGGTCGACACGGAGGTCACGGGTGCAGCGCCTGGTCGAGCGGTCGCGCCAGGCTGCACCGGTCGGGACGCCCAACCCAGCGAACCGACCGCCACGCACGCCACCGCGGCCGAGGCCACGCCAACCTTCCAAGGAACCGTCGACATCGTCGAGAGATCGTACGGAGGCCCAAGGCCGTCGGGCGAGAAAGCTGCGAGCCACTGGACAGGCCTGCAGTTGCCTTGCGGGATCCTATCGACTACCCCCGCCGGGCGAGCGTTCGGTGATACGAGTCGAGGCCCTCCACAAGCGATACGGCAACCGGTTAGCGGTCGACGATCTTTCGTTCGATGTCGCGCGCGGCGAGATCGTGGGCTTTCTCGGTCCGAATGGGGCCGGAAAGACGACCACACTTCGAATGCTCACGGGCTTCCTGGCGCCGACCTCCGGAGCGATCACGATCGACGGGGTCGATGCGGTTCGGGACTCGATCGCTGCCCGAGCCCGCCTCGGTTACATGCCTGAGGGGGTTCCGCTCTATCGGGAGATGCGCGTGGTGGAGTACCTCCGGCATCGCGCCGCGCTCAAGAAGGTGAGTGGTCCCGGGGCCGCGGCCGATCGCGCGCTGGCACTGGCCGACGTGGCCGACTCCAAGAACCGCATCATCGGCCAGCTCTCGAAGGGGTACCGACAACGGGTCGGTCTCGCCGAGGCGCTGATCGCGGACCCTCCGCTTCTCGTCCTCGACGAGCCCACCTCCGGTCTCGATCCCAACCAGGTCCGGCAGTTTCGAGACCTCGTGCGCGGCTTCGGGGGCGACAAGACGGTATTCGTATCCACGCATGTCTTATCGGAAGTGCAGGCCTTGTGCGACCGTGTGATCATCATTCGCCAAGGGCAGAAGGTCGCCGACGTCGAGCTCGATGACACGACCGCCCTCGAGGACATGTTCACCGAGCTGACGACCGCCGGCGCATCGGAGCACGACTCATGAGCAGCGCCTGGGTTGTGATGAAGCGGGAGCTTCGCTCGTTCTTCGTGTCGCCGTTGGCGTACGTGGTTCTCACCTCGTGGCTGATCTTCACGGGGGTGGTGTTCTGGCTCATCACCGAGTTCTACGCCCGCAGCGCCGTCACTTCCGG
>JBCCEK010000011.1:0-44999 GCA_039030295.1 Myxococcota bacterium | reverse complement strand
ACTCTCGCGGGGCGCCTGTTGCGCATCGCACCCTGCCTGAGGACGCTACGCCATTCGTCGGGTTGGTGAACGTAGGCACTCGTGCTCTCGTAGAACTCGCGGAAGAGAGACGCGAACCGAGATGGCTCAAGTTGGTGTGGGAAGTGACCCGCATCCGCGAATACCTCGAGCCTGCTCGAAGGCATGGCAGCGTGCAGGGTGTGCGCGTGGGCTACCGGGATCACGCCATCACGCGCGCCCCACACCAAGAGCGTCGGAATGTCTCGGGTCAGGTAGCACCGATCGAGCATGGTGATGGCTTGTCCGCGCCAGTCGACCACGGCGCGCAGCGTGCGCACGAACGCCCGGCGGGACGCTGCATCGGGCAATGTTTCGAACACCCGAAGGAGCGAGTCTGCGTCGCGGCCCACCTTGGTACCGAGGAGCGACAGCACCTTCATGACGCCCTTTCCGAGAAAGCGTGCGCCCGGAACGCCGAGCAACGGCAACACAAAGTCGGCATTCGGCGCGGCGGTCAGCCGAAGCACCGGATTGACCTCGTGGCTGACCCCCCCAGTGCTCACGAGCACGAGCCGTTCGCAAAGCTCGGGAAACTGATAGGCGAACTGCATTGCCACGCCGCCACCAAGCGAATGACCGACTACGGTCACCCGATCGACGTCGAGCACCGTCAGCAGGTCGCGCATGGCATTGGCGTATGCCGCGAGTGAGTAATCCGCCCGAGGTTTGTCCGAGTCGCCGTGTCCCAACAGATCGGGGGCAACGACGGTGTAGTCCTGCGACAATGCTGGGATCAAATCCCGCCAGCTGTCTGCGCTGTCCCCAATGCCGTGGATCAGAAGCAGGGCCGGGCCCTTCCCTTCGTGGATGAAAGCGCGCCGATAGCCGTGGATGGTGCGGTACTGTACGCCATCCACGGCCATCGATGGCGCGACCCGTGCACGTGGAGGAAAGTGAATGACGTTCTTCACCGTGTTGCCACCTTAGCCCGGGAGGACTTCGAGGCGACGGGTCTGTGTACGCGCTGGAACGAAATTTCCCGAGTGAAACCGGGGAGAAACAAGGTCGCAATCAAGCGAGGACGGGATCATCCGTCGTGTAGCAACCTCGAAACGCGGGCCGAACTGTCTAGGACCCGCGTTGAACTCGCCAATGGCACAAGCGGCGACCCTGGGGTACGTTCACGGCCCCGTTCTGAAGCCCCGAACCCGAAGAAGAGGCGCATGCACCGATCCATCTCCCTCCTGTTGGCCGCCGCCGTCCTTGTCCTTTGTGAAGCGGCCGGCGCGCAGCCTCCGTCGTTCATCGCGTTCGAAACAGGCCCGGTGCGCCCCTTGGCCATCGAAGGCACTCGCCTGGTTGCGGTCAACACCCCCGACAACCGTATCGAATCTTTCAATGTCGTCGCGAACGGGATCACTCGTGGGGTAACGGTTCCGGTCGGCCTCGAGCCGTGTGCGGTCGCGCTGCGCGCAGGCGGCAACGAGGCATGGGTGGTCAATCATCTCTCCGACAGCGTAAGCGTTGTCGACCTTTCGTCGGGCGTCGTGACCCGCACGCTCTTGGTAGGCGACGAGCCCCGCGACATCGTCATCACGGACCCAGACGGCGGTGGGCCTCTTGGCGATCGGGTTTTCGTCACGACGGCACATCGCGGCCAGCACCGCACGGACGCTTCGATCGCGGGAGTTCCCGGTGCGGGTGACCCCCAACTGACGACCCCGAGTGTTCCGAGAGCCGACGTCTGGGTGTTCGATGCAGACACTCCTGGCTCCGGAGTCGGCGGGACGCCGCTGAGGATCATCGAGCTTTTCGGGGATACGCCCCGAGCCCTCGCGGTGAGCGCCGACGGTACCTCGGTCTACGCGGCGATCTTCCACTCGGGAAATCAGACGGCCGTGGTGCATGCGGACACGGTCTGCGACGGCTGGAGCCTGACGCAGACGTGCAGCGGCGACGGAATCACGTCGCCAAACGGCTTGAACGCAGGGCGGCTTCCTGGCGGCAACCCTGGTCCTCCCTTCAACTACAACTCAGATCTAGCCCCTGAAGTCAGCCTCATCGTCCAGTTCGACAACAGCTCGGGTGAATGGCGGGACGAGCTGGCACGCAACTGGAGCAACGGGATTCGCTTCTTCTTGCCAGACCTGGACGTGTTCGAGATCAACGCCGTCACTCTGAACGAGACCGACAACTTCGCGCACGTCGGGACGATCAACTTCAACATGGTCGCCAACCCGGTCAATGGGAACATCTACGTCTCGAACACGGAGGCGCAGAACCTGACCAGGTTCGAAGGCCCGGGGACGTTCTTCCCGAGCACCGTGCAGGGCAACCTTCACCAGGCGCAAGTCACCGTCTTGGATGGCTCCGGGGTCACCCCTGTCCACCTCAACTCCCACATCAACTACGCCATCACCCCGGCGCCTGCCGGCACGAAGAACCATAGCCTCGCGACGCCGACGGACATGGTCGTGTCGAGCGACGGGTCGACCTTGTACGTGGCGGCGTTCGGGTCGAGCAAGGTCGGCGTCATTCCGACGGCCGCGCTCGAGAGCGGCTCGATCAACCCGGCTGCCTTGAGCGCGAACTACATCCAGGTGTCGGGTGGTGGTCCGGCGGGGCTCGCCCTCGACGAAGCCAATGGCAATCTCTTCGTGCTCACGAGGTTCGACAACTCGATCTCGGTGGTTGATCTCGGAACGGGCGCCGAGGTGAACCACCTTCCGTTGCACAACCCTGAGCCAACGACTGTGACGGCCGGTCGCCCGATGCTCTACGACGCGGCTCTCACGTCGAGCAACGGTGAGGCGTCGTGCGCGAGTTGCCACATCTTCGGCGATTTCGACAGCCTTGCGTGGGATCTCGGAAACCCTGACGACGACATCACGTTCAACCCCTTGGTCATCAACTTCGAGGACGTGTTTCAAGTATTCCCCATCGACACGTCGGGGCTCAACGGGTCGGGCGACCCGCGGGACTTCCATCCGATGAAGGGACCCATGACCACGCAGACCCTCCGCGGAATGGCGACGAGCGGCGCCATGCATTGGCGCGGGGACCGCGCGAACGGCTTCTTCGGCTTCAGCGCCACCGACGAACGGCTGTCGTTCCGAAACTTCATCGTCGCCTTCCCCGGCTTGGTGGGGAGCGACATTCCCGTCACCGATCCGAGCCTCCAGGCCGCCATGGACGACTTCGCCGACTTCGCGCTCGAGATCCGGCTTCCCCCGAACCCAGTCCGCAACTTCGACCGAAGCTTTACGTCCTCGCAGCAGGCAGGGATGGACTTCTTCGACGGAAGCACCGGGCAACTCTCAGACGGTGCCACCGTGAATGGGTTCACCTGCGAGGGTTGCCACCGGCACGACGCCAGCCAAGGGTTCTTCGGGACCGGTGAAGAAGCGAGCTTCGAAGCCGAGACTCAGATCATCAAGATCCCGCACTTCCGAAACCTCTACCAGAAGGTGGGCATGTTCGGGATGCCGCAGGTCGAGTTCACCCTTCCGCGGGACGCGAGCCACCAGGGTGATCAGGTGCGTGGCACCGGGTATATCCACGATGGTTCGATCGACACGCTCTTCCGTTTCTTCACCGCGGACGTGTTCCAGAGCCCCGGGCTCATCCTCGACGACCCGAACGTAGGATTCAACGGGGGCGACCCACAGCGGCGCGACGTCGAGGAACTGATGCTCGCCTTCGACTCGGACTTGGCGCCGGTCGTCGGGCAACAAGTCACCCTCGACGACACGAACTTGGCCGACGTCAGCCCCCGCCTCACTCTTCTCGAGCAGCGCGCGGGAGCGGTATTCGTCTCGGCCGTACTGGGTGGTTTGACGACCGACTGCGACCTGGTCGCCAAGGGCCGATGGAACAACCGCGTGCGCTCGGCCCTCTACGACCCGAACACCAACACGTACGTCCTCGACTCGTTGGTGGATTCGGCGGTGACCGCCGCCGAGATGAGGACGATGGCCCAGCAGCCTGGCCAGGCGACAACGTTCACGTGCGTACCTCCCGGGTCTGGAACACGGATCGGACTCGATCGCGACGGGGACGGGGCGTACAACTACGACGAGGCTCTTGCATCGACCAAACCCGACAACCCTGGAAGCGTTCCCGGAGCCTGCAACGACGGCATCGACAACGACGGCGACGGTCAAATCGACCTCGCTGACTCTGGCTGCCCCGCGGCCTCGGCCAACATCGAGAACCCCGAATGCAGCGACGGCTACGACAACGACGGCGACGGGACGATCGACGCTGCAGACCCGAACTGCACCGACCCGACTTCGAACCGAGAGCTCGCCATCGCAGGTGGCGATGACTGTCGTGTCGGCCGGACGAGCCCGACTCATGGGCTATCGTTCGCCATGCTCGTGTTGCTCGCGTTGGGCATTGGAACCCGCCGCAGAGTGCACTAGCGCTCGCATCAACATCGATCCTCGTCACGAGAAGGCTTTGGGTTTATTCTAGTCCCGATGTTTCCCTCGCCAGGTGGCCCTCATCCCCCGCCGGAGGAACTCTTCGCCGGGCGTTATGCGATCGACGGGCGGCTCCCTTGGGGTGGTCGGGCGTCGTACTATCGTGCCGCTGCCGAGGGCTCGCCACTCATCATCTGCCTTCTTCCGATGGACGTCACGCGCTCGACCCGCGCCGGCGCTGCCTTCTCGCGCCTTGCTGAGTCCTTGGGAAGGATGCGAACCAAGGCCACGCCCAGGGTCATCGATGGCGGCACGATCGACGGCGTGCCTTACCTTGCGTTTGAAGACACCCGCGGGCCTCTCCTCTCCGACATCCTTCGCGATCGCCCGCTGCCTTCGGCATCGGTACTGCGGGTCGCAAGCTCCGTACTTCGGGGACTCGCAGCCGCACATTCCCAAGGACTCGTTCACGGTGACCTCACCCCGCAGAACATCGTCGTCACTCGCGAGCGACATGGCACGTTGGGTGCCCGCCTCATTGGAACGGGGATCCTGCCCTTACTTCGGGCGTACCCCGAAGCAAGCCCTCATGCCGTGCATACCGGCTCGGGTCAGCACGCGGTCTCATACATGGCTCCCGAGCTGATCGGCACGGGCGCTTTTCCCGCGTCAGCCGATCTCTTCGCCGTGGGAACGCTATTGCATCACATGGTCCTCGGAGCTCCACCGGTAGGATGGGAGGCTGACGAAGGCTTCGAGGACGTACCGGGTCTGCCCGACATCATTCGTCGCGCGAGGGCCCGACAGCCGCACGCGCGGTATCCCGACGCGGGCGGAATGCTCGCCGCACTCGAGTGGCTCGAAGTCGAGTCTTCGAAGCGCAATCCGCAGACCCAGGACATTGCGCCATGGATGGAGTCTTCCCACGTCGGCTCGATACCGGTCCCCACGCTGGCGTCCTCGCGACCGCCGACTCACGTGAGCGGGCAACATCCAGTTGGAAAGGTCCTCAGCACTTCCGGCGCACGTGTGCGTCCCGCACCAGACAAGGCACCGATCGTGATCGAAGGCCCGAGCCCCGACGCGACCCGCCGGTGGATACAGATCGGTTTGCTTCTCGTGGTCCTTGGTGCACTCATGGTCACTGGGCACTGGTGGACGAGGCAAAGTAGCGCTACCCCTGGGGCGGCCCCGACCACCGAGCATGTCGACTAGTCGCGCCTTGGACAGAAACTCGACCGACGAAGAACTGATGAACGCGTACGTCGATGGCGACGATGCCGCATTCCGTCTGTTGTTCGAGCGGTACGCGCCAATCCTACTTCGGCTGACCCGCCGGCACTTGCGGTCGGACGAGCTCGCCGAAGAGATCGTGCAGCAGACGTTCTTCCGCCTCCATGGAGCTCGGAACGACTTCCGCCGAGGTTCCAAACTCCGCCCTTGGGTCATGACAATCGCGATGAACCTCGTCCGGGAGCACTGGCGCCGCAAGAAGCGCCGCAAAATGACCACGCTCGAGGTTGAAACCCAGGCAGCCCCCGAAGCTGAGTTCATGCCTATCGAGATCCGCCAGCGCTCCGCGTTGCTTCATGAGGCCCTCGCGCAACTGCCGATCAGCCAAAAGGAAGTCGTAGAACTGCACTGGTTCCAGGAGAAACCGTACGCCGAAGTCGCCGAGATCATCGGGACGACGGAGGGTGCTGTGCGCGTACGCGCACATCGGGCGTACGCAACCTTGAAACAATTGTTGGTTTCGGAAATACGTGGGGATGAATGACCAGTAGTCGCCATACCGTGAGCCCCGATGCGGGCCTCGACGAGAGGCTCCGTGAGCTCGACGCCGATGAGCGGCCGCTCGATCCGAGCCGCATGGACGCGATGTACGCAGCCATGAGATCCGAGTGCGAGCAGAGCGACAAGTCGGTGCGTGGGTTTCTGCGGGGTCGCTCCACGCTCGCGCGACGCTTGATCCTGCTTGTGGTGTTCACCGCCCTCGGTGTGGTCGCCCTGATCAACCTCCCGATGGTCGACGAATCAATGCGCGATGGGTCATGGATGATGACCCTCTTCGCGTTCGTCGTGCTGCTGTTGGTCTCCATGATGGTGGTGACGCGGCCTGTGCACAGACCAGAGCCTTCCCGATGGGCGATCGTTTGCCTCGTCGGTGTCGCCGTCGGAGCTACGGTATTGGCGGCGTTTTGGCCGAGCTCGTCCGCCCACGCGGCGACCCATCAACACGCTAGCGGGTTGATGGCGGGGATCTGCATGGGTGTCGGTGTTCTTCTCGGGGTCCCTGTGTACGCGGCGCTTCGACTGGTCGACCGCGGGAACGCGTTTGGCAGCCTCGTCGCGGCCGCGGCGGCGGGCCTCGCGGGCAACCTCATTCTGAAGGCGCATTGCGCGATCGACACGACGGGACACGTCCTGTTGGGGCACGCATCCGTGGCGGTGTTGTTCGTCGTCGGTTTGGGGTTGGTTCACAGGTGGATTCCGTCTAAGTAGGCTTGGATGCTCGCTGAGCGCTATCCGTACTACCTCGCCGGCTCCGCCCAGCAGCCCAACCAAGATCTCGACGTCACCGACAAGTACACGGGCGAGGTAGTGACCCGCGTCGCGCTCGCGACCCAGTCGGCCATCGACGAGGCTATCGACAAGGCTTCGTTGGCGCGGACCGCCATGGCTCGCTTCCCGGCGCATGCGCGTCGGGAGGTTCTGTTGCACGCCGTGCAGCGGTTCACGGAGCTCGCCGAGGAGCTCGCTTATGCGCTGTGCGTCGAGGCTGGCAAGCCGATCCACGACTCTAGAGGAGAAGTCACGCGGCTCATCGAGACGTTTCGTGTCGCCGCGGAGGAGGCGGGGCGACAGTACGGCGAAGTCTTGCCAATGGACTTGAGTGAGCGCGCGGCCAACTACAGCGGAATGTGGAAGCGAGTGCCCGTTGGTATCTGCTCGTTCATCACTCCTTTCAATTTCCCGCTCAATCTCGTTGCACACAAGGTGGCACCGGCAATCGCCGCCGGCTGCCCCTTCGTGCTCAAACCGGCGAGTCTGACTCCGATCGGCGCGCTGATGATCGGGGAGATCCTCGCCGAAACCGACCTTCCGGCCGGCGCGTTCTCGATCCTCCCCTGCCGAAGGCACGAAGCTGGATCATTCACCACCGACCCGCGCTTTGCCTTGCTGAGCTTCACCGGCTCGCCTGCGGTGGGCTGGGACCTCAAGCGCGATGCGGGCAAGAAGCGAGTCGTTCTCGAGCTCGGCGGCAACGCGGCCGTCGTCGTGGATCGCGACGCCGACCTGGACGATGTCGTCCAACGAATTCGGGTCGGAGCGTTCTACCAGTCCGGTCAGAGCTGCGTCGGGGTCCAACGGATCATCATCCACGAGGAGATCTACGAGAGCCTCAAAGAGCGGCTCGTTCGGGACACGCTGACCCTTCGCGCGGGAGACCCCAAAGACGAAAGCACGTTCATCGGGCCGGTGATCTCCGACAAAGAGGCCGGCCGCATTGGCCAATGGATCGACAGTGCGGTAGCCGCAGGGGCGACGCTTCTTTGCGGGGGCAAGCGTGAGGGTCGAATGATCGAGCCGACCCTTCTAGAAGGCGTACCACGCAGCGAGCCCCTCTACGCCCACGAGGCATTCGGCCCGGTCGCCATCCTCGAGCCGTTCGCGACCTTTGACGAAGCCATCGCGCTGGTCAACGACAGCCACTACGGGCTCAACGCCGGGATCTTCGTGCGCGACATCGCCAAGATACAGAAGGCCTGGGACGAACTCGAAGTGGGCACGGTCGTCGTCGGAGATGTCTCTTCCTGGCGTGTCGACCACATGCCGTATGGAGGGGTCAAGGACAGCGGTATCGGCCGTGAGGGGATTCGCTTCGCCATGCAGGACATGACCGAGATACGACTCCTCGCCATTCGGACTGCAAAATAGGCTATGCTGCGCGCCCCGAGGAGGCACTGGTGAGCGAACAGCTAAGGCGCGATTTCGGCGAGAAGGGCATCCGCAAGGTCAAGGTTGGGGGCTTCGACGTCGACGGCGTTTTGCGAGGCAAGTACATCAGCCTGGACAAGTTCTGGTCCGCCGTCGAGAAGGGGTTCGGGTTCTGCGACGTCATCTTCGGGTGGGACATCGAGGACCAACTGTACGACAACGCCGCAGTTACGGGCTGGGATACGGGCTACCCGGATGCACTCGCCAAGATCGACATCGACACGATGCGGATTCTTCCCTATTCACCCGACACCGCGCACTTCCTCGTCGACTTCCACACGCAAGACGGGCAGCGGCATCCGGGGTGTCCGCGCGGCCTCCTCAAGGCTGTCAGTCAAAAAGCGACCGACGCGGGTTTTCGTGCGAGGTTCTCGGCGGAGTTCGAGTTCTGGGTATTCCGAGAAACCTCGGATTCCCTTCACGACAAGGGCTTTCGAGACCTTCGTCCCCTCAGTCCGGGCATGTTCGGCTACTCGTGGCTCCGAGAGGGCCAACATCAGGAGTTGGTCGACGACATCCTAGACACCTGCGCCGAGTACGACATACAGGTCGAGGGTCTGCACACGGAGACAGGCCCTGGCGTTTGGGAGGCTGCGCTAGTCTACGACGACGTCGTCGCCGCGGCCGACAAAGCGGCTCTGTTCAAGGCCACCCTCAAACAGATCTGCGATCGCCGCGGTTATGCGGTCACGTTCATGGCGAAGTGGAACGCCGACCTTCCCGGATCGAGTGGTCACCTTCACCAGAGCCTTTGGGACGCCGGTGGCCAGATCAATCTCTTCGCTGCTGCCGGAAGTGACACGCTGAGCGAAACCGGGCTGCACTACCTCGGCGGCCTCGTCACGTTGGCCCCAGAGTTCACCGCGCTCTACGCCCCCTTCGTCAACAGCTACAAGCGCTACGTCCCTGGCGTCTGGGCGCCTCTATCCGCGTCTTGGGGAATCGAGAACCGCACCTGTGGTGCACGCGTGATCCTCGGGCCGGGCGATCATGCCGCGCGTGTCGAGTTTCGACAGACCGCGGCGGACATCAATCCCTACGTCGCGATGGCCACGTGCTTGGGTGCGGGCCTCTACGGTGTCGCCAACGCGGTGGCGCCGCCTCCGATGACCGAAGGCGACGCCACAGCACACCTCGACCCCGCCCTCGCCCTTCCTCCAACCCTCGAGGCCGCAGTACAACGGCTTCGCGAGAGCACGGCCGCTAGGGAGGCCCTTGGGGATGCGTTCGTCGATCACTACATTCGGACTCGGGATTGGGAGTGCCGCGAATACCGAAAGTCCGTGAGCGAATGGGAGCTGCGGCGCTACTTCGAATCCGCATGACGAGGTGATCGATGCTAAAGCGCCTTTTTTCAGAACGACCTCTCCGCCTTCCTCGGCTCAAGCCCTACGTTCCGCGGCCGAGCGACCCATCGATCTTCTGGTTCAACAGCGAACGAAACGACATCGTCTCCGACGTCGTCAACCGGATCTGTAGTGCGCATGAGCCCGATCGAGGCCGGCTCGAGATGGCACTCAACGACGCGGCGTTCCACGAGATCCGTCGGCTCGAACGCCAACGAGACGAGGAAGCCCGCGACCGCCTCGGTTACTGGCGCTCGATGGTTCGGCGTATCGGCAGGATGGACGACAACGAACAGAAGCGCGCCCTCAACAGCATCGTAACGACGATGGCCAAGGACGTCGCAGGCAACTTCGACCCTCGCGTGTATCGCTTCGCACGACAGGCGATCCCGAGAATGGTCGCTGGGCTGATGGAACCTAGTCGGGTCACCCAAGGCTTGACCGTACCGCGTTCGGAGGTGCTGAGCCGGGTGTTGCGGGTGCAGGGAGACATCGACCACCTCACACACCTCCAGTCGGAGGGCAGCCTGGTTTTCGTGCCAACACACTCGTCGAACCTCGATTCGATCGTGCTGGCCCAGGCACTGGAGGTAAGCGGGCTGCCGCCGGTGATCTACGGCGCCGGCAAGAACCTTTTCACCAACCCGATCATCAGTTTCTTCATGCACAACCTCGGGGCGTATCGCGTCGACCGGCGAATCCGAGTCCAGCTCTACAAAGAAGTCTTGAAGCTCTACTCGCAGGTCATGATCGAGCGAGGCTACCACTCGTTGTTCTTTCCAGGGGGCACACGAAGTCGCTCAGGAATGATCGAGCGACACCTCAAGCTCGGCCTCCTCGGCTCCGCGGTCGAGGCGTTCACGACGAACCAAGTGCGGCGCGTCGATCGCCCGATCTGGTTCGTGCCCACGACGATCAACTACGCGCTCGTTCTCGAAGCAGAAACCCTGATTCGCGACTGGCTCACCGAAGAGGGGAAGGCCCGTTACATCATCGAGGACGATGAGTTCTCGCGAATCGATCGGTGGGTCGCGTTCTTTCGGAAGGTCATGGGGATGCGCAGCGCTTGCATCATTCGTTTCGGGGAACCGATCGACCCATTTGGGAATGCGGTTGACGACAAAGGCGCATCGCTTAGCCCGATGGGGCAGACCCTTGATCCGGGCGGCTACGTCGAGCATCGGGGCACGCCGCTCGTCGATCCGGTGCGCGACGCCGCGTACACGCGCGAGCTCGGCCAGGTGCTCGCCGAACGGTACGAGAAAGACACCGTGCTGATGAGCACTCAGGTCGTCGGTCACGTGCTCTTCAGGCACTTGGTGATGCAGACACCGGGGATGGATCTGTTCGCTCGGCTCCGTCTGCGAAACGAGGTCAGCATCAACCGGACCCTCGTGATCGCCGACATCGGCGAGGCTCGCGATCGCTTGCGGGCTCTCGAGGACAAAGGTCAGGTCCATGTCAGCGACGTCGTCCGTGAAGAAACCCCCGACGCGCTTCTCGAGCAGGCGCTGACCTTCTGGAACGGATACCACAACTCGACCGCGGCAAGGCTCGAAGGAAACGACATCGTGCTGTGCGATCCATCGCTGCTCTTGTACTACCAAAACCGGCTCGTCCCGTTTGCCGAGCGAATCGCAGACCCAGCGGAGCTCCCCGCGGCCTGTGAGATCGAAGCACTGGGGGCACACCGATGACGTTGAAGGTTGGCGTACTTGGGGCTGGCGGGTTTGGTCGGGCCCTGGCGATGGCAAGCGCTCGCCACGGCCATGACGTCGAAGTCTGGAGCCGCGGTGGCCGAACCCTTCCCGAACCCATTCGCGTGTCGGACGCGATCGAATCGATGCGCGACCGCGACCTCATCTTCATGGCGGCGCCGGCCCGATACGCCACCGAAGTGGCGACCGAGCTCGGCAACATCGTCGACGGTCGCCACTTGGTCGTGCATGTCAGCCGAGGTCTGATCGGTGCCGAGCTCAAGACGATCACCACCGTCCTCCGCGAACGCACCGCGGCCCGGAGGCTGGGAGCGCTTGCTGGACCGCTGGTGGCAGACGCGTTGGCGGAAGGCCGCCCGAGCGGCGCCGTCCTCGGCACCCTGTTCCCCGAGGTGACCGAGATGGTTCGCGAGGCCATCGGTGGTTCTGAGATGCGGGTCTACGAGTCCAAGGACGTCGTCGGCGTAGAGCTCGCGAGCGCCACCGTCGGGTTTCTCACGGTGGTTCTTGCGTACGCTCAGGCGAGCGGCGCCGAACCCGGCACGCTCGCGGTCATGGCGACTCGCGGCATGGTCGAGGCGTCGCGGATCGGCGCAACCCTCGGAGCCAAGGAGCAAACCTTCCTTGGTCTCGCGGGACTCGGCGACTTGCTCGCAGCAGTCGCCGGAGACGACCGCCCAGAGGTACGGATCGGTCGCGCCATGGCAGAGGGGGCCGACCCGGCGATCGCCAACGAGCGCTCGGGGGCCTACTTCGAAGGTTTCGAGGTCGCACAACACATGATCGAGCATGCCCACCGTCTCGGCATCGAGACGCCGATCTCGTCTGCTTTCGTCGAGGTGTCGACGGGTCGGATGACCCCAGACGAAGCTCTGATCGCCCTCATGCAACGACGCGTAGGGACCGAATGAGCGCAGCGGAGGAGTTGGCAATCTGGAGCTTTCCGACCCGCACGATCTACGGGCGCGGTGCGGTGAGGGAATGTGGAACCGAAGCCGCCCAACTTGGCGGAACGCGGGCGTTGATCTTGGGCGACCGCGGAATCGAAGCTACGGGGATCCTCGAGCCGATCCGGGACGCTCTCGACGGCGCTTCGATCGATCACGAGACGGCGCTCGACGTGTCGTCGAATCCGCTCGAGTCCGAAGTGTTGGGCGCCGCAAGGGCCTACGAGGCGTTTGGCGCAGACATCCTCGTCGGCGTGGGTGGGGGGAGCGTCCTCGACGTCGCCAAGTTGGTCCGCTTGGCGGTGACGCACCCGGGGCCACTCGCCCAGTACGACGACGCGGTTGGCGGCGGCGACCGCATCGTGGCCCCCCTACCGCCGATGATCGCGGTTCCGACTACCGCTGGAACTGGCAGCGAGGTGGGCAGGAGCGGCGTCGTCACCATCCAGGCCACGAACCGAAAGACCGTCATCTTCTCCCCAGCACTGCTTCCGAACGTGGCCATCCTTGACCCCGAGATGACCCGGACCATGCCCGCATCGATGACCGCGGCGACCGGAATGGACGCCCTCACACACTGCATCGAGGCTTACTGCTCGCTCGGCGTTCACCCCATGGCCGATGCCTTGGCCCTTGGCGGCGTGCGTCTTTGCCAACGCTCGCTCAAAGCGGCGGTCGGCGACGGAAACGATCTCGACGCCCGGGGCGAGATGCTTCAAGCCGCCATGATCGGCGCGGTCGCGTTTCAGAAGGGCCTCGGGGCGTGCCACTCCCTGGCGCACCCGCTCTCGACCGAGTTCGGAATGCACCACGGGCTCGCCAACGCGATCTGCCTCCCCGCGGTGTTGGACTTCAACCGGAGCGCGATCCCAGAGCGCCTCGCCGAAGTTGCGAGGCAGCTCGGAGTACGTAGCGACGAACCCGGCACCTTGTCTTTCGAGTGTGCTGGTGCGGTGCGCGCGCTTCGGAGCTCCGTTGGCTTACCCGGGGATCTTCGGTCGCAGGGGGTGTCCAGTGAGGACTTGCCGAAACTGGCAGCGCTGGCCTTCGCGGATCCGTGCCATCAGTTGAACCCCCGACCTTGCTCCGAGGCGGACCTGCTGTCGCTCTACCAGGCGTGTCTTGGCGATGCCTAAACGAAAGAAGGGCCAACTCGAACCAGTCGGCAAGGTGTTGCGCGGCGTCTACCCGGCGCCCGATCAGTATCTTTCCACCAAGGCGTTCGCCTGGTGGAATCGTTCGGTGCCGGCGCGAATCGTGGAGCAAGCGCGACCTGTCAAACTCGTCCACGGAACTCTCATCGTGCATGTAAGCTCTTCGGTCTGGGCCAATGAGCTTCACTACCTGTCCGCAGACCTGCTTGCGGAGCTCCATAAACACGCGCCCGACTCCGGCGTGAAGCGACTGAAGTTCAAGGTGGGCCCCCTCCCCCACCTCCCAAAGCCGCCAGCGCCCGCGCGGAGGGCGCCCGAGCCGGTCCGGCTTGCCGCACTGCCCGAGGCCCTCGGCCGGGCTCTCGCGAACATCGGCGACGACGAACTCCGAAAGGCCGTCACCGATGCGGCCACCACGAGCCTCAGTCGCCGAAAGCCGGACTAGACCGCGCGCATCTCGACACGCATGCCCGAGCCCAGGCAGGGGCGGCTTTCAAGACAACTCACGGCCGATCAGTTTGGGCGAGCGCCGTGGCGACATGGCGCATCACCGATGCCTCAACGTTCGAACGATCGCCTCGAGAGCTTCTGGGCGTTGCAACTCGCCGCGAAGGTCGGTGGGGATCGGCACCCTCACAAGCTCCAGGGGTGCCTCGGTGAGCTGGCTGAGGGTGACGCCGAGCTCCTGCGCAATGCGCCCCGTGAGATCGACGCCCGGGTCTGCGACCTCGCCGCTCTCGAGCCGTGCGATGGTGCGACGCGAAACCCCGACTCGCTCGGCGAGATCATTTTGGGTCATCCGCCCACGGAGCTCGCGAAGAACGGGGAGGTTCGCAGAGATGACATCGATGGCGGCCATGATGAGACAGTAGCGTCATCCTAGAGGGCCTACAAGGCCACTATGGTCTACCCACACCCTTCGCCAAATCGGAGACGAGGGACCGGACCGCGTCGACTGCGGCATCCGCAGTCGGAGCCGCATCGACCGCACCGACTACGGCGGTCCCAACCACCACGCCGTCTACACGTGCGGCGACGGTCGCAACGTCTTGGCGGGTCTTCACGCCGAAGCCGATCGCGATTGGACGCCCAAGCTCAGCTTGAAGAGCGGCGGCGCGGTCAGCCGCGCTCGCGAGGTCCGTCGCGGTGGACCCGGTCACGCCGGTCATGGAGACGTAGTAGAGAAAAGACGTCGCCGCCTCGGACGCGCTGTGGATTCGGTCACTCTCGCTGGTCGGGGCGATCAAGGGCACGAAGTCGAGTCCTCTGGCGATCGCCGGGCCCCGCAGCCCTTCGCTCTCTTCGGGCGGCAGATTCACAACCAAGAACCCATCGGCACCCTGCGACGCGGCATCGTCGACTGCGCGCGTTTCGCCATAGGCAAGAATCGGGTTGTAGTAGCCGAACAGCAACAGTGGGACGTCGGTCTCTTTCCGAATGGCCGCGACGGTGTCGAGCACCTTCGCAAGCGTCGTCCCCCCCGAAAGCGCTCGCTCGCTCGCTTTCTGGATCGCGGGTCCGTCGGCCGTGGGGTCGCTGAACGGGACGCCGAGCTCGATGACGTCAGCCCCCGCCTCAGCGGCTGCGACGACGAGCCGTCGGGTCGTATCGAGGTCTGGATCCCCAGCGCAGAGGTAAATCACAAGCGCCGCGCGGTTCTCCTCCTTGGCGCGCGTAAAAGCATCTGCGATGCGGCCCACGACTCAGTTCCTCGCGCTGAGCAGTGAGAGGACCGTGTCGAGGTCCTTGTCGCCGCGACCCGATAGACAAACGAGCACGTCAGCGTCGCTCCCGACCTCCTTGGCCACAGTGGGTAGGTATGCGAAGGCGTGGCTCGTCTCGAGCGCGGGAATGATCCCTTCGGTCCTGCAAAGCTGTTGGAAAGCCGCGAGTGCCTCGTCGTCGGTGACGGCACCGTAGGTCGCCCGACCGGTGTCCTTGAGCCACGCATGCTCGGGCCCGACGCCGGGGTAGTCGAGGCCCGCGCTGATCGAATGGGCTTCGAGGATCTGGCCGTCGTCGGTCTGGAGGATGTAGCTCTTGGCCCCGTGGAGTACGCCCACTCCTCCCGCGCAGAGAGGCGCCGCGTGCTGACCCGTTGGGATCCCGTTGCCTGCGGCTTCAACACCGACCAAACGCACGTCTGCGTCGTCGACGAAGCCAGCGAAGATACCCATCGCGTTGGAGCCTCCACCCACGCAGGCGACGACCGCGTCGGGCAAGCGCCCCGCCTGATCGAGCATTTGGGACCTCGCCTCTTTCCCAATGACCGCTTGGAAGTCGCGAACGATCATCGGATACGGATGAGGACCTGCGACTGATCCGACGCAGTAGTGAGTTGTGCGAACGTTGGTGACCCAGTCGCGAAGAGCCTCGTTCATCGCGTCCTTCAATGTCGCCGACCCCGACGTCACCGAGTGCACGGTGGCTCCTAGCAACTCCATCCTACGAACGTTGGGCGCCTGCCGGCGAACGTCCTCGGCCCCCATGTAGACCTCGCAAGGAAGGCCCATAAGCGCACACGCAGTGGCGGTCGCAACCCCATGCTGGCCCGCGCCGGTCTCGGCGATGATGCGAGCTTTGCCCATTCGCTTGGCGAGCAAGATCTGGCCGATCGTGTTGTTCACCTTGTGTGCCCCGGTGTGGCAAAGGTCTTCTCGTTTCAGCCAGACGCGTACCCCAACTTCTTCGGTCAACCTGTCGGCCTTGTAGAGGGGGGTGGCCCGCCCGGCATAGTGCTTCAGTAGGGAGTCGAGCTCGGCTTGGAAAGCGGGGTCGGATTGCGCCGACCGGTATGCTCGCGTCAACTCGTCGAGCGCGGGCATCAAGGTCTCTGCGACGTATCGACCACCGTATGGCCCGTATCGCCCGGCGGCGGGTTCGAGATTTTCCATCAGGCGCGGAACCTAGCGCAAGGCGGGACTTGGCGCATCCGTCGGACGCGTCGCCACCGGCAATTCCGCGTGTCCAGCACAGCGGCGATGAGGTCCGACCGAGGCCCTGGGATCGGTCGTGCTAGAGTCGGCCGATGCAACCGAACACCGTGACCACGAGAGCGGCTCACCACGGTGGTCGGGCCACATTGAGACGAACGCCCTTGTCCGACGCGGTCGACTTGCCCAAGCTCCCTCTGCGTGACGTCCGCGGGCTGCCGGGTGAAGGGGGTCGGCACCAGGTCCGGGACACGGTCGAACAACTTCGCGACATGCATGGGTTCATGCAACGTCGCCGGGCGCGATTCGGACCCAACTTCACGCACGGCTATTTTGGTTTCGTGCCTTTCGCCGTGGGCGAGCCCGAACTGGCCCGCGAGCTTCTCCTTGACCGCGACAAGGTCTACTCGAGCCGAATGGGTTGGGACTTCTCGATCGGCGAGTTGTTCGAAGGCGGGCTGATGCTTCGCGACTTCGACGATCACCGAGCACAGCGGAACATCATGCAGGCCGCGTTTCGCCCAGTGGCGATGCGCGGCTACCTCGACATCATCAACCCGATCATCGACGACGCCCTCGAAAATCGCCAGGGGACGACGACGTACCGGTTTTACCCCACGGCCAAACAGCTCGGTCTTCGAATCGCGGCCGAGCTGTTGCTTGGAGTATCGCTCGAACAGAAACAGGGCCGGAGGATCAGCCGTGCGTTCGTCAACGCCGTCAACGCGGCAGTCGCGATCGTGCGTCGGCCGGTTCCACCCCTGCAGTACTGGCAGGGGATGCGTGGTCGACAGTTCTTGCGGAAGTACTTTCTGTCTCAGATCGACGAACGTCGGAGGAGTGAGAGGGGTGACATGTTCTCTCAACTCTGCCGCGCGACCGACGACCAAGGCGAGCGACTGACCGACGAAGAGATCGCGCATCACATGATCTTTCTCGTTCTCGCAGCGCACGACACAACGGCAAGCGCGGTGACGACTTCGGTTTGGGCGCTGGCCACCCACCCATATTGGCAAGACCGGGTCCGCGAGGAGGTGCTCACGACAGGCGACCGGTACATGCCATACGACGCTCGCGACGCGCTCCCTCAGACCGGATGGGTCTTCAAAGAAGCCATCCGCATGCAACCGCCGGTTCCGTTCATGATGCGCCGCGCAGTGCGCGACACCCAGCTCGGGCCGTACGCGCTGCCGAAGAACTTGGCCGTCGGCACAACATCGCTGATCACCCACTACCTACCCGATTGGTGGACCGACCCGACGCGGTTCGACCCATTGCGGTTCAGCCCCGAACGCGCGGAGCACAGGAAACATCCTGGCCTCTACTACCCATTTGGCGCCGGCGCGCACATGTGCCTGGGAGTCCACCTAGCCACGATGCAGGCCAAGGCGTTCCTCTACCAGTTCGTTCGCAGGCACCAGGTCACGCTTGAGAGCAGTAAAGCAACTCGGTTCCGTACCATTCCGATTCCCCACCCCGTCGGTGGGCTGCCGATCCGCGTCTCGCGGCCTGGTAGCCGCAGCTGAGGTTCATCGGTATATTCCCGCCTGGCAGCGATCACGTGAAGCTTCATCGTCGAACGTTTACGAAACTGGCCGCGCTTTCCAGCGCAGGGGTGCTGATCACCCCCGGGTGCACGTCCGAGGCGCCTGCGAGCGGCAGCCTTGCGAAGCTCAACCCCGACGAACGGGTGATGTTCGAACGCTTCGGCGCAGTCTACATCCCCACTGAGGGCACCAACCTCAAGCCGCTTTCCGAGGTTCCAGTCCTCGACAACATCGATCGTGTGCTCGGCCATCTCGACGAGCCCACGCTCGACGAGGTCCACACTGGGTTGAAGCTGTTCGACTACGGTTCAATCGTGCTCGGGTTCCACTTCGCTCGCTTCGGCAACCTCACGCCCGAAGACCGAACCAGTTACATTCGGCGTTGGGAAGACGGCGGAGAAACGCAGCGCGCGGTCGTTGGATTGATCAAGAAACTCGTTGCCTTCGGCTACTGGCAGGACGTCGATGCCGCACAACGAGTGGGCTACCAGGGGCCGGTCTCGGACGAGGCCAAGATCTTGAGCCTTGGGAACGCCCCGATGCCAGTTGTCCAGCCGAGCACGGAAACACCGACATGACCGGCACATCCCCGGACAACGCGCCCACGCTCCCGGTCCTCCAAGTCCGCACACCCGCAGAGCTTCCCGAGGGGGGACTGACACTCGATGCCGACGTTCTGGTTATCGGTTCGGGTGCCAGTGGAGCCGTCGCCGCCTACGAGTTGAGCTCGCGCGGCGCGAAGGTCGTGGTGCTCGAAGCGGGTCCGTATGTGAAGTCCGCGCAGTTCACCGAACGGCTCAACCAATCCTTCGATGCGCTCTACGAGGACGGAGGCAATCAGGCGAACAACGCGGGTGACCTGGTCGTTCTGCAAGGCTCGTGCGTCGGCGGTTCTACCGTCATCAACGCCGCGGTTTGTTTCCGCGCCCCTGACGCAGTGCTCGAAAGCTGGGGCACCGACCACGGGCTCGACAACCTCGCCCCTTCCGCGATGGCGCCCTACTTCGAAAAGGTAGAGCAGAATCTACATATCAAGCAGAACGGTCCGCACGAGATCAATCTCAACGGTCGGCTCATCGCGGATGGAGCCCGAAAGCTTGGTATCCCCGCAGCGCCGGCATCGCGGAACATCAAGCATTGCGCTCTCACGGGCCACTGCCTCGCGGGATGCAAGACCGACCGAAAGCAGTCGATGCTGGTCACCTACCTTCCTTGGGCGAGCGAACTCGGCGCAACAGTACTGAGTGGCACGCGCGCGGAGAGCTTCGAAGTCCGCGATGGCCGCATCACCGAAGTGCACGCCATCGCCACGGACGCAGACGGCGCAGAAAAACCGGTGAATGTGAAGGCAGGGCTCGTTGTCGTCGCCGCCGGTGCGATCCAGACGCCGCTGCTCTTCCAGCGGAACGCGCTCGGCAACAGTAGTGGCCTAGTCGGCCACAACTTCGCCTGTCATCCGTCGACGGCGATGCTCGGGGAGCACCCGGACGACATCTACAGCTGGCTGGGCGCCACGATCTCCACTTACGCAGGCAACATCGAAGACCCGAGCGAGGGAAGCTACCTACTAGAGGCCGGCTTTCTCGGTCCGCTCTCGATCTCGACCGCCTCCGAAGGTGGGGTCGGCCGCGAGTACGTCGAGTTCATCGAAAACGCGAAGAAGAATCTCGCCGCGGTCACCCTCATCCACGATCACAACGTCGGTCGCGTGTACTCGGAGAACGGGCGCAAGCGAATCGACTACGATCTTGACGACCGCGACTTCAAGAGCCTCCAGGAAGCCTTTCGCGCAGCGGCCAACATTTACTTCGCAGCGGGGGCGACACGCGTGTTCCTCCCGACCACGCGTCGCACCGTGATCGAAGGCCCGGGCGACGTGGATTCGGTCGTCAACAGCTTGGAGAACGGCAGGCACCTCTACAAGTTCACCTCGTACCACCCGCAAGGAACGATGCGCATGGGGCGCGATCCGAAGGCGAGCGTGGTGGGGCCAGACGGAAAGATGCACGACCTCGACAACGTGTATGTCGTCGACGCGAGCCTCTTTCCGTCGACGCTCTTGGTAAACCCCCAAGAAACCGTGTACGCCATGGCGACGTACCTGTCCGAGGGGATCGCCGCACGAGGTTGATCGCGAGTGGTGCTCACCCGGCCGCGCGGACCGCGTTCACGAATGCGGCGACCCGTACTGCGTCTTTGCGCCCCGGCGCCGACTCCACGCCGGAGGCGACATCGACGCGAAAGGGTCGAACCGTCTCAATGGCGCGTTGCACGTTGGCTGGATTCAGTCCGCCAGCCAGTGTGAGTTTCCTCGCTTTGGCGACCTCCGCAGCAATGGCCCAATCGAAAGTACGGCCGGTGCCCCCCGGCAGACCGGGGACGCTCGCGTCGAGAAGCAGGTGCTCGCCACGGTACATGGCGGCTCGCTCGATCGCCCCGTCGTCCGCAACCCCGATCGCCTTGTACGCATGTGGGAGAAGCGCGTCGAGTTCCTCCGGGGTCTCGTCCCCATGAAGCTGTGCCCAGGCGATCCCGGTTTCCGCCATGATCTCAACGATCTCGGCCACGCTATGGTCAACGAACACACCTACGGTCTCGGCGCGGTCACCGATGGCGGTGACGATCTCCCGTGCAGTGGGGATGTCGGTTCGGCGCGGCGAGCGCGACCAGAAGTTGAGCCCGATCGCGTCGGCGCCTAGTTCCACACAATGCACTGCGTCATCGACCGTCGTCAGACCGCATATCTTCACCCCAGTCATGCCGTAGGTTGCGATCAGGAAGAGCGGCCGTCCAACGGGCGCCGAGGGTTGCGATTCGATGCCGCCCGCCTTAGAACGCGTCCCACTTGACCCCCAAACCATGGGCGTTTGGGACGTTGCGGGACTAAACTCGACGATCGAGCATGGAACCATCTGCTGCCGCGCGCGCGCAACCCAACCCGCGTGAAACCTTAGACTCTGTCGTCATCCGGTTCGCCGGTGACTCCGGCGACGGAATGCAACTGACTGGGTCTCAATTCACGACCGCCACTGCGGTCGCCGGAAATGATCTCGCAACATTCCCGGACTTCCCTGCAGAGATTCGTGCCCCCGCGGGCACCACGTACGGCGTGTCCGGGTTTCAGATCCACTTCGCGGCACACGACATCCGTACCCCCGGTGACGCACCGGACGTACTCGTCGCGATGAACCCAGCGGCGCTCAAGGTCAACACCGAGCTGCTCAAGACCGGAGGCCTCCTGGTGATCAACACCGGCGCCTTCTCCAAGAACAATCTCGCAAAGGCGGGCTACGAGCAGAACCCACTCGAAGACGATTCGCTCGACCGCTTCCGTGTGCTCGCCCTCGACATCACCAAGATGACGCTCGAGTCGGTGAAAGGGATCGGTCTTGGCGCGAAGGAAGCCCACCGGTGCAAGAACATGTGGACGCTCGGCCTCATGTACTGGTTGTTCGGGCGCGAACGAGAGCCGACCGTGCAGTGGCTCCAGGCGAAGTTCGCCAAAAAGCCGTTACTCGCTGAAGCCAACATCGCGGCGCTCAACGCGGGCCACATCTACGGAGAGAACGCGGAGCTCCCGCATGGCATCGGCGCGTATCAGGTGCCTGCCGCAAGACTCGAACCCGGCGAGTACCGAAACGTGAGTGGCAACGAGGCCACTGCTTGGGGGCTCGTCACGGGCGCCAAGCTGGCCGGGCTCGAAATCATGTACGGCTCGTATCCGATCACGCCGGCATCAAACCTCCTGCACAACCTCTCTAGACTCAAGCAGTTTGGGGTCACGACGTTTCAGGCCGAAGACGAGATCGCCGCCGTATCTGCAGCAGTCGGCGCGAGCTTTGGCGGGTCCATCGGGATCACTGGCACCTCCGGCCCCGGTGTTGCGCTGAAGTCCGAAGCGATCGGGCTCGCGATCGCGACAGAGCTGCCTCTCGTGGTCGTCGACGTTCAGCGCGGCGGCCCCTCGACGGGCCTCCCCACGAAGACCGAGCAATCCGACTTGTTCCAAGCGGTGTGGGGGCGAAACGGCGACGCCCCGCTCGTTGTTCTCGCCGCAGCCACTCCAGGTGACTGCTTCTACATGGCGGTCGAGGCCGTTCGGATCTCGGTGAAGTACATGACACCGGTGATGCTCCTCACCGATGGTTACCTCGCCAACGGCGCGGAGCCCTGGCTCCTCCCGGACATCGATGCCCTCGAACCGTTCCCAACCAAGTTCGCGGACGACCCGGAAGGGTTTCACCCTTTCCAGCGCGACAAAGAGACTTTGGCTCGTCCCTGGGCCCTTCCCGGCACGCCGGGCCTCGAACACCGGATTGGCGGCCTCGAGAAGCAAGAAGGCGTGGGACACATCTCCTACGACCCGGACAACCACAACATGATGACCAAGCTGCGCGCCGCCAAAGTGCAGCGCGTCGCCAAGGATTTTTCGAGCGTGACCGTGGACCAAGGAGATCGGCAGGGCGACATGCTTGTCGTCGGTTGGGGGTCAACGTACGGCGCCATCAGTCAGTCGGTGCGTGCGTTACGCGAGCAGGGGCTCAAGGTCTCGCACGTTCATCTTCGAAACATCTGGCCACTTCCCGACGGCCTCGGAGAACTGCTTCGCTCGTTCGGCAACGTGTTGGTCCCGGAACTCAACAACGGACAGCTCGTCAAACTGCTCCGCAGCGAGTACCTGGTCGACGCAGAGAGCCTCACGAAGGTTGCCGGACAGCCGTTCACAATCGGAGAACTCGTCGATACCGTACGCGAACGCCTAGATCGGAGCCTGCAATGAGTCCGAACCCCCCAAAGAAGAAACTCACTCGGAAAGACTTCACCTCGGACCAAGAAGTCCGCTGGTGTCCCGGGTGCGGCGACTACGCGATTCTCGCGGCCGTCCAACGCACGCTACCGAGCCTGGATGCCAAGCCAGAAAACACGGTCTTCGTTTCCGGGATCGGCTGCTCGAGCCGCTTCCCCTACTACATGAACACCTACGGGTTTCATACGATTCACGGTCGCGCCCCTGCCATCGCGACAGGGCTCAAACTGTCGAACCCCGAACTCGACGTTTGGGTCATCACAGGAGACGGGGACGGTCTGAGCATCGGTGGGAATCACCTTCTGCACGTGCTGCGTCGGAACGTGAACCTTCAGATCCTGCTCTTCAACAACCAAATCTACGGCCTCACCAAGGGGCAGTACTCGCCGACCTCGCAAGTTGGCAAAGTCACCCCTTCGAGCCCACTCGGCTCGATTGACCAGCCGGTGGTCCCGACCCGTTTCGCACTCGGTGCAGGAGCGACGTTCGTGGCGCGCAGCTACGATACGTCGAAGAGGTTGCCGGAGGCGCTTACCGCGGCCAAGCAGTACGAAGGCGCCGCGTTCATCGAGATATTGCAGAACTGCCCGGTGTTCAACGACGGGGTCTTCGACCTCATCACCGACCGCAAGACTGGGCCCGCGTATCAGTTGTGGCTCGAGCATGGCGCGCCCATGCGGTTTGGCGCCGATGGCGAGAAGGGCCTGCGGATGAACCCGGAGACCCTGGCCGTCGAGGTCGTCACCGTGGGCGAAAACGGCGTCAGCGAAAACGACATCGTGGTCCACGACGAGACCAACCATGCGCTCGCCTGGATGCTCACCGATCTCCCAGGCGTGGTTGCACTCGGGGTGCTCTATCGCGAGCCGAGTCCGGTGTACGACCAAAGTGTGGCCAAACAGCGGGAGCTGGCCGAAGAGCGATTCGGCAAGGCCGACCTCAAAGCACTACTTCGACAAGGTCACACCTGGACCGTCACCTGACGGAACATCCGTCGCCAACGGCAGGGTCAGGACCAAACGAATTCCACGCGGGTCGAGTCGGGCTCCAGCGACATGCCCCCCAGCACGCTCGGCCAAGTGGGCGAGCTTCGTGAGCTCCAGACCAGTCTTCGGTCGGCCTGCAAGTTTGGCGAACGGCGCGAATAGGGACGCGAGCTCGGAGTCGCTGGGCGGGGGGCCGTCATCTTCAAAGATGAGCATCGTGGCGGCGCCCAAGATGCGGGTGCTCACCCGCAGCCGAGTCACGGACTGTGCTTCGGTCAGAAGCCGGGCGACGTTGCCGAGTGTCCCCTGAGCGAGCCACAGGTCGACACGCACTTTGGGCTCGACGGAACTGAGCGCGCGCTCCACCGTCTTGGTGCACTCGCGAGCCAGCTGATGGGCCAAGTCATTCAACGACACGACGTGCGAATGGCTTGGATCATCACCGGACAGCGCGGACAGCTGCCGCATGACTTCTCGGCCATCTTCGGCGGCGGCCTTGATCTCGCGGAGGTACCTCGAAATTGCATCAGGACGAGCGCCATCCTTGAGCGCGAGGTGGGCGTTTCCGACGATGACCCCTAGAACGTTGTTCATCTCGTGCACCACGCCCACCGCGAGGTCCCGTGCGGCCTGCATTCCCTCGGGATGGAGGATGCCCTTGGCCGTTCGTTGTGGATCATCGGCCATACCAAGCCCCGGTCAAAGCTCCAGGAGCCGCTTCACCGCTCGAATGACCCGAGGCGCCTGAATGGGCTTCTCGATGTACGCGTTGGCCCCGAGGGACATCGCCCGGTCCCTGTCGTGCGGTGCACTCTCGGTCGTGATGACGACCACAGGGGTATCTGCGTGCCGGGGATCACCGCGGACATGACGCACCAACTTCAAGCCATCCATCACGGGCATGTTGACGTCCGTCAAGACCAGGTCGAACCGCTGTGTGGCGAGCGCACGAATGCCAGAGAGCCCGTTCTCCGCTGTCACGACTTCCATTCCGGGAATCCGCAGGAGCGACTCGGTCAGCATGCTGCGCATGGCTTGGGAGTCCTCGACGACTAGGCAGCGGTACTGGGGCATGACTATCTCATCGTACGACAGGCGCCGGCCGACTCAAATTTTCGCACCGTTCTCATTCTTCGGACGACACAAATCGGCAAGTGTGTCCGCCAAGGCCCAAATACCAAGGGCTTGATGCCTCACGCGCGATCGTTGAACGGCGAGCGGCATCCCCGACACGACCGCCGTCTCGGGCGCCTCGACGATGACGGTTCCTCCTCGTCGCGCGATGTCGCGAGCCCCCAGCGCGCCATCATCCCCCATTCCGGTGAGAACGACCGCGACCGCTTGGTCGCCGAGGACGCGAGCGGCCGACGCGAACAACTGGTCGACCGAGGGAACGTAGCGAGCCCCATTGCCTGGCGCGACCACCCGAAGCGCGGGACCGCGGTCCGAGGGCACGATCTCGACGCAACGACCCCCCGGGCAAACATATCCACGACCCCGTCCGAGCCGTTCGTATGGTTTGGCCTCGGTGACCTTCACGACGCCGGTCCGGTCCAGCCGTTGCGCAAACGTCGTGGTGAAACGTGGAGGCATGTGTTGTGCGATCACGAACGCGGCATCGACCTGATCGTGGAGCTGACGAAACAGGGTAATCAGCGCTTTTGGGCCACCTGTCGACGCCCCGATCACGATCACCTTGCTCGGAACCTTCTGTGGAGCCGTGGGTTCTCGTCGCGTGGGAGGTGGCGCACTCCCCTCGAGGCGAAGGTCGAGCCCCCCCACGTTGGTTCGTCGAAGCGCCAAAGGCGAAAGCTGTCGAACCACTCGGACCTTCTCCTCGAGCTCCCCGCGCAAACGCTCGAGGGGCGCCGCATCCCCGTGCGGCTTCGGCAGGAAGTCGATCGCCCCGAGTTCGAGAGCGCGAAACACACTCTCTTTACCGGATTGGCCCGAGATGACGACGACCGGGACAGGGTGACGATCCATCAGGAGTTGGAGGAACTCGAAGCCGTCGACGCGCGGCATCTCGAGGTCGAGGGCGATGAAGTCGGGCGGGTTCGCTTCGACGAGCCGCAGTGCCTCGGCGCCGTCGCGCGCGACCTCTACGTGGGACACCCCGTCGATCTCGCTGAGCATCGCTGCAATGGTTCTTCGATTGAGGGAGGAGTCGTCGACCACCAAGGCGTGAAGCTGCTTCATCGACCCGCCGCTCTTGGTGGAAGCTCGGTGTACGGAACCGGCCGTCGATACACGATGTCGGTGCTCAACTGGGCAATCTCGAAGGCGGTGCTCGTCTGTAGTAGCGACTCGCTGTGACCGAGCAGCAAGTAGCCGCCACGATGGAGACGCTGGTAGATCATGTCGAGGACCTTCCGGCGGGAGGTGTCGTCGAAGTAGATCAACACGTTACGGCAAAAGGTGACGTCCACTGTACCGACGATCGCGGCTCGCCGTTCGTTCATCAGATTCAGGTGGCCAAAGTGGCACATCGCCCGAATCCGCGGATGGACCTGCCTCCCCTCGTCGGTCGAGATGAAGAACCGTTCGTACTCCGGGATCATGGCGCGGAAGCTCGCGGACCGGTACGTCGCTTCGCGGGCTTTTCGCAAGACTCGGCGCGAGATGTCGTTGCCAAAGACGCGCACGTCCCAGCCTTCAAAGAGCCCCGATGCCTCGATCAACATCGCGATCGTGTAGACCTCTTCGCCGCTGGAGCATCCTGCGCTCCATACATCGATTCGCTTCGCGCCCCTCGCGAGGGCGCGCGCACGGACGACGGGCAAAATCTCGTCTGTAAACGCCCGTAACTGGTATGCCTCTCGAAAGAAGTAGGTCTCGTTGGTGGTGAGCACTTCTGCAGCACTCTCGAGCTCGGAATCGGCGTTCGGATGGTAGCGGAGGTAGCGATAGTACTCGGGGAAGTCGGAGATACCGAGCTCGCGCAACCGTTCGCGTAGGCGGCGCTCCACGATATACGCAGAATCATCCGCAAAGTAGATTCCGCAGAAACGGTTCACATAGTCGCGCAGCAACCGGAAGTCTTTGATGTCGAGCGCGGGCCCCGCGTCGTGCAACAAAGTCATCTCATGCCTCGCTGGGTAGGCCGCTCTCGATGGCACGACGCACCATGGCGTCGGTTTCGTCCTCGAGGGCCTGAACGAGGAACTCACGGCTGTTCTCAGTCCCAAGCTCGAGTAGAAGCCGAATGGCGAGCATCCGAACGTGCCACCCGGGGTGCTGGAGGCCCTTGGCGAGGTGCCTCTCCGCGTCTCGCACGGGCAAGGTTCGCGCGGCGCGGAGACCTGCTTGATAGACTTCGTCGTCTTCTTGGCCAAGCGCCGCATCGACAGCAGCCGCGACCTCCGAATCGCCGAGCCAGGCCAAGGCGTCGAGCGCCGCCGCGACAACCACCGGCTCGTCGTCCTCCAACAAGGCTCGGATCCGAGGGATGGCGGCGCCTGCATCTCTGCGGCCAAGCGCAAGTGCTGCCTCTGCGCGGATGGGCGGGAACGGCGAGTCGAGCGCCGTCCGTAGAGGGGCCGTAGCCTCTCCACTACTCATTTGCCCGAGCGTACGTACCGCTGCGATCTGTACGTCGATGTCCTCGTCGGCGATCGCATAGCCGATCAGCTGCGCAACGTCGGTCGCGTTGGCCATGGCAAGTGCCTGGACGGCAGCGCGGCGTGTGCGCGGTTCGCCACTTCGAAGCCCTCGCTTGAGCACTTCGACGGCGGCGTCCGACCCAAGCCTGGACAGGATGTGAGCGATCTCTGGACCGCCTCGCCCATCGAGATCCGCGTTGCTCAGCGCGCGCTCCACCGCCTCGGGGACTCGCTTTGCAAGGATCTCGAGCGAGCTCGAGGCAGCCGCGCGAATCGCATGTGACCCCGCGTTCAAGCACTCGACCAGCGCTTGGCAGTCTCGAGGGTCACTCCACCAGCGAAGACTCTCAGCGGCGGCAGCGCGCACCGCATCCTCGCCTTCGATCAGGTCTCGCTCGATGAGAGAGCGAACGCGATCGCGGGTTTGCGCCGGAACTTCCTTTTCGTGGGTGTAGCTGAGCTCCGAAGCAAGGCCTAGGCCGAGCGCCCAAACGCGGGATTCGGCTCTGCGAAGCATCAGCAACGGCTCGACGAGGCTGCCGCCCCAGTCTCGGAGCGCCGTCACCGTGTCTGGGCAGGCAACGTCGTCCGCAACTGCCTGCAGCACCGCTTCCAAGGAAGACTCGTCTCTGCAGAGGACCGCGAGGTACGCGGCTGCGCGACGGGTGTTGGTATCCCCGTGATGGAGGCCTTCGTAGAGAGCGCGACGAAACGACTCGTTGGATGCGCTCAATCGGTCGATCATGGCCGCTTGTTGCGCACGAGACTCGTGGACCAGCTGGCCAATGGCGCGAATGGCCGCACCTGACGTTTGCGGAGAAGGGTCGAGCGCGAGTTCGAGAAGAAACTCGAGGGCCTGAGGGTCTCCTGTGCGTCCGAGGAGCTCGGCCGAGATCCGCCGTACGATCGCATCCTCGACGGCGGGGCCGAGGCTTGCCCAAGGAACCTGGGTTCCGAGCCGGGTGAGGCCTTCGACGATGGCGATGCGCAAGAACAGATCCTCGGTGCCGAGGCGTTCCTGGAGCAGCCCTTCGGCTCTAGCGCCACCGATGCACACGAGGGCTTCCACTGCTGCTGCGGCCGTGTTCGTGTCCGACCCCGCCAGGAGCGAAGCCAAGCTGTCGATCATCTGCGGGTCGCGCGTCTTGCCCATCGCCTCGATCAGGAACTTGCGGGCAGCGTCGCTCGCGGACGCGCAAGCCGCATCGAACTTCGAAATCTCCCCCTGGCCGATGAGACCGAGCACCTCGATGGCTGCGTTTCTGAGACCGATGTTGTCGGTCTCCACGAGGCGCACGAGCAAAGCGTCGATCAGTTGGTTCTTCTGGCCGCACGCCGCGGCGAGGGAGATCGCTTCGCGCCGGACGCGCCAGTCGGGGTCGCTGAGCGCATCGAGAATCTGGACCAGAGGTGTACCGACCGGACGCAGGCTGAGCGTATGCACGGCCTGTCGTCGAACGTCGGGGTCGGCTGAGTGGAGCGCGCGAGCTACGTCTTCCCGCTTCATGGCGCCCTCGATGGCAGGAGAGAGATGTCCTCGTCGTCAACTTGCATGGCAGGCTCTGCGAGACGTTCGACGTCGAGAAGGAACACCAACTGGCTGTCGTGCTTGTAGGCACCCGCCACGCCGCGTTGAGCGTGCCTTTCGTCGAGGACTGGTACGGACCTTTCGAGGTGTGCGGCCGAAGAGAACACGTCCAAAACGGCGTCGACGACTACGCCGACCAAGCGGTGGGCACTCTCGATGATGATCCACTTGGTGCGACGACTGGCCTCTTGTTTGGGCAAGCCAAACAGGCTCCGGAGATCGACGACGACGGCCACCTCTTCGCGGTAGTCTGCGACCCCGAGAATGAACTCTCTCTCGTGCGGAAGCTCGACGATGGGCAGGGGATTGACGATCTCGCGGATCTGCGAAACGCGGAGCGCGTAGAGAACAGGCCCTACCTCGACCCGAATCAGGTCCTTCGCGAGAGTGCCGCTGTAGGCTCGCCCACCGGTCACGCGCGACCCCCCAAGAGTGCTACAGGATCGATCAGAATCAGCATGTCGCTCGAGTCACTGGAAGACCCGTCGTTGCCGACACGACCAACCCCCACGACGTAGTCCGAGAGGTCAGTACCCATGGTGGTGGCGTACTCGATCTGGTGCGGCTCGAGGCGGTAGACCTGAATCACACTGTCGACCGCAACTCCGATCAACTCTTGCCCATTGTCGACCAACAACACTCGGCCGTAGGGTTCCGGATGGACCACTTCGAGCTGAAGGAGCTTCGGAAGGTCGACGACCGTGATGATGTCGCCACGAACCGAGACGACACCGAGAAGGTACTCGTCGGCACGGGGCACCTCGGTGAGAGGAGGCGGCACCAGGATCTCGCGCACCGAAGAAAGAGGGACGCCGTAGGCCTCGTTCCCCGCAAGTACCCCGAGCACTGCGATCGTCGCGCCGTCCCGACCCTGCTCGGGCACCAAGGTATCGCTCGATGCCACGCTCATGGTCGGCTCTCCATCGCGCGAAACGCGTTTGGATCGTCGAAGTACTCCGTGAAGAGCGCGGGAGCATCAAGCACCAACGCCACCCGCTGATCCCCTAGGTCGGTCGCCCCTGCAAAGCCCCGCACGGACGACAAGCTCTTCCCGAGTGCCTTGATGATCACATCTTCCTGGCCGACGAGCTCATCGACGACAAACCCGAGCTCTCTGTTGCCCATCGCACCCACTACGACGAACTGGTCACCCCGTGGCGCAGACCGTCGAAACCCAAACAATCGGGCCAGGTCACAGATCGCCAGCGTCTCGCCCCGTAGCGTGATCACTTCTCGACCTTGGATTGTTCGAACCTCATCGGGCACGTAGGGAATCGCCTCTCGTACTGCCGTGATTGGAAGTGCGAAGGTCCGAGAGGACACGTTGACGATCAACGCACGAATGATCGCAAGGGTGATCGGCAGAGTCACCGTCACCTTGGTCCCCGTTCCGGGCTCACTTTCGATCGAGACCATTCCCCCAAGCCTCAGAATGTTGGTCTTGACGACATCCATGCCTACTCCGCGCCCAGACAAGTCGGTGACTTCGGTCCGCGTGCTGAGTCCCGGAAGGAAAACGAGGTTGAGCATGTCCTGTCGAGACATGTCTTCCCCGGCGCCAAAACTGATCAGCCCACGCTCGACCGCTTTGTCGCGTAGCGCGTGGGGGTCGATCCCACCGCCGTCGTCTTCGACCTCGATGACGACGTTGCTGCCCTTCTGGTACGCGTTCAGCGCGAGAGTTCCCTCTTCGCGCTTGTGTACCCCTTGTCGGACCTTGGGGGTCTCTATCCCATGGTCGATCGCATTGCGGACCAGATGCATCAGAGGATCGGTGAGCTCTTCCACGATCAGCTTGTCGACTTCCGTGCTCGCACCAGTCACCACGAGTCGCACTTGCTTCTCGTTCTCGCGTGCGGCTTGGCGAACGATCCTCGCCAGCTTGTTGAAAACCTGCCCAAGCGGCACCATGCGGACGTCCAGAATCCCGGTTCGGAGCTCCGAGAGCTGACGCTCGAAGCCTCGGCCAATCCGGTCGAGGTCCATCATCGACTGACGATAGGTCAGGTCGTTCTTGAACTTGTCGACGAGGCGGTTCACGGCGCTTCGGACGAGAGCCAGCTCACCGACCACATTCATCAGGTGATCGAGCTTGCGAATGTCGACCCGGACGGAATCGGCGACGGAACGAAGGGACGCCTGTCCACCATCCTCCGCCACGGGCCCAATGCTCAGCACCGGGATTGACGTGGCTCTTGGAGGGAGTGTAGCCAGATGGGTTCGTTCGGCGATGGGATCGACCTTCCCATACCTTGGTTCGAAGAGGGCGCGTAGCTCGTCCTCGGGAACTCGGGCCGCCAACAACACGACGAGTTCGATCGTGTCGTCGTTGCCCCCTTCCATGCTTGGGAGATAGGTGATGATCTCGGCTTCCTCGCGCGTGTCCTCACGAAGCGCCTCTATCGAATCGTCGATCGAGACGAGGTCGAAGGACGCGCGCAGCCGATAGAGGGGAAGCCCCTCGCGAACGCAAGCCCTGAGGCGATGCTCCTCGTACTCCGTGAGCACACCCAGAACGTCGGGGTCGATCGCGTACTTCTCGACAGGGTCGCCAGGCTGGACGGGCTCCTGGTTGCCAAGGTTCCGAATCGCCTCGATGTACTGCTGCACACCAGTCTCTTCGCCGGGCGCCTGTGGATCGTCGAGGGCGAGAAGACGTTGAAACCGTTCCACCGAGTCGAATAGGACGTCGAGAAGCCCCTGATTGACCGGCATCCTTCCGAGCCGAAGGTCGTCGAGCAGGTCCTCGAGCGCATGGGCGACTGTCCCGACGTGCTTGTACCCAAACATGCCGGCGATTCCCTTTAGGGTGTGTACGCTCCTGAAGATCTCGTTGATCAAGGCAGGCTCGACCCGCTCGTCACGGTGATGAGCTTCGTCAACGAGAAGGAGGTCGCGCGACAACGCTTCGACGAGTTCCTGCGCCTCGGCGAGGAACTCTTGCTGGACGTTGTCGCGCGGGTCGCTCACTTGGACGCCTCCTCAGGCGTCGCGGACAAGAGTTCTGCAACGAGCTCGCGCAGCTCATCAACGTTGAACGGCTTCTGCAGAAACGCGTTCGCGCCGAGCTGCAGGCCGCGCTCGGCGTCTGCACCATCGGTTTGAGTGCTGATCAGAATCCGCGTCGCACCTTGTTGACGAGGGCTCTTCTTCATGAAGGACAACAGTTCGAGACCGTTGATGTCTGGCATATTGACGTCCACGATGACGACGTCGAAGGCCTGTGTGGCCAAGATGCGGAGGGCCTCGAACCCGGTAGCGGCCTCCTGAACTCGCGCGAAGTCGTCACTTTCGAGCGCAGCCCGTACGAACGCGCGCACCGCGCCGCTGTCATCGACAATTAGAGCGTGAAAAGCCAATCGTTCCCCCCAGCTACACAGTAACAGAGTCGGAGGGGCCTAGACCGGTCCTATTGCCGCGAAAAAGTGCGTTCCCTTTGGTCGCCGTCGCTACACGATGAACATGCGCACAGGGCTCGAAGGAACCGAAAGCTGTAGATCCCCGTCTGGTGTCCGTCGCCCCAGACAAGCCGCACTGCGTAATTCCCTACCTGTTGAATGTCGCGGAGAACCAGGTCGCCCCCGTCGACGAAGCGAATCGGCCCATCGTGACCCTGACAATGCGCACACGGGCAGAACCCCCGCAAGACCTCGTGTGGGTAAATGCTGGTATGCCCGTCAGCCCACTCGATCTCCATCACCCGAGCGCCTTCGGGCGCCCTGAGCTCCACTGGCGTCGGGGCGACAGTCACGGTGCGCGGCGCTCCCAGGCCCGGCTGGCCGTTGACGTTCGGGCGCGAACCGAGGCCGTCGCATGACTCTCGTCCAGCAACTGGAGCGCTTCGCGAATCTGTGTGCGCTCCTTGTCAGACCATGTTTCGTCCGCGAAGTCGTCCGTACTTTGTGCGCTTGCCCAACGGCGGAGCGCCCCCGCAGACAAGACCAGCCGCCCGCCGCCGCAGGCGCGACACACGATTCCGCCACGAGCTGCGTCAAACGCGGCTGCCCGGTTGAGAGGAGGGGCCTTCCCGCAACAAACGCAACGGTCGAGCGCAGGGGAGAAGCCGAGCAGAGCAAGGACCCGAATATGCAACGACAAGAGTGCCTCTTCCGGGGAAGCACCTCGGTCGAGAGCCTCTAGAAACCTCACGGCCAGGTCGAACACCAATGGCTCCGGCTCGTGATCGGGCAGGCGCTCTCGGATCACCGCAAGGGCAGCCCCGGCTGCGCCAATGGCTTCGAGGTTCCTGAGGATTCGGTTGAACGGACGATCGACCGAAACGCGTTCGAGGTGCGCAAGCTCGCCGCGGCCCCGGCGAAAATGTGCGTGCATCACCACGTACGGCTGCAGCGCACCGCCGAACCTCCGTTGGCTCTTGCGTGCCCCCCGCGCAAGCGCGGAAACCTTGCCGTAGTCTTCCGTCAAGAGCGTGACGACACGGTCGGAATCACGGTAGTCGACGGAGCGTAGGAGCAGCGCGCGGCTCTGTTGAGATCGGCTGGGCACGTGGTGACGGAGGATAGCTCAATCGGCCCGTTCTGGGCAGGCGCCCGCCTGACCATGGCAAAGGTGGCTACGATGATGAGGAAAAGCGCGGCGGTGGTCAGGGCCAAGATGATCCCGTGTCCGCCGCGGGTGCGAATGCCAAGCCTCGGAGGCGGAAGCGTGTCGATCGGCTGCTCCTCGTCGAAGCGAGCCAAGACGTCGTCCGCGTCGATCTCGACGGCGGATGCGTAGGCCTTGATGAAGCCACGCACGAAGACACCACTGGGCAGATCTTCGAAACGATCGCCTTCAAGCGACTCGAGAGTGCTCCGCGGAATGCGTGTGGTGCTCGAGACCTCCTCGAGGGAGAGGTCCCGGGTCACGCGCTCGCTCTTCAGTGTCGCGCCGATCGAGTCGCGGCTCACTGGGGCACCTCCAGCATGCTCTGACACATGCGGCCGTCGTTCGTGAAGGGCGCAAGCTCGACGCAGCGTTCCAGGTCGGCCACCGCGTCGCGATGATGGCCGAGGTGGGCGCGAACTTCGCCGCGCAGCCGCCAGGCGGCCTGGAGCTCAGGGCTGTCGTTGCAGGAAGGGTCGGCTTCGGTGGCTTGGACGAGGGCTTGCTCGGCGTCAGGCCAAAGCTCCATACGCGTGAGGGCCCGACCCATGGTCAGGTAACCGACGCAGAATCGCGGCTGGATTCGAACGGCTTCCATCGTCGACTTCACAGTCTCTTGGTATTCTCCCAACTCGAACTGTGCCAGACCAAGATTTCCCCACGCAAGATGTGGTGCTGTGTTCAGTTCATCGTTCGCGGACTGTCGTAGTACCTCGACGGCGTCGTCGTATCGTCCGAGTTGAATGAGACAGAGTCCATAGATATTACGCGCTTCGGCGAGGGCGGCACCATCTCGCTTCTGCTTCTCGAACAAGTTGATAGCAGTGCTCAGATGTTCCTCTGCCTCGGTGTACGACTGGCGCTCCATTTGGATGAATCCGAGGAGCAGGTGGGCCTCGGCATTGGTCGGGTCCAAGTCGAGTGCTTTGCGTAAGTGCTCGATTGCGCTGGCAGTTTGCCCTTCGTCACGCAGGCTCGCAGCCAGCTGGAACTCCCGGTAAGAGCGCTCCCCGTCTGGTGTTCCCGCAGTCGACGCCGTCGCGCACGCGGAAGCACTGCAGCCCAGTATCAAGAGGCACCCCAGGTAGATCCGTCCCCACGCTCCAACCACGGTAGAGGGTGTACTGATCACCATGGCAGCGGTCAAGCCGTTCGCCATCTTCACTCGGCGAGGTGACACGCAACCTCGTGTCCGCTCTTCAGACTACGAAGTGGCGGCACTTCTCGGTCGCACAGTCCGGGCTTCGCCAGGGGACAGCGTGGATGAAATGCGCACCCCTGCGGCGGATCGAGCGGGCTCGGCACGTCTCCCTGCAAGATAACCCGTTTCTTGCGGTCGGATGGATCCGGCTCAGGCGCCGCGCTGAGCAGCGCTTGCGTGTAGGGATGTCGCGGGTCCTCGTAGATCTCGACCGCCGTCGCGATTTCAACGACTCGCCCGAGGTACATGACCGCCACGCGACGACTCACGTACTCCACGACGTGGAGGTCGTGCGCGATGAACAGGTAGCTGAGGCCTAGTTCGTCCTGGAGGTCTCCCAACAGGTTGACGATCTGGGCTTGGATCGACACGTCGAGCGCACTGACCGGCTCGTCGGCGACGATGAAGGTAGGGGATACAGCAAGCGCGCGTGCGATCCCGATGCGCTGACGTTGGCCACCAGAGAACTCATGGGGATATCGACGCATATGTTCGGGTCGCAACCCCACTCGTTCGAGCAGGAAGGCAATCCGCTGCTCCTCTTCTTGCTTTGAGCTGACGAGCCGATGCACGCGAAGGGGTTCGGCGATCGCCGCGCGCACGGTCATGCGGGGGTTCAGAGAGCTGTATGGGTCCTGAAAGATGATCTGCATGCTTCGCCGCAGGGGGCGTATCTCGGTCTGCGTGAGCTCGGTGATGTCCTGTCCCTCGAAGAAGATTCGGCCTGAGGAGGGCTCGTGGAGCCGAAGCAGAAGCCGGCCGAGCGTGCTCTTGCCGCAGCCCGATTCCCCAACCAGACCGAGAGTTTCGCCGGCCATGATCTCGAGAGAGACCTCGTCGACCGCCTTGAGTTCGGCTCGACCGCGACCGAGACCTCTCGGAGGGCCCATGAACGATTTGCTCAGCGAGTCGGCACGAATGATGGGTTCTTCGGTCATGACCGAGCCTCTGCGTGGTAACAGGCCACGTCGACGGCACCGTGCCGCACCAGCGGAGGTTCCTCCCCTCGGCACTCGTCGGTCACCAACTCGCAGCGGTCCTGGAAGCGGCAACCTCGAGGAAGATGGCGAAGGTCTGGCACGATGCCAGGGATCGTCGGCAACCGCGATCCACGGTTGCGCGCTCCTGGAAGACTTCTCAGCAGGCCTTGCGTGTACGGATGACGAGGGTTCCGGAAAAGCGTCGCCGTTTCGGAGTGCTCGACGATCTTGCCCGCGTACATCACTGCGACGTCGTGTGCGAACTCGGCCATCACACCCAAATCGTGGCTTATGAAGATGATACTCATCCCAAGGTCACCCTGGAGCTCGCGCAAGAGATCGAGGATTTGCGCTTGAATGGTTACGTCGAGCGCCGTCGTGGGCTCATCGGCGATCAAGAGCTTGGGCTCGCAGGCCAGCGCCATGGCGATCATCGCTCTCTGACGCATTCCGCCCGAGAGCGTGTGCGGATATGAGTCGACGCGCTCCTTCGGAGCCGGGATACCCACGAGGTCGAGAAGCTCGATCGCCCGAGCATGCGCGGCTCTTCGACTGACAGCCTGATGAAGCCGAACAGCCTCGACGATCTGCGTGCCGACTGTGTACACGGGATTGAGCGACGTCATCGGCTCTTGGAAGATCATCGAGATGTCGTTGCCACGAAGCGCGCGCATCTCTCGCTCCGGAATGGACAGTAAATCGCGTCCCTCGAACACGACGCTGCCTCCCTCGATGAAGCCAGGAGGACTCGGGATCAGTCGCATGATCGACAGAGACGTGACGCTCTTGCCACACCCGCTCTCCCCGACGACGCCTAAGGTCTTCCCCGGCATCACATCGAACGATACGTCGTCGACTGCTCTCAGGTAGCCCTCATCGGTCTGGAAAGCCGTGACCAGGTTGGTCACTTCGAGCAGCGGGCGGGACATGCGCGGCTACTCTAGCACTAGACCGAGTTTACCTTGAATGATTCGACGAGCGGGTCGCGAGGGTTGGACCGAGTCGGGATGAGTTGGGACGGGTGGCCCGGCAACGCCCCTTCATGGGCAGGGCGCGAACTCCGACTGCGCACCCGAACGGGGCTCCTGCCGAAAAGCGGCCGCGGGAACCGACGGGTCAACGCTCACCGACTTGATGCGAACCTGGGTGTCCGCGTCGTTGACGTAGTCGACCAATCGAATGTCCGTGGGGAACACGACGCCGTCGAAGATCTCGTGGCCATCGTACGTCGCGCGCCACTCGAGTGTGCCATCCGGGCCGAGCACGCTCGACTCGACAAGCGTCAAACGCTGGGCCCCCGCAGGTTTGTCTCGGTCTTCGCTGGCGATCGCGATCTCGATCTCTTGAGTGCTGTTGTCAGCCGCCCGCAGCACGAGGACATACCCGCCACCCCTGCACTCCATAGATTGGGTCGTCGCCGCGATCAACGGGGTGTCCCCGGTCAAGAATCGAATCAGGTTTTCGCCGTCGATCGCAATCCCCAGGAGCCGCGCGATGTTCTCCGGGCAGGTCGGGCCGTGCAGGAACGTACTGGCTCGCAAATCGCTCAGTTGAAAGCTGTCGCCGTCGCTCGTGAGCACGGCTGCAGGGCCGAACTGGCTCATCACGTCGAAGCGGACCTTTGCCGGCCGCTCGAAGAACATCAACACGGTGCCACGAATCCGCCCCCTATCCGCCCATTGCGTAACCCTCGCCTCGGCCTTGAGAGACGACCAACCCTTTTGCCGATCAGCGAGGGCCTCGAGCGCTTCAGCCGGATCCGTGATCGGCTGCGCGGGACAGGCCGCCGAGGAACTGCACCCAACGAGCGTCGTGCAAGCCAAGGCCAGGAGTAACCCGACCCGAAACGCAAGACTCAGTCGTTTGGGGCGCCCAGATCGATCCACTGCTCCACCACCTCGATCACCGAGTTCGAGATCGTTTGGACGCCCCCGGCTGGCGGCATCTCGTCGCCGCACGTCTGGACGGCACGAAGCTTCTGAATCACGAGCGAGCCGTCGGGATCGTTCGGGTCGACGATCAACGCTTGTCCGGCGCACATTCCTTGGGCAGAGGGAGGTGCCTCAAAGACCGCAGCGTGGGATTCAGAAGCCCAGTTGCTGGTGTCGGTGAGATCGCTGCCCGACAAATCAAGTGCCGCCAGGCCGGCCGCACTCGCCCCGCCAGGAATGAAACCACCGGGGTTGTTCGGGTTCTGATCCATGTTGGTGTTGGCGGGCGCGTGACAGGCCAGGCAGCTCGGGAACATCAGGCTCGCGTAGATCGAACTCCACGTCGGATCAGGAAGCGTCCCTCCCGGCCCGGAGTACACGCAAGTCTCTCCCTCGACACTCGGGCAGGGGGTGAGCTCGAGCTGGGGCGAGGGAGCGAGCTCCGTGCGCGCAACGACAGGAGATGCGCAAGCCAGGTAGTTCCGGATGATCTCTCGAGCTTCCGAAGTGCCAATCTCTGGCAGCGTGCTTCCGTCGGCGCGGAGCCAAGTTCGAGTGTCGCGAACGTTCCGACCCGCCTCTCCGGGTGGCATCGTTCCCGCGCGAATCTCTTGAATGCTCTGTCCGGACCACGTTCCGAGCTTGCTTTGGTTGGCGTCGAGACGGTCGAGGCGTTCGCAGTAGGCCGACTCGGTCGTCGAGTCGTCACACGGCTGGATATCGGCGCAGGTGGCGTCGACCGAGGGATCGGTGCAGGCGAGGTCGAGGTCGAAGTTCAAACCCGCGGGGACACCGAATCGTTCCGCGCGCTCGGCAGCAGGCGAATGGCAGAACTGGCCCGCGCCACAGCTCGTTTGGATCAGCGCCTGGCCCTCGTACATCGGAAGCCCATCGATCTCGCGGAAAGCCAAGTCGAACGCCGCAGGGCCCTCGATGGGCCTACCCTCGTCCGTTGTCCCGTCGAGGTTGCACTCGCCGAGGTCTCGATTGCAGCCCACGACGGACACCGCGACACCGACGACCAGGGAGATAAGGAAGCGGGGACGAAGCATTCTTCGCGCCAAATTGCGTCGACAATCCGAGGGAGTCAAGGAAGCGTCTTGCAACCTTCCCGGGGGCGATTGGCTAGGCAGCCGATCGAAGGTGGCCGAGGCGCTCCCGAAGCTTCGCGCGCGCCCGCACCTCGAGCTGACGTACCCGTTCCTTACTCACACCCATTTCGCGGCCTAGCGCCTCGAGGGTGCGCGGCTGCTCGGCCATCAAGCGAGCGGCCACGATGCGTTGCTCGCGGTCCGTGAGGCTCTCGAGGGCAGAACCAAGGTCGGTCCGGACGCGTTGGATCGCCTCGGCACGGGCCAGCTCATCCTCTGGGCTCAGCTGCTCTGAGCTCATTCGGTCGAGCGGCGTCGGAGCGTCTGTCGTCGTCGCATCGAGCGACATGTCCCCGCGGGTCAGCAGCGGCCACAGCTGAGCCGCACGAGCCACCGGCATCCCGCTCTCTTCCGCGAGGGCCTCCGGCGAGTCGACCGCCTTTCGACGGTAGGCGCGCATCGCGCGACGCTCAGTCCGCGTCGTTCCGAGCCGCACGATTCGATGCGTCCGCACGACGTAATCGCGGATCTCAGCGCGGATCCAATAGGCAGCGTAGGTGATCAGTCGGCACTTCTTGTCCGGATCGAACTTCGCCGCGGCTTTCAGAAGACCAAGGTTGCCCTGTTGGATCAGATCCTCGAGCGGTACGCCCCACCGGCGGTACTCGCGCGCGATGGAGATGACGAATGGAAGGCTCGACTCGATGAGTTCCGCGCCCGCGGATTCGTTCCCGTTCGACCACTGTTCCGCCAGCATGCGCTCACGTTCTGGATCGAGCACGTGTACCCGCTTGAGAGACATCCGATACCGATCGAGGGCTGTGGGAGTCGGTGACTGCGCCATGCTTGTTTGTCAGTGCACTAAGCGTGCCGTCGTAGTGATCCAACGAAAACACTATGGAATCGGTGCGGCACGACCATTGCGACGCGGCGTTTTGCCGCATCTCCGTGCTCTCCCGCCGCGGCGCCGCGACCCGAGCCGGCGATGTCAGGAGACGCGCAAAAAGGCTGGATTTTTCCGTGTCAGCTTTGCCGGGTGGTCCAGTTATGCTAGTTTTCGGTTCGTGGACGTTGTGCTTCGTAAAGTTGGCCGCAAGCCCGGGCGAGCTGTCGTGGGCCGCCTTTTGCGTCCGCCTCGCAAAGGGTCTGTCGTGGTCATCGAGTTCGCAGACGGCCTGCACGAATACGTCACCACCCCAGTCAAACGCGTCCTTCAGTTGTGCGGGCAAGACACCTATTACTTGCAGACCGCGAACAGCCGTTACCGCCTCGAAGTGCGTTCCGACGAATCAGGCGTCGTCGATCAGCCGGTCGCGAACTGAGTACTGTTCAGCTTCACCTGGCCGAGCTTCGCGACGAGTCCCTCGAGTAGCACCTTGAGCTGCGCGAAATCGCTTCTCTTGATCTCGCTGGTGTGCTCATCGACGTAGAGCGCCCGGTTGAGTTCGATCTGGACGACGTGTCGGCCTTGCTTCGGCGCACCGTAGTGGCCAGTCGTCCAACCCCCGCGGTACGGCACGTCGTGTTTCACGCTGAGGCCTGCCTCCCGGAAGTGGGTATCGATCAAATCGATAATCCGACCATCGGCGGTTGAGCGTCCACGGGTGCCGGGCACGATGTCAGGGCGACGAACCGACTTGCCTCCCAACATGCGTCGTCCGTGGGACGGCATCGAGTGAGCGGCGACGACGATCACGTGGCCATGCTTCTCGCGGATCTCGGACGATACATCACGCAGTGTGCGGTGATACGGTTGATAGTATCGCTCAATGCGCTGCTTGAACTGGTCGACGGTCAGTGGTGAGCGCAGCAGTGGCTTGCCGTCGGTGCTCGCTCGCCAAACCACACCTCGCGCAGGGATCTGACGCGCCTTCGGGTGACGCGGCACTGCCGCGGAGTCGACGTCATCGGGACCTCGGTTGAGGTCGACGACGTAGCGTGAAACGCGGGCGACAAGAAGCGTGGCCCCGACACTTGGGACATCCGCGTAGAGCTTGTCCACGTAGATGTCCGAGTCACGCAGCGCTGAGAGAGGTGACGCATCGAGTTCGGCGTCCACCTCGGGCGGAATCTGAAGACCGGAATGAGGGACCTCTACCAGGACGGGAGTGGCTTCAATGGTAGGTTCGGTCAGTTCGACGAAGGTCACGACGGGCTCAGGCGCTGAAAGATTCGCGAAAGGGCATCTCCGAGGGATTCACCTTGGTCCGAACGAGCCCACACGCAAGCCCAAGGTATAGCGCTCGATACACTGGTTCGAGATCCGCCCCGGAGTGCCCCTCTCTTGCGATGAGCCCTCCGAGCGTGGCGTCCCCTGAAACGGCCTCGAGGATGCTCTCCCAGGTTCGATCCAACCGAAACGAAGCTAGTGGCGGCCCGTCCTTGCAGCGCTCCACGACGCGCTCTCGCAGAGGGTCCAGCACCGACTCGATCTCCTCGAGGTGCGCCTCCCGCGCAGCATCGCGGAGCAACTCGTATGGATCTTGGCCAAGTGGAAAGGTTTCTTCATGGCTCCGGGCCCCACGTACGAATGCCCACTCTCCGCGCCGCCAGCGAAACGACTCCATGAGTCGGCCTCGGACTTGGTCGGTGATCGCGCGGAACAGTTCGACGGGGCGAAGGATCCCGAGCCCCACCAGCGCATCCCCAAGGCGCCCTCCGTACTTCGGAAGCAGAGCCAGGGCCATCTCGATTTCCATCCTTAGGCATCGCCCGGTCGCAACGAGATGCTCCCCGAGCAACTCAGACTTGTCGGTGGACGCGACGAACTCGGGTCGCCCCGACACGAAGTAGATCTTCTTCCGGCGGTTCCGCTGCCACAGATGCAGCACGCCGGTTTCTTGCCGCGCGACGATGTCGTAGACGACAGGCAAGAGTGTCGCGGCTCGGAGTTGCCCTTGCTTGTCGGCTTGCGCGAGCTCCTCCAGCTTCCATTGAAGGCCAGGGGATGTGACGAAGCGGGTCAGCTCGGGAATCCGCGTCGCGTCGAGATAGGTGCCGTCGCTCTTGGCGATCTTACTGCTTCGACTGTCGATGACACCGGTGGTCAACAACTGAATCAGTCGCGGATAGCTCATCGGGCCCATCTCGCTGCCGTCGGGGAGGAGGACCCTATAGATCGTCGGTGACGTGGCGGTTTGCGGACCGAGGAGCTCCTGTCCCGCGTGATGCATGAGGTCGCTGTCGACGAGCGATGGCACCGCGGCGCCAGGCTCGTGAACCTCCGGCGCCTCACCTTCGACAAGCCCAAGCTGCGACAAGAGCCGAGCAAGCCGATCGGGACCGTGGCCCATCCCTCGCCTCCGCATGATCTCGGCACAGGCTTCGGCGAACGCGCCCGCCGTCGGACGCTCCGCGGGCTCTTTTTGGAGGCCCCGCAGCACCAGTTGTCGAATGTCTTGGGGGATTCGGCGCTCGCAACGGGCGAGGACCCGAAGATCGGCATCGCGAATCTGAAGCAAGACATTCAGCTCGCTCTCACCTTGGAAGAGGGGCTCGCCGATCAACTGCTCCGCGAGGACGGTCGATAGTGTGAACACATCACTCTTGCCGGTCAGCTCCTTCCCGAGCACCTGCTCGGGTGACATGTAGCCGAGCTTGCCGCGAACTTGGCCATCTTCGGTCGTTGGGGCCCGACTGCGGACGGTCGCGATCCCGAAATCGGTGAGTTTCACGTGCCCTGTGCGGGTCAACAGGATGTTGGCGGGGCTCACGTCACGATGGACGAATTCGAGCGACTGCCCGTGGTTGTCGACAGCATGGTGAGCGTAGTCGAGCGCCTGGGCCGTTTGATACGCGATATGAAGTGCAACGTCCCAAGGGATCGGGGTCTCCGGAGGACCGGTACGCAGAACACGACTCACGTTCGAGCCGTCGACCAACTCCATCACGAGGACGAGATCCTCTCCGAGGGTCCCGAAGTCGAACACCTGAACAATGTTGGGGTGCTCGAGCTGGGCCGCGAGACGCGCCTCGTCGATAAACATCCCGACGAAGTCCGGATCACTGGAGAACTGAGGGAGAATACGCTTGAGCGCGACGCGCTTCTGGAAGCCGTGAAGCCCCTCTCGGCGCGCAACGAAAACCTCGGCCATTCCCCCCGTCGCTAATCGACGTTCGATGTGGTACGGCCCGAGAAGCGGCCGCTCTTCGCTCACACATCCCTCCGTTGGTGACCGACCCGACCAATATACGCGTGTCGGACCCTCGCTGTCAGCTTAGTCCCAACCGCTCGATCACCGTTCCAACGACAACGGAACACTTGGGGCCCACCTTCGTCTCTGTCTATCATAAGAACGTCCACTCGGTACGGGGGAACCATGGGGATTGTTCGGAAGACTGCGCGCTCGAAAAAATCCAAAGATCCGCTTCTCGGCAAGGTGATCGCTGGCCGCTATCGGCTGGAGTCGCAGCTTGGCGAAGGGGGAATGGGAGTCGTCTACCGAGCGAGACACGTGCTCATCGATCGCGTGGTCGCGCTCAAGCTCATTCGCCCGGACTTGAGGGGAGAAACTCACCTTCGAGCCTGGATGGTGCGCGAGGCACGGGCTGCGAACCGGGTCGACCACGCGCACATCGTCGATATCCACGACGTCGGGGAGACCGAGGACGGCGAGCTCTATTTGGTCATGGAGTATCTGATCGGCGATTCGCTCTCGTCGCAGATCGCGAAGGGGCCAATGCCGATCGCGCGCGCGGTCGACATCCTCGAGCAGATGACCGCCGCGCTTGCGCGTGCTCATGATCTCGGTGTCGTTCACCGCGACCTCAAGAGCGACAACATCATGGTCACGGCGCGCGGGGGGCGAAAGGACTTCGTCAAGATCCTCGACTTCGGGCTCGCGGCCCTAACGCGTGACCCTCGCCTCGCGCCCAAGGGTGCGGTGTTCGGAACTCCCGAGTACATGTCTCCCGAACAGGCACGCGGTGAAGATGCGATTTCATCGAGCGATCTCTACGCACTCGGCATTCTCTTCTTCGAGATGCTGACCGGCAGGCTTCCGTTTAGGTCAGGCGACCGCGACGAGTTGCTCGACATGCAGCGCAAGGCCAAGGCGCCGAGTCCGCGCAAGTACAGGCCGGAGGTTCCCGAGCACGCCGAACAGATCATTCTAAAGTTGCTCGAGAAGGAGCCGGACAACCGCTTTCGAGACGGTCACCATCTCAAGGAAGAGCTCAAAGAGATGCAGCGCTCGCTTCCGGCGCGAACGTGGGACTCGCCCGCGGAGGCCACTCCGGCAGCGCCGCCGCTTCCGCCGCCAGCCAAAGCACCGGGCGTCGTGGAGTGGAGCCGCACCGCGGCAAACTTCCTCCGAGCGGTCGCGCGCGCGTACCCGGACGGCGATGCACCCGAAACGGTACAGAACGCCGCGGATCGAATCTGGGAGATGGCGTCTCGCGCCTCGCGCCTCGAGGGCGAACTGGAAAGTCACTCGAAGAAGCTCGAGAGCATCGAGAAGCGGGGCCGAGGGCTTCGCGCTGAAATCGGTCGTAAGGTTGAAGACCTTGCGGGCGAGGAGTCGCGCGCATTGCGCGATGCTTCGGCAGAGCGGGACTTGCTGAGTCATATCGTCTTGCGCAAGAAGAAGTCACAGCGCGAGATGCGCGCGGCACAAGCCGAGGTCCAGGCGGCAGGACAGGATCTCGACCGGATTCGAGGCGCCCATGAGTCGCTCGGTGCGGCACGCGCGGAGATCACGGTCCTCGATGGCGTCGCGCGCGAGTACGAGCGTCGGGCCCGTGGCAAAGAAGAGGCGGCCGCGGAACGACGCAAGCAGATCGAACAGCTTCGCGCGCAGCTCAAGCGGTACAGCGAAGCCCTCGAGAACGACCTTCAGACGGGCCGAGAGCGGATCGCGAACCGCGTACGCGAGGCGCTAGACTACGAGAAGTCTTTCGGGAGTGCATCGAGCCTCCTCCTCGACCACTTGCGCGACAAGCCTGAGTGCCGGGAGTTGCTCGAGGACATCGACAAGCGGCGTCAGGGCCAAGACCCGGACGACAAGCCGTCAGAGCTCCAAGAGCTGATGGAACAGCACGTCGCGGCGCGATAGGGGTTGCTGACGGGACGGTCCGCCGGGGTGAGCGAGGGGTGGGGCACTACCTCGCCCACTCAGACGTGCTCGGCTCTGCCCCAGTTT